>JBGPBL010000007.1:0-66379 GCA_041481225.1 Sulfurifustaceae bacterium | reverse complement strand
TAGGTATGGCCAAAAAACTGCATTTGACCCCAGTGGCACCCGTACCCATGGAAGATTTGCTGCACCCCGCTGTCAGGCAATTATGGGTAAAGGATAAGGGCATGGTTGTTTTTGCTCTGCGGCCGTCTGATCCCAGCGCACCGACAGTCGACATATTGATCGATCCGCCGTTGGATGTAGAGGCGGCGTTGAGGCGGGTAAAATGGCAAGAGGTGGGTGGATGCCGTATTCCCTTGGCAGCCGTGGAGGATATGATTCACCTTAAGGAAGCGGCGGGTCGCACCCAGGATCGTGCGGACATCGAACATTTGAAGCGGTTGATATCTCAGCCTTAGTGGTGGGACATACGATGAAAGAGAAGGGTGGTTATTACTATTATGTCAGCGACGAGCAGCTCGACGCGTTTGCGCGCCTGACGCCGCTTGAGCGATTGAAATGGGTGGATGAGTTGCGCCTGTTTACCCTGATGGCCAGTACGCCGGAAACTACGGCACGGCGTGAGCGTTTGCGTCGTGGAGAGACGATCGATGGTAACCCTGCCTAATACGGTTTCTTGAATGACATTGTCTACAGCAACCCCACCCAAAAATCAGGCAACTTTAAAGTCGAGATGTTTCAAATCGGCTAACGGAACCCGTTCCTTCACGAGAAAAATTTCGACTCCTACCACCTGGTTGTGGCCATTATAGTCGAGCACAATCCCCGGTTGGATCTCCTCGGACTCTATTATCTGTGAATTGTCGAGCCGCAAGTACAGTGCGTCGGACTTTTCATCATAGTGCATTTTCATGGCTTGCCCCTCATAGCCTGGTCGAAATAGTAGGTATAATTTAAAATTGGTATCGATCTTAGACTTTGCGCTTCAAGAGCACATACACCGCCCCCGTGCCGCCGTCGTTGGGGTGGGCGGAGCAGAAGGCGAGCACCTCGTTTCTCTGGCGCAGCCAGGAATTTACCTTTCCCTTCAGTACCGGTAGTTTACCTTCCGAGCTGTTTCCCTTGCCGTGGATAATACGTACAAAGCGCTTGCCGTGGTCGCACGCGCTTTTGAGAAAAGAATCCACGGCGTCGCGCGCCTGAATGACGGTCGCGCCGTGCAGGTCCAGGTCCGCTTCGATGGCGTATTGGCCACGGCGCAGTTTGCGGATGACAGTGTGTTGCAGGCCGGGGCGGATGAAGAGCATTTCCTCGCCGGTTTCTATTTCGGCGGGTTCATAGTCGTCGGACAGGAGGCTATCCATCACGTCGCGCTGGTCGCGCAGGGTTTGCTCTGGCACCGGTTTGCGGCGCTTAGGACGGGGCGGTACCTTATCCTGTTTAACCGGACGAATCTTGCCGACGGTCTTGCGGAACAGGTCACGCTCGTCATCGTTGTCCGGTTTGTCGGTGGGCATGGATAAGACCTTTCGGTGGGTTAAGGCAAGAACCGCCTAACTTACCCTACATCAACTATTTGAGCGCTTGCAAATACCGCTCGGCATCCAGCGCCGCCATGCAGCCGCTGCCGGCGGAGGTGATCGCCTGCCGGTAGACGTGGTCCTGCACGTCGCCAGCAGCGAATACGCCTGGGACGCTCGTGGCTGTGGCGTTGCCTTCGTTGCCACCGTGGGTCTTGATGTAGCCGCCGTGCATGTCGAGCTGGCCATCGAAGATGGCGGTGTTGGGCGCATGGCCGATGGCGATGAACACGCCCTGTACGGAAAGGTCTTTTTTCTTTCCACTGCCGTCTTTAATGCGCACGCCCGTCACGCCGCTTTTGTCGCCGAGAACTTCATCCACCTCGGCGTTCCACTCAATGGAGATGTTGCCGCTCTTTGTCTTCGCCATCAGCTGGTCGATCAGGATGGCCTCGGCCTTGAATTTGTCGCGCCGGTGCACGACCGTGACATGGGCGGCGATGTTGGAAAGATAGAGCGCTTCTTCCACGGCGGTGTTGCCGCCGCCGATGACGGCTACCTTCTGATTCTTGTAGAAGAATCCATCGCAGGTGGCACAGCCGGAAACACCTTTGCCCTTGAAGGCTTCTTCGGAAGGCAGGCCCAGATATTTAGCCGAGGCGCCGGTCGCGATAATGAGCGCGTCGCAGGTGTATTCGCCGGAGTCGCCGGTCAGGCGTAGCGGCTTGGCCTTGAGGTCTGCCTTATGAATATGATCAAACACGATCTCGGCCTTGAAACGTTCGGCGTGTTTCTGCATGCGCTCCATGAGTGCCGGACCCTGCAAGCCCTCGACATCGCCGGGCCAGTTGTCCACGTCGGTCGTGGTCATGAGCTGGCCGCCCTGTTCCAGGCCCGTGACCAGGACCGGATTCAGGTTGGCACGGGCGGCGTAGACCGCAGCCGTGTAGCCGGCCGGGCCGGAACCGAGGATGAGGAGCCGACAGTGCTTGGCCTTATTCATACCTTGATAACTCCGTTTATATGGCAGGAAACAATTGGATCGACAAGCCCGGCGGTAGTTTTATCTTGCGGCCCGGTTGGCCTTGATAACGCGCGTATGTTACGTCATTGATCCGAGCACGGTAAAGGCGAACGCACCGGCGTAAGTCAAGCCCCGTGGCCAGGACCGGTGGTCGCTGCGGTGCTACCGAAACTGGAAACAAAGCTTGGCTTCGGGCGCCTAAAAATGGGAAAATCGGGGAATCGCCGAAGCCATACATTAAGGAAGGTTGTGACGCAGGCCACCAGGAAAAATACCAGCCCACCGCTGACCCCGCGTATTCTTCAGCTTCTGCGTGAAGCGGCCCTGTACATTCTCGGGGCCAGCGCCATCTATCTTCTAATCTCCCTCTGGACCTATTCGGCCTCGGACCCGTCGTGGTCGCATATCGACTCAAGCGACGCCGTGGCGAACATCGGCGGCCGGGTGGGGGCGTGGCTGTCGGACGTGCTCTTCAATCTTTTTGGCCATGTCGCCTACCTGCTCCCCGTGATGGTCGGGGTGGCGGGATGGCGCATCTACCTGCACCGTAAGGACACAACTCCGGTAAGCAACAAGCACCGACTGCTGATGGCGGGGGGGTTCCTCGCGGCTCTGTTTGGCGCCTGTGGGCTCGCGAGCCTGCATTTTGCCAAGGTCCATGCCGGTGTGCCGTTTGCGAGCGGTGGCTGGCTGGGCAATTCCATCGGGCTCGGACTCGCTTCGGCCCTCGGGTTTGTGGGGGCGACCTTGTTTCTGCTGTCGCTCTTTTTCGCCGGTGTGACTATATATACCGGACTCTCGTGGCTTAAGGTCATGGATCATGTCGGACGCTGGAGCGTGATTTTGTCTGTGCGCCTTTACGAGCATCTTTCCACGCTGATCGACCGCCTGATTGGCATGCGCGCCAAACAGAAGCGGCGCGAGGTCGTGGAAGAAGACAAGAAGGTGCTGGCGAAGCATATCCCGCCGCGTATTGAGCCGGTGATTGCGAAACCCGCGCCGAGTAAGCGGGCAGAGAAGGAAAAGCAGGTGCCGTTGTTCGACCTGCCGGCACCAGGCGAACTACCACCACTGTCACTGCTCGATCCGGCGGACAAGCAGACCGCGCCGCAGTTCTCCAAGCAGTCGCTGGAAAGCATGGCGCGACTGCTGGAGAAAAAACTGCTCGACTTCGATATCGAGGCGCAGGTGGTGGCGGTGCATCCGGGCCCCGTGATTACCCTGTTTGAGGTCGAACCGGCCCCGGGCATCAAGGCCTCGCAGATCACCAACCTGCAGCGCGACCTCGCGCGTTCGCTTTCGGTGGTGAGCCTGCGGGTGGTGGAAAATATTCCCGGCAAAACCTCCGTCGGCCTGGAAATTCCGAACGAAGTGCGTGAGACCGTGCGCTTGTCCGATGCGCTGTCCTCCCAGGCCTATGAAGAATCGGTATCGCCCCTGGCGCTGGCGTTGGGCAAGGACATCAGCGGCAATCCGGTCGTGGTCGATCTCACCAAAATGCCGCATCTCCTGATCGCCGGTACCACGGGTTCCGGAAAATCCGTGTGCATCAATTCGCTGATCCTGAGTCTGGTGTACAAGTCCACGCCGGAAAACGTGCGCATGATCATGATCGATCCCAAGATGCTGGAACTGGCGGTGTACCAGGGCATACCGCATCTGCTGGCGCCGGTGGTCACGGACATGAAACAGGCGGCGAATGCCTTTAAATGGTGCATCGCCGAGATGGAACGGCGCTACCGCCTCATGGCGGCCTTGGGCGTGCGCAACCTCGCGGGCTACAACCGCAAGGTTAAGGATGCCATCGATGCCGGCAAGCCCATCTCCGATCCGCTCTTTACGCCGATGACGCCGGACACCGAGATCCCGACACTCAAGCCGTTACCACTCGTGGTGATCCTGGTGGACGAGCTTGCTGACCTCATGATGGTGGTCGGCAAGAAGGTGGAAGAATTGATTGCGCGTCTGGCGCAAAAGGCGCGCGCTTCCGGCCTGCACCTCGTGCTCGCGACCCAGCGCCCGTCGGTAGATGTCATCACCGGCCTGATTAAAGCGAATATCCCAACACGCATTGCCTTCCAGATGTCCTCGCGCGTGGATTCGCGCACGGTGCTGGATCAGATGGGCGCCGAGCAATTGCTGGGACAGGGCGACATGCTGTTCCTGCAACCGGGGCAGGGCACGCCCGTACGCGTCCATGGCGCGTTTGTCGCCGACCATGAGGTACATAAGGTGGCAAGTTTCCTCAAGAAGAGCGGGACGCCAGTGTATGAGGAACAGATTCTCAGCGGCGATACCGGCGTGAACGACCAGGGATTCCTTCAGGAGGGCGGCGGTGTTGACGGCGATGTGGCTGGGGGCGGAGAAGCCGATCCCTTGTACGACGAGGCCTTGAAGATCGTGACCGAGTCGCGGCGCGCTTCCATCTCCGGTGTGCAACGGCGGCTGCGTATCGGCTACAACCGCGCCGCGCGACTGATCGAAGACATGGAACGCGCGGGTGTGGTCGGCCCGCTACAACCGAATGGCAGCCGTGAGGTGATTGCGCCGCCGCCGGTACGCGTGACCTGATTCCAGGTGCTTCGAATGACAAATATTGCCCGCTTCTTTCTGTTTTTGTTTGTCGCGTACATCAGCACGTCGGCGTTGGCCGAAGACAACCAAAAAACCTCGGTGGACAGTCTGCGGCGTTTCTTTACGCAAGTGAACAGCTACAGCGCACGCTTCAGTCAGGTGGTGCTCGATGAATCGCATAAGACCATTCAGGAGTCGTCAGGCGCGTTATGGATCGAGCGCCCAAACCGATTCCGCTGGAACTACGACGCACCGTTCAAGCAGCAAATTGTGTCTGACGGAAGACGCCTCTGGGTCTACGACGTGGAATTGCAGCAGGTGACGGTGCGTCCCTTGGGTAATGGCTTGGGCGACACGCCTGCCATGCTGCTTGCCGGAAGAGGCCGTCTGGAGGACAATTTCAGCGTGAAGTCTTTGGAGGCTCGGGACAATCTGGAGTGGGCGCAACTGACCCCGCGACGTAAAGAGGGGGGCTATGAAGATATCCGTGCCGGGTTCGCGAACGGAAAGCTGCGGGCGTTGGAGATTGTCGATGGATTTGGCCACACCACCCGCATCACCTTTCAGGCGCCGCAAGAGAATGCGCGGATCGAGCCAGGTCGGTTCAGCTTTACACCACCCACGGGTGTCGACGTGGTCGGCGAGTAGAAATCAGCCCGTCGCAACACAAGTCTCCTGTCCTCAGCCGCCTGATGCGAGGCGAATCCAGTTATGGATGATCTGTTCACCAAGACTCTGACGAAACCCTGGCAGCCGCTGGCCGACCGTATGCGGCCGCAGCGGCTTGATGATTATTTCGGCCAGTCACACCTGCTGGCTGAGGGCAAGCCGCTGCGCCAGGCCATCGAGGCCAACATCCTGCACTCGATGATTTTCTGGGGGCCGCCCGGCACCGGCAAGACCACGCTGGCAAAACTCATCGCACAGCGCACCCAGGCCCATTTCATCGCCATCTCGGCGGTCTTTGCGGGCGTCAAGGAAATACGTGCCGCGGTGGAAGAGGCCAAGCAGGCGCATGCCGAAGGACGCCCGACGGTGTTGTTTGTTGACGAAGTGCATCGTTTCAACAAGGCGCAGCAGGACGGTTTTTTGCCCTACGTCGAGGACGGCACGCTCACCTTCATCGGCGCCACCACCGAGAACCCTTCGTTTGAACTGAATAACGCCTTGTTGTCGCGCGCGCGGGTTTATGTGCTCAAGGCGCTTACGGCCGAAGAGGTGCGGCAGGTAATCGATCGGGCGCTGGTGGACACGGAATATGGGCTGGGCTCGCAGCACCTCGAGGTGGCGGATGACGCGCGCGCTATCCTGGCGCAGGCGGCAGACGGCGACGCACGGCGGGCGCTCAACCTCCTTGAGATGGCGGCGGATCTGGCCACCAAACAGGAGGGTAAGCTGGTTATCGGTGTTGAGCTGGTCAGCGAGGTCGTGGCCGGTGGGATGCGGCGGTTCGATAAAAGGGGCGAAGCGTTCTACGACCAGATTTCCGCGTTGCACAAATCTGTTCGTGGCAGTGATCCGGATGCCTCGTTATATTGGTTCGCGCGCATGGTCGACGGCGGTTGCGACCCGCTGTATATCGCACGGCGTGTCGTGCGCATGGCGTCGGAAGACGTCGGCAACGCCGACCCGAGGGCGCTGGCATTGGCCCTCAACGCCTGGGATGTGCAGGAACGGCTTGGCAGCCCGGAGGGGGAGTTGGCGATTGCGCAGGCGATTGTTTACATGGCCTGCGTCCCCAAGAGCAATGCCGTGTATACCGCTCTGGGCAAGGCCATGAAAGATGCGCGTGAACGGGGTTCGTTGGAGGTTCCGCTGCATCTGCGCAATGCGCCGACTAAACTGATGAAAGAGTTGGGCTATGCCGAAGGCTATCGCTATGCGCATGATGAGTCTGAGGGCTATGCGGCCGGTGAGCATTACTTTCCGGATGAAATAGGCAGGCGTCAGTATTATTTTCCGACCTCAAATGGGCTGGAGACAAAAATCGCTGAGCGCCTGGCGCATTTACGCAGCTTGGACAGAAAGGCGCAAGCTGAGATTGAAAAACCTGATGTGAAGAAAGTGCAGAAGTCGACAAAATGAGACTGACGGGGGTGATGCGATGAGATATACAAAATTAAATACGCTGGGAATTCTGGTGTGGCTGTTTTCGGTATCGGCACTGGCGGTGGGGTCCACGCCGCCGCCAAACAGCTACGAAGCCGCTTCCGTCGCCTATGAGGCAGGTGACTATGCCAAGGCCCGCAGCATCTGGCAGCCCATGGCGGACAAGGGCGATATGCATGCGCAATACGCCATCGGCAGACTGTATGAAAAAGGCCGGGGCGTTGACCGTGATTTCGCGATGGCGGTGAAGTGGTATCGCCTGGCGGCCGAGAAGGGGCACGCGGACAGTCAGTACCGTCTGGCCGTGGGGTATGGCTACGGGTTAGGCGTCAAGAAGGATGAGACCCTGGCGGTGATGTGGTTACGCAAGGCGGCGGCCAACGGGCAGAAGCGTGCCCAGAAATCCCTGGCCAAGGCGTACGAAGACGGTCTGTTTGGCCTGCCGCGCGACTCGGCCCAGGCGAAGTACTGGTATGATAAGGCCAGTTCCGGCTGATAAAAGAACAACACCTTTTCAGAAGCAAGGAGTGCCTTAACGTGAATCAGGTCTTAGCCATCGCCGCCGGCGGTGCCGCGGGCAGTGTATTGCGCTTCTGGATGTCTACCTGGGTGCATTCGTTTGCAGGCAGATCATTCCCTTATGGCACGTTGGCGGTCAATGTTATCGGTTGTCTCTTGATGGGGTTCCTGTTTGTATTGCTCGTCGAGCGCATGAGCGACAACGCGGTGTGGCGTGCCGCCCTGCTGATCGGCGTGCTCGGTGGCTTCACCACCTTTTCGTCATTTTCCATTGAGACCTTTAATTTGCTGGAGCAGGGCGATTCTCTCAAGGCCGGCGTCAATGCACTGTCGAGCCTCGTTCTTTGCCTGGGCGCCACGTGGGCCGGTGTTATTCTCGGGAGGCAATTATGAAACACAGCGACGTAACAATGGTGCGGGTTTACCTGACGGAAGCCGAGAAACTATTGAAGACGCTGATGTCAAAATTGCATGATGAAGAAAAGGTTCGCGGTGTCACCGTATTCCGCGGTGTCTCCGGTTTTGGCCGCTCCGGGAAAGTGCATTCCGCCTCGCTGCTGGATTTGTCGCTGGACCTTCCCGTCGTCATTGAATTTTTTGACGAGCCGGAGAAAGTGAAACGGATTCTGTCGCATCTCAAGAAGATTCTGCCACCGGGTCATGTTGTGTCGTGGTCGGCGCAGGTCAACGAAGGTTGATTGACTAACCAATAAAACCACACAAGAAACCAAACTATGCTTGACCCAAAATTACTCCGTTCCAACCTGGACGAGATTGTCAAACAGCTCAGCCGCCGCGGTTTTCAGTTGGACACCCAGGCATTAACCACGCTTGAGGAAAAACGCAAACGGGTGCAGGTCATTGCCCAGCAGTTTCAGGCGGAGCGTAATGCCAAATCGAAGGCGATCGGTCAGGCCAAGGCAAAAGGGGAAGATGCCTCGCCCATCATGCAGGAGGTGGCGGTGATTGGCGCAGCCCTCAAGCAGGCCGAGACAGAGCTGGAGCAGATCCAGAACGACATCAATGACATTGCATTCGGGATTCCCAACATCCCGCACGTAAGTGTGCCCGATGGCAAGAGCGAAGCCGACAATAAGGAAATTCGGCGCTGGGGTGATGCGCTCAGGTTCGATTTCACACCGAAAGATCATGTTGATCTGGGCGCGGGGCTCAACATGCTGGACTTCGATGTGGCGGCCAAGATCACGGGCGCGCGCTTTTCAGTGATGCAGGGTCCTTTGGCCAGGCTGCATCGGGCGCTGATTCAGTTCATGCTCGATCTGCATACCCGCGAGCATGGATATACGGAAGTCTACGTTCCGTACATGGTCAACGCGGACAGCCTACGTGGCACAGGCCAGTTACCCAAGTTCGAGCAGGATCTGTTTGCCCTGAAGGGCGAGAATAATTATTACCTTATCCACACCGCCGAGGTTCCCGTCACGAACATTGTGCGCGACATGATCCTGGAGGCGAACGACATGCCTCGGAAGTATGTCTGTCACACGCCATGTTTCCGCAGCGAGGCTGGCTCGTACGGTAAGGACACGCGTGGCATGATTCGCCAGCACCAGTTCGAGAAGGTGGAGCTGGTGCAGATCGTGCGCTCGCCGGATTCTTATGCTGCCCATGAAGAACTGACTGGACATGCGGAGAAGGTATTGCAGTTGCTTGAGTTGCCATATCGCGTGGTGATGCTGTGCACCGGCGACATGGGTTTCTCCTCCGCCAAGACCTATGACCTCGAGGTCTGGTTACCGGGACAGAACAAATACCGTGAAATTTCCTCATGCAGCAATTTTGAGGATTTCCAGGCGCGCCGTATGCAGGCGCGCTGGCGTAACCCAGAGACCGGAAAGCCCGAGTTGGTGCACACACTCAATGGTTCCGGGCTGGCGGTGGGCAGGACGCTGGTGGCGATCATGGAGAATTATCAGGATGCCAATGGCGATATTGGTATCCCGTCTGTTTTGCACCCCTATATGCATGGAGATACACGCATTTCCCGGTGATGTGGCATGCTATTTGCATTCTAAATAGAGTAAAAATAACGCGGTGCTCGCCGGCTTGGCTCCAACGGGAACCAAGTCGAGCAGTCGGTCACGCAGCATGCAGGTGAGGTCAATGGGAAAAATAACAGGTAAGTTCTTTGTCTTTTTTCTGGCAACCTTTCGTATCGTCGTTTCCCCCGCTGTCCTTCCTGTAAAGCGCGGTATTTCGTGCAACGCAGTGGCAATGCCCGCATTTTCCCGCCACGCCGATATCGAAAGCGGCTTCCGCAAGCATGCATTCTGATCTGGTTCTCGCTATAGCACACTGGGTCGCCATTGCCATCGTGGTGTTGGTGGTATTTCTGATGGCCTATATCCTGTTCCTGCGTGCGTTGTTGCTTATGAAGGAGCGTCGGTATCGAGATTTCTCAAAGTTGTGGCGTCCGATCTTGCTGAATGGCGCATGGAACAGCCTCGACCGCTTGCCGCATATCGAATTCGCAGACAGGTTTTCATTCCTGATTCTCTGGAATATGGTGCGTGAGGAAAAATACGGGGATGAGAAAATACGGGATTGGTTGAACAGCGTGGCCATGGCGACGGGGGTTGATCGCGTCGCGAAACGATTACTGGGAAAACGTAGTATCCGGAAGAAACTTCTTGCGGTGGTAACGCTTGGCCAGTTGCGTGACAAAAGCCAATGGGAGAAGTTGTGCCAGATAGCGGTATCCGAACATGCGCTCCTATCGTTGGCTGCTACGCAGGCAATCGCGCGTATCGATCCCGAGGCGGCCGTGCCGGTCATTGTCCCGCAGGTCGTGCGTCGCGTCGATTGGCCGACAGCAAAGGTCGCCAGCATTCTCAAGGAAATCGGCCCTGATCTTGTCTCTGAGCCTCTGGTCAATGCAGTCACGCGCGCGCAGGCGGATGATATGCAGCGGCTGATACCATACCTGACGACTTGCCATGACACCATCACGTTGTCCGCAGTCCGGAAGATTCTCACAAGCCCTCCGGATGACAAGGTGATTGGCCCATGCCTTGACGCCATTGGCAGATTCCGTGAGACAAAAGATCTGGAACTGGTGAGACAATATCTGGATCATCCACGCTGGCATGTGCGGTCACATGCCGCCGCCTGTCTCGGGAGAATAGGAACGAGGGAAGATGAAAAGAAACTGGTGGAGCTGCTTGCAGACCAGGAGTGGTGGGTTCGATACCGAGCTGCACAAGCGATTGTAGATTTGCCTTCGTTCAGCGTGGGGCGGATACACAAGCTCAAGGAAGGACTGAAAGATCGCTATGCAAGGGATATTCTTGATCAAGCCATTGCGGAAAAGCGACCCAGCCAGCAATGATCGAATATTTCCCGATTGTTGAATCGTTCATCCTGATTTATTTCATCGGGCTTAATAGCGTCTACCTGATGCTGAATATCCTCTCGATCGGTGGCATCGCACGCTACATGCAGAGTCGCGATGTGGCGGGCCTGCCACACCTGTTAGCCGGATTCGCCCCTCCTGTCACTATTATTGTTCCTGCCTATAACGAAGAAGCGCATATATTGAATACGCTGCGTTCACTGTTCCAGCACAATTATCCGGAATACGAGATTATCGTGGTGAACGATGGGTCTAGCGACCGTACTCTCGATATCATGAAAAAGGAATACTCGTTGGTACCTTTTCCTGAGGCCTATCGGAATCGCATTCGCACCAAGCCTGTTCGTGCAGTTTACCACTCAACCGCAGATCCGCGTCTGCGCGTCGTTGACAAGGAAAATGGCGGGCGGGGAGATGCGGTCAACGCAGGCATTAACATTGCGCGTTATCCTTGGTTTTGCCGCGTGGATGCCGATTCCATTCTGCAAAAGGATAGTTTGCTACTGATTGTTCAGCCGCTTCTTGAGGATCCTACTGTTGTAGCTTGTGGCGGTACGGTTCGCGTTGCCAATGGCTGCAAGTCGAAAGATGGTATTTTTATCGAAGCCGATCTTTCAAGGAAACCGCTGGTATTGTTCCAGATTGTGGAGTATCTGCGTGCTTTCCTGTATGGGAGGATGGGGTGGTCGCCGATGAATGCGCACTTGATCATTTCGGGTGCTTTCGGTATTTATCACAAGGAAACGGTGGTGGCGGTAGGTGGATACCGGTCTGACACCGTGGGCGAGGATATGGAGCTTGTTGTTCGCCTGCACCGGGTTCTATCTGGACAGAGGAAACGCTACCATATCGCTTTTGTGCCAGAACCCATCTGCTGGACCGAGGTTCCCGACACTCGCAAGAAGCTGAAGAGGCAACGTATCACCTGGCAGATTGGGCTTATTGAGTCCCTCATGATGAACCGTGGCTTGCTGTTCCACGACCAAGGCACGTTTGCCGGTTGGCTCGCCTTCCCGTTTGCGCTTTTTTTCGAGTGGCTCGGTCCGATCGTCGAGACGCTGGGTTACATCATCATTATCACCGGCTTTATTGTTGGTTTCATTTCCATGAAGGCATTTATTACCTTCCTGATTCTGGCCGTAGGATTCGGTGTATTGCTCTCGACTTCCGCGTTACTTCTGGAGGAAATGTCGTTCCATCTGTATAAAAAACCGTGGCATATTATTGCCCTGTTTACGGCGTCCATCTTCGAGAATTTTGGCTATCGGCAATTGAACACGCTATGGAGAGTAATCGCCATTTTTTACTATTTCCGCGACAAGACCCGTGAGAAAATGGCTCGTCGTAACCGGAAAAAATTGGCTTGATTGTTGTTTGTTGATTTATCTACTTCAGGAATAACCAGAGTGGTACAAAGAATAATGGTTGTAATTGCGTTGTATCTGCTTGCTGGTCTTGGGGTAGGTGGGCAGGCGTGGGCAGCGGAAGCAGCTGCAAATACGGAAAATCCGGCAATGGTGGCCGGTAATGCAGCGCGCGACCGCGGTGAGTATGTCGAAGCGATTCGTTACTACCGCGCGGCGGTAGCAGCGGCGCCAAAGTCGTACGAGCCCAGGTTTCAGTTGGCGCGCATGCTCTCCTATACGAACCAGCATGCGGAAGCGATCCGGATCTATACCGAATTGCTGACAGTGAGCCCGAACAACTCAGATCTACGCCTTGCCAGGGGCCGGACCTACGCCTGGCTGGGGCGCTGGGCAGAGGCCGAAGCCGACCTGACCGCGGTTACCACCCGTTCACCGGGTTATGGCGGCGCATGGTCCGCACTGGGCGACATGTATCTCTGGAGCGACCGTCCGGATGCCGCCCTCAAGTCATACGATCACTGGGTCGCGGTGCAACCCGACGAACCCCGCGCTTACCTGGCCCGCGCCAGGGCCTACCGCTCGAAGGGGGACTTCAAGGCTTCCCGGGCCGATCTGGAAATGGCGCGTGTGCATGGCGCAGATAACGCGGAGGTCGATCGGCTCGTTGCCACGCTGGAACGCCGGGTGGAAGCGGAGGCGACCAAGCCGGAAGGTTTCATGTGGGCCGCGAGCTTCGGCTACAGTTTCAGCCATTTCGCGCCGGACCGCGACAAGTGGAACGAGTATGACGCTACCGTCCGCCACTATTGGGAACATGGTTCGCTCGCGGCAGAGTATCTCAAGGCAAACCGTTTCACGCTGACCGACGAAGCAGTGGCGCTCGACGCTTATGTCGATCTCTGGTTCCGGGCATATGCCAATGTTCGGTACCAGTACTCGCCAGACGCCACGCTCTATCCGGATCACGCGTATCGTGCGGAGCTATTCCAGGGGGTCGGACAGGGATGGGAACTCTCCGGCAGTTATGATCGTCTGGATTTCACCAACAGTAACGTCAATATGTATGGGGTGGGCATCGGTAAATATACCGGCAACTGGTACCTTCGCTGGCGGACTCTCTTTATCCCATCGACTTCCAAGTCGGGGCTGTCGCACCGCGCGATCGCCCGCTATTACTTTTCGGGAGATGCGGATGACTACGTGGAACTGAACGGCGGGTTCAGCCGCGGCGGGGAATATCTTTATCAGAGCCAGATCGTCGATATCACAAAGAGCTGGACAGTTGGCGCGGCGGTCCGGAAATATTTTTCCCCGCGATGGGGCATGAAGCTCGCGGCCGACTACAGTAAAGAACAGACTGCCAATCCCTATGCCGAAAGGAGCATGTCGGTCAGTCTGCTTCTCCGTTGGTGAACAGGCCAACAGCCACTTGACGCCCGCGTAAGCAATGAACAATCCCGACTTGGAAGAAGCCGTTGCGCCGTGGCCGATACGGTTTCGCGAGCGCATGGTCAGGTTCGGCAACCTGTCGCTGGCCCTGCTGCTCGCCTGTCTGACGACGAGGCTCGTGGAATTGTCCGGCATTGTCCTGACTACCGAGGTTCCTCAGGATATCTGGACAGTAATCAGCCAGGCTTTCTGGTCCGATCTGTTGTTTTTTCTGAAACTGCTTTTGCTCCTCTTGCCTTTGTTCTTTCTGGTCCGCCTGATTTTCCGTGGGGAACACGCCGATCTACGAGGGTATGGAATCATTGGTTCGCTGGTTCTTTCCGGCTATCTGATTCTCGTTAATTACTTCTTCGTGGCACGGGTTCCATTAGGAGCAGATCTGTTCGGCTATTCCATGGCTGATATTCTGTACACCGCACGTGCTGGTTACCGGGTTTCCGTTCTGTCGGTACTCAGCTGCATCATTCCGTTGGCAGTTTTTTGGGCAGCCTTGCGCTACTTCAATAATCGCGTAATCCTGAAACCGGCCGTGGTTTTCATTACTCTGGTTGCCGGGGCCGTCGTGTCGATCTACGGCGGTTCCGTTTTGCCCGCCCGGAATGCGTTCAAGAGTGAGTTCGCCTATGACGTAGCCTTGAATAAGGCGGGTTTTTTTGTTGCGGATTCCTTCGCTTATTTCGTCCCGCACGAACACGCCACGTACCAGACAAGGGTTATGCCACACCTAACGCCACAAGCTGCCGGGTTCAAATACCTCGACCCGGAGTATCCGTTCCTCCGAATCGACGAAACTCCCGATGTCCTGGGAGAGTATTTTGACATCGACCCGGCATCACCGCCCAATATCGTGTTCATCGCGGTTGAGGGATTGGGCCGGGCCTTCAGCGGTCCGCATGCTTACCTGGGCAGTTTCACCCCGTTTCTCGATGAGCTGGCTGGGAAGAGTTTGTACTGGGAGAATTTCCTGGCGGCTCAGGGCCGGACGTTTGCTTCACTTCCCTCGATTCTGGGGTCGCTGCCGTTCGGTGACAAGGGCTTCAATGACCTGGGCCCGCGAATGCCGAAACACCTGACATTGCTGAGCATCCTGAAGCGCAACGGCTATCGAACCCGTTTCTATTGCGGGAATGGCCTGGACTTCGACAATCAGCGTGCTTTCCTTGAACGCCAGAATATCGATGTGATGGTTGGCATCGACGACTATGACAGCAGTTATTATCGGCTCCCTGGCGCTTACTGGGGTTACGCGGACAGGGAAGTGTTGCAGAAAGCGCTGGCGACGGAGCAGGGCGATCCGCGAACGCCGTATGTGGATTACGTGCAGACAGTCAGCATGCATACCCCTTATACTGTTCCCGGACAACAGGAATACCTGCGGCTTTTCGAAGAGCGGATGAATCAGCTGGATTTCCCGGATGCAGAAAAGGAAAAGCACCGCCAATACCAGAACATTTATTCGACCATTCTCTACACCGATGCGGCCCTGAGGCATTACTTTGAGGCTCAGGCGAAACTGCCAACCTATAAGAATACCATTTTCATTATTACTGGCGATCATCGACTGCCGGAGATCCCCATGTCGACGAAGATCGACCGCTACCATGTACCCCTGATCGTCTATTCGCCACGGTTAAAACGTGCCGTGCAGATCAAGTCCATTTCCTCCCAACTGGACATCACTCCCTCGCTGCTGGTGTTCCTGAAGCACAACTACCGGATCAAGGCCCCCGACAAGGTCACGTGGGTCGGCTCGGGGCTGGATATGGACCCCTCGTTCCGGAACATGCATCGCTACCCCATGAAGCACACGATTAACAACTTGACCGATTATATTTCAGGAATGTATTTCCTCAACGACAATACCCTGTTCTCGATTGGCAAGGACATGGACCTGGAGCCTATCCGGAACGATGACAAGCTGAATGAGCTGCGCATGGAATTCGATGGTTATAAGTCGATGAATGACCGGTTTCGACGTGAACTGAAACTGATGCCAGAGAGTGTGTATGCCGCCCATTTCCCGAAGCGTTAACAAAAGGCATCCCCCTGAAGCAGGTTTGCTGTGCAGCGATGATGAGGACGTTGCTGATCTTTTCAGTTATTCTTAGGTTTCATGGAGAGGTGGCCGAGCGGTTTAAGGCGGCGGTCTTGAAAACCGTTGAAGGGCAACCTTCCGGGGGTTCGAATCCCTCCCTCTCCGCCAATTTCGTATCCAATTGGAGCATATCAGCCAGGGCACCAATCCTATTGGTGATGTATTCGGCCAGGAAGGTGCGGGATTCGGAATGTTTGACATTATTGTTCGCATGGGAATATTCATTCCTCGAGCAAGAATTCTTTTTAGAATTAACTTTTGTGATGTAGAATAACCTACTGATATAAAACATCTATCTTTTTTGTTTTTATGGATTTCCTTCCTGTCTTTCTGAACCTGAAAGACCGCCCCTGCGCGGTGATTGGTGGCGGTGAGGTGGCGGTGCGCAAGGTGTCGCTGCTGCTTGAGGCCGGTGCCCGGGTTGTGGTGTATGCGCCTGTCCTATGTGGAACCCTTGATCGATGGGTCAAGGAGGACAAGGTCCGTCACGTCGGCAAGGAGTTCCGTCCGGAAATGCTCGATGGCTGTGTCCTGGCCATCGCGGCGACAGACGATACCGTCGTAAACCGCCAGGTTTCGGAAGCAGCCAGGGCGCGGAACATCCCCGTCAACGTCGTGGATCAGCCAGATCTCTGTACCTTTATTATGCCGTCGATTATCGACCGCTCACCGGTAGTGGTGGCGGTATCCACGGGCGGCGCTTCGCCGGTATTGGCGCGCCTTATCCGTGCGCGCCTCGAAACCCTGATTCCTGCCGGGTACGGACGGCTAGCAACGCTGGTGTCCAGTTTTCGTGACAAGGTCAAGCAACGATTTACCCATCCGCCGCGCCGCCGCCAGTTCTGGGAAGAGGTGTTGCAGGGGCATATTCCTGAACTGATTTATTCAGGACAGGAGGAGGCGGCCCACCGGGCTTTGCAGCAGAAGATCGACTCGGTCGATGGCGTGCGGGCACCGGTGGGCGAAGTCTATTTGGTCGGCGGTGGGCCGGGCGATCCGGACTTGCTGACGTTTCGTGCCCTGCGTCTCATGCAGCAGGCGGATGTGGTGGTCTATGACCGACTGGTTTCACCGGCGGTGCTGGACCTGGTGCGGCGGGACGCGGAACGCATCTACGCCGGCAAGGAACGCGATAACCACGCTCTTCCCCAGGAAGACATCAATCAGCTATTGGTGCGGCTGGCGCGGGAAGGAAAGCGGGTGGTCCGGCTGAAGGGCGGAGATCCGTTCATCTTTGGCCGTGGAGGAGAAGAGATTGAAACCCTGGCGGCGGAGGGCGTTCCTTTCCAGGTGGTGCCCGGCATTACGGCTGCCTCAGGGTGTGCTTCCTATGCGGGCATACCGCTTACCCACCGGGATTATGCCCAGTCGGTGGTGTTCGTGACCGGTCATTTGCAGGACGGTACGGTCAACCTGAACTGGAAAGCCCTGGCGCAGCCTGATCAGACCATCGTCTTTTATATGGGTTTGCACGGTGTTGAATCAATTTGCCGTGAACTGATCAAACATGGCCTGCCGGAAAATATGCCGGCGGCACTGGTGCAGCAGGGCACCACGCGCAATCAGCGGGTACTGACCGGCGACCTGGGCAGTCTTCCGGAAATTGTGAAACAGGCCAAGGTTAAGCCACCGACGCTGATAATTGTTGGTGAGGTTATCAAGTTGCACGAGAAGTTGAGCTGGTTTCATCCGACGACTGCCAGCGGAGACCAGTGAGATCAGTTAGCTTTAGTTAAAGATATCTTGCGCCTTTACTCCGTGAATTTGGCGGCGTCTGCTGCTTTTTTCCGTCCCAGTCCTTGTTCCACCGCAATCACAGCGGCTTCCACGCGTGAGTGCACGCTGAGTTTCCTTAAGATCGCCTTGACGTGCAGCTTCACCGTTCCATCCGTGATGCTTAAGACACGTGCAATCATCTTGTTGCTTTGTCCTTCCGCCACGTGGCTCAGGATTTCCAGTTCGCGCGGAGTAAGTTCAGCAAAGGGCGCGGCGGGGCGCGGCGGGGCGGCTTCGCTGGTTTGTCCCTGAACGATGCGCGCCAGGGTGCCTACCATCTCTTTGGCCACGACGTTGTCACCGCGCATGGCGGCCTGCAATGCCGGAACTAGGTCCTCTGGCTCCATGTCCTTGAGCAGATAGCCCGTGGCGCCTCCGCGTAACGCGGCGCGAAGGTCGTTGTCATCCCGGCTCATTGTCAACATCAGGATCGGGGCGGTCACGTTGTTGGCACGCAGTTTTTCCAGCGTTTCAATGCCATTGATGCCTGGCATTTTGATGTCCAGCAGGATAATGTCAGGCGTCAGTTCGAGTGCCTGTGCGATACCTTCTTCCCCGGAACCCACCGCGGCAACCACGTCGACACCGCGGCTGCGCAGTAATTCCTCCATCCCCTTGCGCACGAGCGCGTGATCGTCAATCAGGAGGGCGCGCATCATGATTCAGCCGGCGGCGCGCGAGGCTGGCGCGTTAGCTGTGTTCGTACCGAACGTCAGAGACACACGTGTGCCTTCGCCAGGTTCGCTCTCAATGGTGATTTCGCCTGGCAGGCGGCGGGCGCGTTCCTGCATCACCTGCAGCCCGATATGTTCTCCCGGACGGGCGTCATCGGGCGGGTCCATGCCGAACCCGTCATCTTCAATCAGTACTTCATAGCGACCGTTGCCGGCAGAGCCGATGCGGATACGGGCCGTGTGTGCATAGCTGTGTTTACGGATGTTGCTAAGTGCTTCCTGGATGATGTGGAACACCTGAAGTTCCTGCGCGGGTGTCAACGTCAGGTCCTGGCATTCGTTGTGAAAAAAAACGGAAATGCCGGTTTCTTCACGAAAGCGTTCGACCATATTTTCCACTGCCGGAACCAGGCCACGTTCATCGATTTTAAGGCGAAAGTTTGAGAGGAGATCCCTGAGGTTCGAATGCGCCTCATCCAGACTTTCGCGCAGCATGCGAACTTCATTCTGCGTGCCTCGCAGATCTTTTTTGTGCAACATCTCCCCCAGCATTTTGACGCGCAACCGCATGCTGACCAGCGATTGCGCCAGCGAGTCATGGAGTTCATTGCCGATGATGTTGCGTTCTTCCATGATCGCCAGCCGTCGTGCATCCGAGTCGAGGTGGGTCTTTTCGATGGCCAGCCCGAGATGTCGTCCAATGCTGATCAGCAGTTCCAGGGCATCCTCGCCGAGTGAGGACATCGGCCAGTCTAGGTAGAGCGTGTAGATACCCAGTGTGCGCCCGTGGTATTGGAACGGGACGACGGCCACTTCTCCTCCACCGGCTGTTGGCTGTTCGGCATGCAATCGGGCACAGACAAGCCGGTGGGTCAGAATGTGTACACTGCCATTGGAAATCGTCCAACCACAGTGGGGGCAATGTGTCGACAGTGTTTCACCGGTGCCATCGGCGATGGCATCGAAACGCCGGCTGGCGATAAGCCGCATCTGCCCGTCGCTGGTGAGCAAGTGTGCCGTGGCGGCGCGCGCATCCACGAGTTCGATGAACGTATCCAGAAAGCTCTCAAGCAGCTGATCACGGTTTCCTTGCTGGGTAAGACTCAGCGCTATTTCGTACAAGATGTCGAGTGACTGGGTTTTTCTGGCGAGACGCACGGTCTGGGCATGGGAATGGGCGTCCATTTCGAAGGCCAGTGTTTCCAGCATCCCGCCAAGACTGTTTATGTCTTCGATGATGCTGGCGAGATCGGGTTCGTTCGACATCGGGATTCTGGATGACAGATTGCCGCCACGCATCTGCTGGGCCCAGGTGCTCAGGTGTTTGACGAATTTAAGACGACGACGAACGCGGATCAACAGCAAAACCAGAATGACGAACGCGCCCAATGCCAGCGACAGGGCCGCCCATCCGGCCATGATGTGGCCGGAGAGGGAATAGCCCGTGGCCGTCGCACTTCCCAGCAGCAGAAGTCCCAGTAACGCCAGGGGCCGCGAGAGCTTGCTCCAGAACAGGTGATCGATCCATCGTTGAATCGAAACGGAATTTTTCTGCATGGCAACCAGGTTATGAGGCGTTGTCGATTGCATGTAGGCAGCAACCGAACCGCATAAATACTAACAGAAATGTGGTGGGTGCGGCACGCCGAGGACAGATCGTCATGAAAGAGAAGGGGAAATGCCCAGTTTCCCCGGTCGGCAAAGACCCCTCCCTTATGCGGGCTTGGTGCCAGGCGCGGTATGGGAGGGATCGTTGGGATTGACGAAAATAAACTGGTGTTCGCCCGGGTTGATCTCTACAAAATCGAGGGTGGCACCTGCCAGGAGTTCTTTGGACGAGCTGGAAATGAGTATATCGATGCCCTCAATGACCACGTGGGTGTCGTTTTCCCCTCTGTCATCGAAGCCCATGCCGTAGAGTAATGAGCCATCCTCGTCCTGGCGTGCGGCAACCCGCAGGTACATGCCTTGGATGTTGGTCTGCTCTGCAGATTTGCGAATTTGTGCCGCGGCTTCTTGTGTGATGATGATCATGGACCGATGCCTCCCGCTTGTGCCTTGCCAGCAGATTGTTTCTGCGTGCGAACAAATCCAACGAATCGCGCCGCCCAATGGTTTCCTTCCAGATCGCGCATGTGGGCGTAACTGGCGAGCATGTTTTTATAGACGATGCCATCGTGCGACCCGTCCACGCCCGTTCCGCGCAGTACGTCATAGGCATATTGGATGTCGGGCGGCATGTTTTCAAGACTCGAGTAATGAAATTCATGGGCACGTACTTCAACCGGCGTTTTCCCTGACGCGAGTGGCCAGAGTCCCTTTCCGGTTTCGCGCAGCAGCACATAACCGCGTCCCTTGGGACGGTCATGCATGACGGTGTTTCCGGGGATCACGCCCACCATCTCATGGCGCTTGTCCTTCCAGGAGAGGCTGCGTGACAGATACATGAGCCCACCGCATTCCGCGTATACCGGAAGTCCGGCTTCGACGGATTGACGGATATTGTTGCGCAGGGAAGCGTTCGCCTCCAGTTGTGCCATGTGCACTTCCGGAAAACCGCCACCGATGAAAAGGGCATCCACCGCAGGCAGCGTTGAGTCCCTGAGGGTGTCGAACGGAACAAGCTCAGCGCCGGCGGCATGCAATGCCTCCAGATCGCCCGGATAATAAAAGGCAAAGGCGGCGTCACGGGCAATACCAATGCGGATATCCGGTTTTGGGAAAGAAGGCGCCGGTCTGATGTCGGCACCTGTTGTGGGGAGACGCGGCGCCTGCGCGGCAACGGCCAGCAGGCGGTCTAGGTCCACGTGCATGGAAATCATGGCGGCGATGGAATCGATCATGGCCTTGGCTCCGGTCGCCTCATTGCTTGGCATGAGGCCGAGATGGCGCTCGACGATGGTGAGCTGATCGTGATGGTGAACCGCGCCCAGAACCTGCACATCGGTGTAATGCTCGATCACGGCGCGCAGCTTGGCCTCGTGGCGCGAGCCACCGAGCTGGTTGAGGATGACGCCAGCGATGTGGATATCAGGGTCAAAGGACTGATAGCCGAGTATGAGAGGTGCGATGCCGCGGGTCATGCCGCGTGCATCGATGACCAGTACCACTGGCGTCTGGAGCAGGTTCGCCAGCGCGGCGTTGCTGTTGCTCCCGTCCAGACTTAATCCGTCGTAAAGGCCTTTGTTGCCTTCGATCAGGGCAATATCGGCGCCTTGGGCGCGTGCCACAAAGGTATCCTGAATTTCATCCCGCCCCATGAGATAAAAATCGAGATTGTGGCAATCACGCCCGGCTGCCGCTGAAAGCCACATGGGGTCGATGAAATCCGGGCCTTTCTTGAACGGCTGGACGGATAGGCCGCGTGCGCGCAGGGCGGCGCACAGACCGATGGTCAGTGTGGTCTTACCGGAGGATTTGTGCGCGGCGGAAATGAGCAGGCGGTTCATGGCATCAAGTATGAACTTCTGCAGCAGAGGCGCAAAGAGCGCGAAGGATCACAGGTTTTAAGCCGATTTCTTTTCTCTGTGTGCTCTGTGTCTTTGCAGTGCGAGACGTATTAAGCGGCCTTGTGGTGCGGATCGGCATCCGCGTCGGCCAGGCTCTCGGGTATGAACGGCAGCACCTTGATTGCGAAGGTAGTGAGGGCGAGCGCAATGCCGATACCACCGATGCCCAGCAACACTTCGGGCAGGCTGGGCGTGTAATTGCCGACCACGCCGTCGAAGAAGCTGCTGCTTACCTCTTTCCCGGGGAAGAGCGGCATGGGGTAGGCCTGGCCGCCGATGATGGTGACATACATTTGCGCGATGCCACCGAGGACGATGAGCACGCACGCGATGGTTACCATGGGGCGTATTTTTGCCAGTCCGGAGAACAGAATGATCAGCGGTACCACCCCGCCAACGATCACCTGGCCCAACCAAAACATTTTGGTGTATACGCCGCCACTCAGAAGGACAAAGCCCTCGACGCCATGGCGCTGCGTGATGTAGAGATTGGTCAGGTGGTAGACCGCCACAAAGTAGAGTGCCGCGGCAACAAACACGCCGAGCAGCTTGCGCAGGCGATCAAAGGTGACGTCACCCAGTTCGCGCCCGGTCCATGCCATGGCGGCCATTAGCACCGGCAGGAAAATGGCCAAGCCATAGGCAAATGACATGATAATGAACATCGGTGCGTAGACGGCAGAATCGTAGGCATCGCGGGCCACGAGAAAGCCAAAGATGGAACCGGTACCGGTGGTTAGCGTCAGGCGCCAGAGGAAAGCGAACATACCGACCGGTTTGCTGTAGTCGTTCATACGCCGTTCCATCATCACCCACAGATAAACAGCTACGATGACGAAAAAGCCGGTGTAGAGGAAAATGTTCCAGGCAAAGATCGATTTGAAATTATAGACGGTCATGGCTACGGTCAGGCGGTCGGGACGGCCCAGATCGAGCACCAGCACGGCAAGACCGCCAGCCAGCAGCGCGATGGCCAGCAACCCGGAGAGGCGCGACAGCGGCTTGTAGAGTTTGCGACCAAAAACCGAGGCAATCGAGGCGACATTGAGGGCGCCGGAGGCGGCGACAATCAGAAACACCGCGAACACGTGCGGTGTGCCCCAGACGATTTGATTATTCATGCCGGTTACCCAGTGGCCGTTCTCCTCCATATATAGAGCGGCTCCCAGGCCGACGAGGACGATGGCCCCAAGCAGGGCGAGGAGGACATAGAAGCCCATGCTCCTGCCTTCGATTACGCGGTGACTAATGCTTTTCATTGTGAATATCCCCGCTAGATTCCGTGGTAACGCACGCCGGTATTCAGGTTCAGGTCGGGACGAATCTGGGTGGTGAGCTGTGACGCCAGGCGTTTGGCAATATCGCTGTTGCGGTCATTCAGGTCACCGAAGGTCATGGCCTTGCCGGCATCGGCATTACAGGCCTCCACACAGGCAGGAATACGTCCATTGTCCACGCGATGCACGCACAGCGTGCAGGATTCAACGGTACCCTTACCGCGCGGGGCGTACGCTTTCTGATCGTGGGTTTCCTCGTGCACAAATGACCGCGCCTTGTACGGGCAGGCCATCATACAGTAGCGGCAGCCGATGCAAATATGCTTGTCGACGAGAACGATGCCATCCGCGCGCTTGAAGGAGGCGCCGGTGGGACACACATCCACGCACGGTGGCGATTCGCAATGCTGGCACATGACAGGAATGGTTTGAACATAACCGGTCTGTTTGTCTTTGAGTGTAACGCCACGGATCCACTGCGGGTCCGACTCCGGGCGATTGTGACCCTGCCAGCCGTTTTCTTCCTGGCATGCCGAGACACAGGCGTTGCAGCCATCGCCGCATTTTGTGGTGTCGATCAGGAGGCCCCAGCGCTTGAGCGAGGTGACCGTTTCCTCAGGAGACTTGGCTTGCACCAGTTCAACAAGACGAAGCCCGGGGGCAAGCAGGGTTCCGGCCACGGCGGCCGCACCCATGCCCAGCAGTTCACGGCGGCTGATGCTCATGGCTTTACCTCATGGTTGGCATCGGACGCCGGTGTCGTTGGTACCGTGGCCACGGCGTCTTTTTCACGCTTGTCGGTGTGACAGGTGAAACAGTCGATATGTACGGCAGCATAGTGATGGCAAGAGGAGCAGAAACCCTTTTCGCCCAACACGCTTCCCGTTTTCTCGTCGGCATGACAGTTTACACAGTTCTTGAGACTGTACTTGGTCGTACGAATACCCTGGTGCATGGTGTCATCGCGCTGATGCAGGATGAACTTCATGTGGTCTCGGCGCATGACCTCTTCCGGCTCGACACACTTTTTTCCCTCCGGCGAGGACATCGCCGGCATGGGAACACGGCCTGATTCTCCGGTCTCGTTGTCATGGGCCACGGTCGGCATCGCGAGGACAATCCCGACGATGCCGAGGAGAGCGGATATCAGGCTGGTTTTCATGCTTTGCATCGAACGCGTGCTCCCGGAATGATCAGTGGTCGCCCATGCCCATCTTGATGTAGGCGGTGGGGCAGACGTCGGCGCAGATATGACAACCGATGCAGAGATCGTAATCGGTATACACATAGCGGCCCATCGTCGATTCTGACTTCGGCGTACGCTTGACGGCGATCTGCGGACAGTAGATCACGCAGTTGTCGCACTCGAAGCACAGACCGCAGCTCATGCAACGCTTGGCCTCGGCCACCGTTTCCGGTTCGTTCAGTCCGAGCATGCGTTCCTTGAAATGGCCCAACACTTCTTCGGAGGACGGAACCATTTCTTTGCGCAGATTGCGCGGGACGAAGTTGAAATGACCCAGGAACAGCTCGTCTGCCTGGACCACTTCGGCGTCCGCGCGGTCCTCGTAGTTATGGATCGCGAAACCACCGACCCCCTTGCCTTGCAGCGAGGTGCCACGCAGGCCGCGGTCGATCGGACGCTCGTCCTCCGGACCTTCCGGCTTGAACGGCTGAGGCGTCAGGCCCGTTTCCTTCAGTTTGTCGAGCAGGTTGAAGTGATGCACGTCCACCTTGGGACGTTTGCTCATTTCCTCATGCTTGAGGTAATGGTCGATGCTGTCGGCGGCGATGGAGCCCTGGCCGATGACGGTGGTCAGCAGGTGCGGGCGAATGATGTCGCCGCACACGAACTGGCCGGGCTTGCCGGGAATCTGGTAGAACTTGTCGGAATTGATGAGACCCTTGCCGTTGTCGTAGCCGTCCATGCCCTTGAAGTTACCTATCTGGCCGATGGCTGAAACGATGAGGTCGGCCGCCAGATCCTTTTCGGTGCCCGGTTTCTCGACCGGTTTGCCGCTGGAATAGTCGAGCTCAACGACACGCAGTGCCTTGGCGCGGCCCTTGTCATCGAGAATGACCTTGACCGGTTGCAGTGCGCCCTGGAGTGCGATGCCTTCGCGCTGGGCATCGTCGATTTCGTGTTTGGCGGCGTTCATCTTGTCGATCGGCTGACGCGAGATGAGCATGACCTCATCGCCTTCTTTCTTCGCGGTCATGGCCACATCGTGCGCAGTCTGGCCGAGGACGATGTATTCCGGACGCTCAGTTTCTTTCATGTCCTTGATGTAACCCAGACGACGTGCGACCGAGGCGACGTCGATCGACGTGTCACCACCGCCCACCACCACCACGCGGCCGGACACGGCTTGCAGGCGGCCCTGGTTGAAGGCTTCGAGGAAGGCGACACCGGTGATGCAGTTGGATGCTTCCGCGCCCGGGATCGGGAGCGCACGGCCGGATTGGCAGCCGATGGCGAACAGGACGGCGTCGTAATTCTTTTCGACATCCTTGAGCGACACATCGACACCGATACGTGTTTTGGCGCGGACTTCGACGCCCATGCGCGTGATACGGTTGATTTCGCCATCCAGGACGTCGCGCGGCAGGCGGTAACCTGGCACGCCGTAGCGCGCCATGCCACCGAGAAATTCATGGTCGTCAAAGATGGTGACGGCGTGGCCCTTGCGGCGCAGCTGGTACGCGGCCGACAGACCGGCGGGGCCGCCACCGATGATGGCGACTTTCTTGCCCGTGGATTTTTCAGCGGCTTTGAATTCGATGTTGTTCGCGATTCCGTAGTCGCCGATGAACTGCTCGACCGCATTGATGCCGACGTATTCTTCCACGGAGTTGCGATTGCAACCGGTCTGGCAGGGCGCCGGACACACGCGGCCCATCATAGAAGGGAACGGGTTGGCCTCGGTGGTGCGATGGAAGGCGTATTCCTGCCACTTCACATCCTTGGGTGGCTTCTCGATGCCGCGCACGATATTGAGCCAGCCGCGAATGTCTTCTCCGGCTGGGCAGCTTGCCTGACAAGGCGGGGTCTTGTGCACGTAGGTCGGGCACTTGTCAGTGGCATCGGCCGTAAAGATACGGGATTGGAAGGAGGGCCATTCCTGATCGCCGTCCTTGTACTTGCGGAACGTGAATCCAGACTTGGCTGTCTTGGTCTTGTCTGCGGGAGTTGCCATTGCGAATCTCCTGATCTAAATAACTCGATGATAATTAAATAACCGGTGTAATGGTTCGCATCACACTTATTCTTTCGGGCTCAGCACAATTGCCTTGCTCACCAGCCCGTGAACACTCTGGATCATGTCCATCGGGAACTTATAGTAAGGAAGTACCTTGCTGAACTGGGCCTTGCAGATGGCGCAGATTGCCGCCATGTGGGTGACACCCTGTTCTTCCACCACCTGCTTGAGGGCCAACATGCGCGGCTGGGCGCCTTTGACACGCAGTTCCATGAGGTCATCGGTAAGTAAGCCGCCGCCGCCGCCGCAGCAGAAGGTGCCTTCCTGGATGGTTTCCGGCGCCATGTCCACAAACTTGTTGACGCAGGCCTTGATGACTTCACGCGGGATGACGAACTGTCCGCCCGGCAGATTACCCATGCGTGAGGCGCGTGCGACGTTGCAGGAATCGTGGAATGTCACGACCTTGTCGTCGTTCTGTGATTTGTCGAACTTGAGCGCGCCTTTCTGAATAAGGTCGTAGGTGAACTCGCAGATATGTTGCGGGATCGGATAACGCTGGTCTAGAAAATCGAAGGGACCGATCAGCGTGTTCCAGAAACTGTAGGCCACACGCCAGGCATGGCCGCATTCGCCGACGATGATACGTTTGACACCGAGTTCAATGGCCGCCTCGCGGATGCGCTTGGCCTGCTTGTGCAGGTTTTCCGGGGAGCCGATGAACATCGAGAAGTTGGCCGCCTCCGAGGCATGGGAGGAGAGTGTCCAACTGGTGCCGGAGGCATGAAATACCTTGGCATAGCCGATGAGGCCATCGATGTGCGGTTCGGCGAAGAAGTCCGCCGATGGTGTGATCAACAGAACTTCGGCGCCCTTTACGTCAAGCGGAAACTTTACATCAACGCCGGTCTCGTCCTTTACGTCTTCCTCGAGGCCCTCCAGCGTATTCGCCAAGGCCGGTTCAGGAAGGCCGAGGTTGTTGCCGATCTTGAAGACCTTGCCAATAATTTCATTGCAATACTTCTGGCCTTGTCCCACGGTGTCCATGATGTCGCGCGCGGCCATGGAGATCTCGGCGGTGTCGATGCCGTACGGGCAATACACCGAGCAACGGCGGCACTGGGAACACTGGTGAAAATACGAGTACCACTCATCCAGCACATCCTTCGTCATGTCGCGCGCGCCGACGAGCTTCGGAAAGAACTTTCCGGCGAAGGTGTAGTAACGGCGGTACACGGAGCGCAACAGATCCTGACGTGCGACCGGCATGTTCTTCGGGTCCGACGTGCCCAGGTAGTAGTGGCACTTGTCGGTGCAGGCGCCGCACTTGACGCAGGAGTCGAGGAATACCTGCAAGGCGCGAGATTTGGAGACGAGTTCGCCAAGCTTCATGACGGCGACATTTTCCCAATCCGGTACGAGTTCGCCCGGGAAACCCAGGGGTTTCTTGACGTCCGGTTTGGCGATGTAGGGTTTGCTGCGTTCCATCACTCCCGGATGCACATGAGGGACGATCTGGTATTCGCCAAGGACAGGTGTTTCGAAGTCCGCCATGGTGCTTACCCCTCGGCTGCCTTGGTGTTGTCGATTTTAGCGCTCCAGCCCGCGGTCCAGCGTTTCTCGCGCGGGTTATCGACCTGGTTACGGGTGGGGCTGAAAAATACGCCCGGGGCATGCAACAGTTTGCTGACCGGGAAGACAATCATCAGTGTGGCGACCAGTGTCAGATGCAACAACAGCACCGGGTCGGCCGGCAGGGGTTGCCAGGAAAAACGCATAAGCCCCAGGAAAAACGCCTTGACCGAAACAATGTCGGTGTGGGCCAGAAACTTCATGGAAACACCGCTGGCCCCGATTCCCACCAGCAGGGCGAGCATCAGGTGATCCGAGGGGCCGCTGATGTAGCGCACGCGATCCACCAGGAAACGGCGACCCCAGAGACCGGCGAGGCCCGCGAGCATGCCAAGACCGGTGAACACGATGAACCACGGCAACAGCGGCACGAAGAACCAGACGGGCTCCGCAAAGTAGCGTGTGTGCCAGGCCAACTCCGCGAACAGACACAGGTGAAAGACCCAGCCAAACAGCCAGGTCCACTTGTTCGATTTGAACAGACTTTCGAACACGGTGACTTCGCGCGCCATGCGCATCCAGACACCCAGGCGGGTGGTCGGCGCCGGTGTGGTAGGGATTTTCAACGGCTGCGGCGTACGCGCATAGATGAAAATCTTGCGTGCCACGCCGATGACGAGGATAGCCGTCGCCACATAAAACAGCAGCGCATAAATCACTGTCACAGCCGACATGGATGACCCCGCTGGTATCTCGGTTGGCGGAAAACCCGTACGTTCGTTTGCTTTAGACGCAGCCCGTCGGTTTCGGCAGACCGGCGTATTTACACGCCTGCTTCGCCGGTCCATAGGGGAACAGCTCGTACAGGTACTTGCTGTTGCCTTTATCCGGACCGAGCTTCTTGCCGATCGCTTTGGTCAGCACGCGCACGGCGGGAGCGATCTGGTACTCTTCGTAATATTCACGCAGGAAGTTGATCACTTCCCAATGGTTCTGGGTCAGGTCGCAATTGTCGACCTTGGCCATTTCCTTCGCGATTTCCTCGTTCCAATCGGTACGGTTTACGAGATAACCTTCTTCGTCAGTTTCGGCCGTCTTTCCGCCACCAGTAATAGGCATGTGTATTCTCCTCGTCGGTTGTTTAAAGGTTAATGAAATACGTTAGAGCCAAGCTTGTACGGTGGGGTATTCCACCACCAAGTCGACAAACCCGCTGTAATCGACCAGCTTGATTCCGTTGATGACACGATCCTGCACTCCACGCGCCTCGATGTCAGGGTAGAGGGCGTAGATCGGATAATTCTTGAGCGCCTGTTCAACGAGTTTGGTGCTCGCGGTACCTTTGAGGGCGCCGTAAACCCCATCCTCCATCAACAGGACGGCGCCGCCTTTCTTCAGGTGCTTGAGGCAACTTTCCAGCGTGTTACGTTCAGTAGGTGATTTGTTAACGGTATGCAGCATGTGTTGTCCCCCTAGAAACTCAGTACCACGTCCTGGGTTTGCATGAGTTCGGCCATTTCAGCCGTGCTCAGCACCTTGACGGGTACGATAAAGTCTTCTTCTTTCAAACCGCGCGCTTCCATCGACTCTTTCTCGACGTACAGCTTTTCGATGTCATAGCCTTCGAGCGCACGAAAGGTTGGCGAAAAGTTTTTAACGTCGATCGCCTTGGTGTGCTGGCCCTTCATGATCTGGTAGATGCCGTCGTCCAGAAAGGCGAGGCTGACATCCTGATCGAACGCCGCCGCGATCAAGACCACTTCCAGCGACTCCAACGCGTAAATGGTTCCGTACGGCGCCTTGCGGTTCACGTACAGGAATTTCTTTACCTTGCCGCTCGTGTTTTCATCCATTTCGATACCACCGGTTGCTTCGGTCATTGTCATGTTTCCTCGAGAGTTTCCGCTTTAATCGCCAAACACAACCAGGCGATCCGCCTGGATACCCGATTCAACCAGCTGGCCAAGACCGGAGATACGAAATCCTTCCTGAAGATTTTCATCCTTGATTCCTCGGCGCAGAGCCGCTGCTACGCAAACCACCAGGTCGACGTGATGGTCTTTCGCCAGTTTTGCCCAGCGGTTGACGATGTGACGGTCATCCTGCGGCGGTTCGGTGAGCCGGTTCGAGTTGTACACACCGTCGTGATAAAAGAACACGCGCTGAATCTTGTGCCCTTTTTCAATTGCGGCCTTCGTAAACAGATACGCCGTGTCCGACGCTTGATGCGTATACGGCCCCTCGTTGACCAAAATACCCAACTTCATCACCGCCCCCCTTGCTCGTTATAAAAATCCTGCTGACGATTTACTGAACCGGCGCCGGAAGTTGTCCGGCGTCGGTTGATGCAGCTTCTTCCACGAATGAACTAGAAACGTATGTGTGCCGACGCGTTCAGCGTAGAACGCGACCCACGCCAGTTGTCGATATGAAACTTGGTGAACGGCAGACCGGTGAGCTCAAAGAAGCGCGGCCAGCCAATGCGTTCCACCCAGTCACCCACGCGTTCCCAATCTTTCGCATCTTTCTTATAGACGCGAAGCACGGTCTTCACGATCTCCGCGGCTTCGGGCCAGCGCGGCGGATTGTTCGGAATGCCGGCGGCCACGAGTTTGTGGAACATGGGCTTGCTGCGCGCATTCGAGTTCTTGCCGCCGACCCAGATCGCCAGCTTGGAATGTTCCGGGTCGTTGATCTGCATCGGCGGGCAGGGCGGGAAGCAGGCACCGCAGCAGATGCACTTCTTTTCGTCGACCTCGAGCGACGGCTTGCCGTTCACCATGGCCGGGCGGATCGCCGCGACCGGGCAGCGTGCCACGACCGACGGCCGTTCACACACGTTGGCGACCAGATCGTGGTTGATCTTCGGCGGCTTGGTGTGCTGCACGTTGATGGCGATGTCACCCTGTCCGCCGCAGTTGATCTGGCAGCAGGAGGTGGTGATGTGCACGCGGTTCGGCATGTCTTCTTTGACGAACTCTTCATGGAGGTCGTCCATCAGCGCCTTGACCACGCCCGAGGCATCGGTGCCCGGGATGTCGCAGTGCAGCCAGCCCTGGGTGTGGGAGATCATGGTTACCGAGGGGCCGGTGCCGCCAACCGGATAACCGGCTTCTTCGAATGCCTTGATGAGCGGATCCACTTTCTCTTTCTTCGAGACCATTACTTCCAGGTTGGAACGGATGGTGAAGTGGATGTAGCCCTCGCCGAGTTTATCGACGATGTCGCACAGCAGGTTAATTTCGTAGGGGCCGAGCTGGCGCTGGGTGCCTACGCGCACGGTCCAGATTTCATCACCGGATTTGGCGACGTGGTGCAGAACACCAGGACGCGGACGATCATGATACTTCCAGTTACCGAAGTTCTTGATCATCAGCGGGTGCATGTACTGAAATGGGTCTGGGCACCCGCTCTCGATCGGCTGGCGCATCTTTTGTGGTTCTGCCATTTGTCTATATCTCCAAAAACGTTTGTTCGACGTGTGCTCGAGTTAAGTCAGGTCTGGATCAGCCTGCCGCCTGCTGGCGGCTTTTCCACTTCTCGGCTTCCTGATCCCACTCGTCCATGCGTACGTAGGATCCGGTGCGCGGATGGGTGATCATGTTCGGATCGACCTCAAGACCGATGCCTTCCAAGAAGTTAACGAGACCGATACGCTCGATCATCTCGCCGCAACGCTCATGTTCCAAGCCGTTCTCGGCCCAGAAGTCGATGATGTTGTGTGCGAGTTCACGTATCTTGTCGTAGTCCTCGTCGTTTTCGAGTTTCATGAACGGGATGACCACGGTGCCGAAGGTATCGCCGATCTTCAGCGTGCGCTTGCCGCCGATGAGGATGGTGACACCCTTGTCGTCGCCCGGGGAGAGCGCCTTGGTCATGACGTTGATGCAATGCATGCAACGTACGCAGTTACGGTTGTCCACAGCCAGAGTGTCGTCGTCATTGAGCGACAGGGCCTTGGTCGGGCAGCGTGCGATCACGTTGTCGATGACGTACTTGCGGCTCTTGGCCTTTACGAAGGCCTTCACTTCGGCCTGGTCGACCTTCATGTCGTCGCGCCAGGTGCCGATCACAGAGAAGTCAGCGCGCTGGATCGAATTCATGCAGTCGTTCGGGCAGCCGGAAACCTTGAACTTGAACTTGTAGGGCAGGGCCGGACGGTGCATATCATCGAGGAAGTCGTTCACCAGCAGGCGGTGAATCTTCTGCTCGTTGGCGCAGGACTGTTCGCAACGTGCGGCACCTACGCAGGACATGCCGGTGCGTACGCACGGGCCGGCACCGCCGAGATCCCAACCGTACTCGTTGATGTCGTCGAAGAAGAGTTGTGTGTTCTCGGACGTGGTGCCGATGAACATGATGTTGCCGGTCTGGCCGTGGAACGCAATCAGGCCCGAGCCGTACTTGTTCCAGGAGTTCGACAGCTTGCGCAGCATGTCGGTGGTGTAATGGTTGCCGGCCGGCGGCTGTACGCGGATGGTGTGGAATTCTTTTGACTCGGGGAACATGGCCTTGCCATCAGAACCCATGAGCTCGGTGAAGCGGGGGATGATGCCGCCGCCGTAGCCGAATACGCTGACCGTGCCGCCTTTCCAGTAGCCTTTGCGGGTTTTGTAGGAGTGCTCAAGTTGGCCGAGCAGATCCACCATCATGTTGTTGTTGTGGGCCAGGCGCTTGAGGCCTGTCACGAAGCTCGGCCACGGACCGCTTTCCAGCTGGTCCAGCATGGGGGTCTTGTGGAACGGTTTGGTAGATTTTTTATCCTTGGGGATAAATGTCGAGTGTTTTTCCGGATTTTTCGGTTGATTCTGTGCCATTCTAAACTACCTCCTCATCTGTAGTAAGGACGTACAATTCGGTTCTCTCGCGCTGTCTCGACGCTAAGAAGACCGGGCTGCAGGCTATAAAGCGATGTCGCCGTTCGGTGGTTTCCTGCAAATCTCCGCCCACCACTACCGGCTGACGTCACTTCATTAACCGTTGGATACTAACTTTGCGGCCGCCAGTGTAATCGGAGATCTATTTAAGAGAATCACTCGTTGGAGAGAGACAAAGTCTGTCTTTACCTACCCCAAAAGAGATATATAGATACGCAGGTAGAAATGTGAATTTTATATGATGTAAATCAGTACTATATATTATTCTCTTAACTTAATTCATATATAAATCTCCAACCAGTTGTTGATAGAGCCAGTTAACGTGGCAGCGGTTACCATTCCGTTCCAGGATTATTTGCGAACGCGAATGTTCAAATATGGTTGAGAATCTTGCAAATACCCGCATGTAGTAGGCAACAGTGGAGCACGCATGTGAATAGTCAACCGGGCGCAGAGGTAGTGGCCCAGTCTGTGAGCAGCAGCCCTTTTTCCCTGCAAAACGAGGTTGCCTACCGATTATGGCGTGAGCGCAAGCTGGCAGGATACCCCAAGCGGCCAGAAGACCTGGTGGTGGCGGTGAATGATCCGCGGTTTTTGACCAGTGCCGAGGCCGAGGCAATTCTGCGTCGGTGTCGCCAAGCCAATATGGCGATCTATGCGAGCCGCCTGGGCGCTATGGCGGACAAGGAGATACCACGCGCCGCCGGTAAATGCTTTGGATTGACCCATCTGGATAACAATATGCTCGCGGATGAAGATGGCATTACCTCGCTGCAGGTAGTGCCGGGGAAATTCCAGCGCGGTTACCTTCCGTACTCTAACAAACGATTGTTGTGGCATACCGACGGCTATTACAACACGGCGGAAAACCGTATACGTGCCATGGTGTTGCACTGTGTTTCGCCCGCCGCGGAAGGCGGTGAAAACAGCCTGCTGGATCATGAGATAGCGTATATCCTGATGCGCGACGCAAATCCGGAATACATCCGCGCCCTCATGGCACCGGATGCCATGACCATTCCGGCGAATACGGAAGAGGGCACGGAAACCCGGCCGGCCGTGACGGGCCCGGTATTTTCCATTGACCTGGTCGGCGGAAACCTGCATATGCGCTACACCGCGCGCACGCGTTCCATCGAGTGGAAGCAGGACGAGGCGACACGGGCGGCCATACAGTTCCTGGAGCAGTTGCTGTCTGGTGAATCGCCGTATGTGTTCAAACACCGCATGGCAGCGGGTCAAGGACTCGTGTGCAACAACGTGCTACATAACCGTACAGCTTTTACGGATGCGGTGGACAGCGGTGTGACTAGACTGGTATATCGGGCGCGCTATCATGACCGTATTCACGGCACAAACATGAACGAGATTTACGATTAACGGCCATGCTTCATCTGAGCGAAGTGCTGTTGCAGCATCACGACATCCAGACATTTCAACAATTGCTGGATGTGGTCCGGCAGCGTGCGCAGTCAGAAATATTTTTCAGGATCGACATCAAGCCGCCCTATCCGGACACACCGGGTAACTGGGAAGACCAGCTGGAAGGCGCCTTCGTCGGCATACACTCCATAACCAAGTAAGACACCGTCGTCGCCGATATCTCGCGATCGATAAATTAATTCTGGACAGGCCACAATGAAATATTTAAAAGAAGATTCTTCCATCAGCGATGCAGACAGCGCGGAAGATTCTGCCCAGTCTTCCGTGTTGCTGGAGGGGCAGCTGGCCGATCTCCGGCAACAGTTGCTGGAGTTGGCGCCAAATTATGATCCACTCAGTCGTGCCGATCTGTTGCTGCAGATAGGGCGAACCCTGATTCGGTTGGAAAAAAATCAGGATGCCTGGGATGCGGCACGTGAAGCGTTTGATACCTATGCCGCGCGCGCGGCATGGGAAGGCGCCGTGCAGGCCTGCGACATCCTGTTTTTGTCTGACCAATCGGAATCGCTGCCCGCACTGGGCCAGGGTATTTGGCTCGCGGTCACCTTTCCCATGGATCCGGAATTGACGGTGGCCATGTTGCAACACGTGGTTGATGAAACGCCGTCCGATTCCGATGGCGCGGCGGTGGCGGCGACGGTAGCGCATTACATCGTTGACCTGCGTGCGCCGGAAGGCAGGGAGCGGGACAACCTGTTTTTTTACACCAACCAGTTGCTGGCCTCGGTAGCACGTCGCCACAGCAACGTGCTTGATCAGGCGGCGTTCGAGAAATGGCTCAAGAAACTCGAGCTGGACGATCCCGCTAGATTTCTCCCCCGTTTGCGTAACGTGGTGGACGTACTGGTGCAGGATGAGTGGTGGATTGACCGCCAGGCCATCACCGAAAAACTTCCAGTTAACTGATTTTCATCGAACTGAACATGTATTGGCAGGAAGGCAAGGACAACGAGAGCTACATCGTCCCCGACAATATCGTGGACGTGGTATTCAACATCGCCTGTCGCGCCTTGCCGGTCGATCACGCCTATGCCCTGTCACAGGCAATTACCCGGGTCTTGCCCTGGTTTTCCGATGAGGAGGGCGCCGGTTTGCACACGGTTCATGGTGCGGAATCGGGCAATGGCTGGATGCGTCCGGCCAATCCCAGTGATCTTGTGTATCTGTCGCGCCGCACGAAACTGATCCTGCGCCTGCCCAGGCACCGGCTGGGCGATGCCGGGAAGCTGACCGGCGCGTCCCTGGATATCGCCGGCAATGTCATGAAGATTGAGCAGTCGACGGTTCGTCCGTTGAGCACACTCACTACCATTTTTTCCCGTTATGTCGAGAGTGCCGAGGGTATGGACGAATCGGGCTTCCTCAAGTTGGCGGTCGCGCAACTGGATAGAATCGATATAAGCCCAAAGAAAATGCTCTGTGGTATGGAAAATACCATTGCCACGCCAGGGCGGAATATCCATACGCGCAGCCTGATGCTGGCGGACCTGTCTGTCGAGGAATCCGTGCGCTTGCAGCAGCATGGGCTGGGGGCAGAACGAACGCTGGGCTGCGGCCTGTTTATTCCCCACAAGGACATCAAGGAACTCAGGCAGGTCTTGGATTAATCGCGCGCGCTTTGTATTATTCGCGCTCTTTACGTGTCACTAAAACATTTTTCGCAATCTGTTGCCTGATATTTTAGGGGGTATTATGGCTATTGAGTTTAACGGCAAAACCATCGAAACCACGCCCATGGGCTACCTGGTAGACCAGGGAGACTGGAGCAAGGAGCTCGCAGGATTTATGGCAGAACAGGAAGGCATCAAGCTGACCGATAAACATTGGGATCTGATGAACTATCTGCGCGATGAATTCTTGAACAACGCTGGGAACCAGCCAAACACGCGCCACATCGTCAAGGCGATGTCGGACAAGTGGGGCAAGAACCTCGGTCAGAAAGATATATACGATCTGTTTCCGAAGGATCCGAGCAAGCAGGGCGGTCGTATTGCCGGCCTGCCGGAGTCGCGCCGCAAGGGCGGGTATTAAATTCAGTGGTGCGCGACAAGCAGCAGGTAGCAAGGTGAGACACTCTTCTCTTGCGCTTGATGCTTGTTAGTGGCCACTCGTGAGTTTAACCACCCTCGTTGATACCGAGACGCTGTTCAGGCACCACGATGACCCGCGCTGGGTCATCGTGGACTGCCGTTTTGCGCTGACGGACCCGGAGGCGGGGCGTCGTGCCTACGCGGTTTCCCATATTCCCGGTGCGCGCTATGCCCACCTCAACGAGGACTTGTCTTCACCGGTTACGTCCACGAGCGGGCGGCATCCCTTGCCGTATCCAAACGCGCTGGCCGAAAAGCTCGGTCGCTGGGGCATCGATAAAACAAAACAGGTGGTGGCCTATGACGACACCTTCGGTGCCATGGCATCACGTCTGTGGTGGTTGCTGCGCTGGCTCGGGCACGAGTCCGTTGCCCTGCTCGACGGTGGCTATCCCAAGTGGCGGCGTGAAGGACGTCCGGTCACGCAGGACATCCCGCAAGCCACACCGGCGCAATTTCATCCAACCATCAACAATGCGTTGTGGGTGGAGGTTCAGCACGTCCAAACACTGGTGCACGAGGGTGGCGGGTTGATCATCGACGCACGCGGGGAGGAGCGTTTTCGTGGCGAGATCGAGCCGCTCGACAAGGTAGCCGGACATGTCCCCGGTGCCATCAACATGCCTTATGAAGACAACCTTGATTTCGGCGGTGAATTCATGTCAGACGAGGCGCTGCGCGAGCATTATCTGGCCACATTGGGTGACATCGCACCCGACAGGGTGATCCAGATGTGCGGATCGGGTGTGACCGCCTGTCACAATATTTTGGCCATGGAGCATGCCGGTTTGTCCGGGGCAAAACTTTACGCCGGCAGTTGGAGCGAATGGATTGCCGACAGCCGCCGCCCGGTTGTCAAAGGTGAGTAAAATTTCACAGGATTGTTTGAGCGAAAAATGATTTAATTTCGTTACACCTGAGCATCCTGTCCCTATTTCAGTTTTTGCCGCGGGGTTTGCCACAAGCTAATGAAGCGCGTTGACGATTACCGGCTGCGGTTTGGCAAGAAAGAGTATGTGCCGATCATGATCGGCGGGATGGGCGTGGATATTTCCACCGCGGAGCTGGCGCTGGTCGCGGCGCGGCTCGGCGGTATCGGCCATATTTCCGATGCCATGGTGCCTACGGTTTCGGACCGGCGTTTCAAGACCGGCTTCGTCAAGGAAAAGCAGAAAAAATTTAAGTTCAACGTCGCCAACCGGGACAAATCGGTCGTGCAGTTTGATCTGGCACGGCTAGCCGAGGCGACAGCGATGCACGTGGGCCGGACCATGGAGGCCAAGAAGGGCGATGGGCTTATCTTCGTCAATACCATGGAAAAGCTCACCATGAGCGCACCGCGCGAGACGCTGCGCGTGCGTCTGACGGCGGCCATGGATGCCGGCATCGACGGCATCACCTTGAGCGCGGGCTTGCATCTCGGATCACTGGCGCTGGTTCAGGATCATCCGCGCTTTCATGATGTGAGGTTCGGCATCATCGTTTCCTCGCTGCGCGCCTTGCAATTGTTCCTGCGCAAGAATGCGCGTCTCAACCGTCCGCCGGATTACATCGTTGTGGAGGGTCCGCTCGCGGGCGGGCATCTCGGCTTTGGTATGGACTGGGTGAAGTTTGACCTCAAGAGCATCGTCAATGAAATCCATCTGTTCCTGAAACAGGAAGACCTGTCTATTCCGGTCATCCCCGCCGGTGGTATTTTCACGGGCACCGACGCCGTGGAGTTCATGGAAGCCGGCGCTGCCGCGGTGCAAGTGGCCACCCGTTTCACCGTCGCCAAGGAGTGCGGTCTTCCTGCCAAAGTGCAGCAGGAATATTTTAAGGCCAACGAGGAAGACATCGAGGTCAACCTGATTTCGCCCACGGGCTATCCCATGCGCATGCTGAAAACCAGTCCGGCCATTGGTGCGGGGATTCGCCCCAACTGCGAAGCCTACGGCTACCTGCTCGATGGCACCGGCAACTGCGCCTACATCGAGGCCTACAACCGTGAAGTGGATAAACACCCGGACGCGGAAGAGATTTCGGTAATGGATAAAACCTGCCTGTGCACCCACATGCGTAACTTCGACTGCTGGACATGCGGCCACTACACCTATCGCCTCAAGGATACGACACGCCGGTTGGCGGACGGAACCTACGAACGGCTATCGGCGGAACATGTGTTTCGCGATTACCAGTTCAGCACGGACCATCAGGTTGCCTTGCCCACCGGCTAGCGCGTTAACGCGGTTACCCTTTCAACTTCAACGTTTGCGGCAGTAGCAGTACACGAATTCCTGATGCTTCTCAGAGGGGGTAACGTGATCCTCGGTGATAGTGCGGGTTAATTCATAGCTGGCGCCGAATTCGTCGTGCAACTGCTCGGGGGTGTAGCGCACGGTATCCAGCCCGCTACACTTGAGCGGGCCGTGAGGGCCGAAGGTCGCCACGATGATGTGTCCACCCGGTTTCAGTGCGTGGTTCACGACGTTGACATAACGACGCCGGTCCTCGGGGTCTGTTAGAAAATGAAACACGGCGCGGTCGTGCCATACGTCGTAGTGGTTTGTGGGCAACGAAGCCCGCGTGACATCCATCTCCAGCCACGCGACATTCTTCGCGCGCTCCGCCAGCCGCGCTTGCGCGGTTTTGAAGGCGGCAGCGGAGATATCCAGAACGGTGATGTGCTTGAAACCGTCCGCGAGAAGGTCGTCGACGAGGGTGGAGGCGCCACTGCCGACATCGATGATCTGGGCGTCTTTGCCCACGCCCGTGGCGCGAATGAGCTCCAGCGATTTCTCCAGGTGTGTCCGGTGCCAGCTTACTTCGTCTGGCCTCTTGGCGGCGTACACATTCTCCCAGTGTGATTTGCGTTCCGTCATGTTTGTCGGATATGGGCGTCAGTCAGCGTGTATCGAAAGTATATCCCAGAACGATGTCGGCAGAATCGTTGTCACGTAACACCGCGCTAGCATTGCTGTTTCTGGCCTTGCGGAATTGTTTATTTCTTTTCCATCTTCAGCGACGCCGAGTTGATGCAGTACCGCAGGCCAGTGGGCTGCGGTCCGTCAGCGAATACATGCCCGAGGTGGGCCCCACACTGGCCGCACACTACTTCCGTACGGCGCATGAACAGGCTGCTGTCTTCTTCTTCGACAACGTTTTCCCGCTTCATCGGGGCATAGAAGCTTGGCCAGCCGGACCCGGAATCGAATTTGGTATCAGAATCGAAAAGCTCGACCCCGCAGCAGGCGCACTTGTAAACGCCGATATCCTTGCAGTCATAGTATTTTCCCGTAAAGGCGCGCTCCGTGCCTTTCTCACGGGTGATCTTGAATTGTTCTGGCGTGAGGATTTTTTTCCATTCCGCATCATTTTTGTATACCTTGAATTTCATTCAAGCCTCCTGGCTGCGATATTTCAGATATCGCCCCACATCCGAACCAGGTTCATATACGCTGTATCAACCTTGGTGGTTTCAGCGGCGTCGGGTGCGTTCTTCAGCATTGTCTCGCGCGCCTCATTCAGGGCATACAGCAGTTCGCGTTTGGCCGGATCGCGCACCAAGCTTTGCACCCAGGTAACGGCCACCAGGCGTTCACCGCGCGTTACCTCTGAGACATGGTGCAGGCTGGAGGAGGGATACATGACGGCGTCGCCTGCCGGCAGTTTAATCGTATTGTTCCCGAAGGCGGTGCGGATAACCAGCTCGCCACCGTCATAATCTTTCGGATCGTTCAGAAAAATCGTGATGGACACATCCGTCCGATACAGCGTGCCCTCGCTGCCCATAATGGGATCATCCAGATGATCGCCATAGGACATGCCCGGGGTGTAGCGCGCATAGAAGGGCGCGGCCACGCGCAAGGGCAGCGCACCGCTGCGGTAAACCGGATGTTGCACCAGGCTGCTCATGACGAGGTTGTTCAGGATTTCCATCTGCTTGGCGTTGCGGTCGAGTTCCTCGTTGTGTTTGACGCGCTTGGCCGCCATGCCCGCGGAAAGCTTGCCGTCCACGAAGTGGGCAGTGGCCAGCATTTTCCGGACGGCATCGAGTTGGTCTTGGGTCAGAACGGATGGGATTTGTAGCAGCATGGTTTTACCGGATTGGTGATATTGAGGTTCGGTGAGCGGCTATTTTGTATAGTCAGCGGTAAAAAAGCGAGAGCCCGCCGAGCAGGACCATCCACGCCACTACGCGCCGGAAGACGCGTTCGTTGATGTGCAGGTGCAGTTGGTTGCTGAACCAGAGCGTGACGGCCAGAAACGGTCCGCTGAATGCCATCATCCTCAGGATTTCCCCGGTATAAGTGCCGTGAAACGAATACTCGACCGCGCGCAGGCTGTTCATGGCGAGGAAAAACGCAAAGGCGTAATGCCGCACCGTGTTCTTTTCGTGAAAGGTGGCGAGCAGCCGCGTCATGGCGACGGGACCGCTGATGCCAAACAGTGCTTGCGATGTTCCAGCCAGGGTATCCATCACCCGTGCGCCGACCGGGCCGAATTTCGCGCGGTGCGGCGCGACCACCAGAAACAGGCCCGCCGCCGTGATCGCCGAGGCGAGTAAAACCTGAAACACCGACGCCGAGAAATAATAGAAGAGGGCAAACCCCGCGATCGCGCCCAGACCGGCGAAGAACAGCATACCGGCCATGAATGGCGCATGGACTTTTATTGGCGAGCGAATAAGCCCGATAGCCGCTACGAGAATCTGCGGCAGGACGGAGTAGATGACGAGTGTTTTGACGTTGTAGAGAAAACCCAGCAACGGCAGCATGAGAATCGTGCCGGCAAGGCCGAACACGATTTCAAAGGAATAGGTCAGGACGCAGACGAGCGTCAGGATAGCGAGGGAAATCATTCAGGTGCCGCGCGGGAACATGGGCGGCGCTACTATGCCACAAACTCCCCCGCTGCAGCGCGGCGGAGGGTTGTCCGAGTCGTTACGCGGTTTTCTTGCGCCACGCGACGCCGATCAGCCCCAGCAGTCCCGAACCGAACAGCCACGCGGCGGCGGGGATGGGGACAGGAGCCGTGAGAAATTGACCGGATGCCGAAGTGAACGTCACTCCCGGGGGCAATGAGATGGTTATCGGGTCCGTGGCGTCACATGTGCCGCCGAAGTCGCCGTTATCAATGCAGTTGATTGCTGCCTGCAGGAAAACTCCATTGGAGGGGTTTACGTAATCTATTGGAAAATCGATGCTGACGCCGAGAGAACCGCCATTGATGTTCTTGCACACCGTTGCAAGGGGAAACAAAGTCGGATTCGAACAACCGGAAACCCCGACAGTGGCTGCGTTACTGAAGACATCAGCAGTACTGATAGGAGAAGAAGGGTCTTGGGAAAAAGATAAGGCCAAGCCTAGGAGACCGTAACCATTAACAAAAGAGACGGCGGCGCTTCCGGTCGCCGTGATCACCACGTGCTGACCAGACGTATAGCCGTTGAACTTGAGAAAATCGTAAATAACCGCGCCAGCGTAGCCGTTGCCGCCGTAGGCGTTTTGAGGAACCGTTAGGTGAGCTGTCAATGTTCCGGTGTTCATATTGGCGTAAGCAGATGCATATCCGTTACCACTGCAAAACCCCGTAGGTGCTTGAAGGTCCGGGAGGGAGCAACTATCAAGTATGGTCCTGTTACCAGACGAGTCTGTTTCAAAGACAGCTTCATGAACATATACCCCGACGTTTGCCGCATTCACCGCTGTGGGGGCGGTAATGAACATCGTGGCGAGAGCTATATTTCTAATTACTGAGTTCGTCTTTGCATTCATGGCATCTCCTCTACTACAGTGGATTTAGTGGGATGCAAACGTTTTTTATTTCGAGTTCAAACGATGTTTCTTGTTGTTCCCCTTCGCTTGCGCCGCGCGACGCCGATCAATCCCAGCAACCCTGAACCGAACAGCCACACGGCGGCAGGAACGGGCACGGGGCTTGTCCCGAACGTCTGCGTGATGCCGACGTTGTTGGAACTAATGAGTTGAGAGGTGCCATCGGGATACAGCTTGGTTGAAAACCCCAGGGTGTAGCCCGTGTTGACAAAATTATTGTCTTCAAAGATCAGGTTAAGTGAGAATTGAATGGGATTCGTTGTTGGTGCCGGTGGGTCGTAGAAACTAAATGTGTAATTGAAATTTCCTGGGTAAAAGACCCGATCCAGAAAATTGGCATAATTGTAGTTAAACCCGGACGATGCGGTCCCGGAGACATTGTAATTCCCAACTGTCACAGTGCTGGTGCCAGAGTAAAAGTAGCTGACAGTTCCCGGAATCAGCTCAATCGGCGTTCCCCAGAGCCACTCAGGCCCGGTTTGGACGGTTACGTTAACGGGATCGGAGCCTGGAGTGGGGCTGTATGGCGGCTGGCCGAAATCGAACTGCCACAGTGCGTAACTGCCCAGCGCCGGACTGAGATTCTGAAAATTTACATCGTATTGTGCAACCAAACTTCCAGAGCCGGCCAATGCAGGTTCTGCGCCTGCTAAAAAAAGCGTCGGGCCTGACAGCATGGCAAGCGCAAGCTTGCGAAAGCTGAAACGAGTGTCAACCAGGTTTTGAGTAGGTTTCATGTTAATTAGCTTATAACTGCTTTACGCTTTCTTACGCCGTGCGACACCGATCAGCCCCAGCAGCCCAGAGCCGAACAGCCACGCGGCCGCGGGCAGGGGAACCGTGGCAGGCGGGTCACAACGATTGCCCTTGTTCCAGGAGTCGTGGTGCTCGTGGTTTTCGAATTCATGCTTGTCGAAGTCAAATCCGCCGTGACTGCCTTCGTGCGGTATCGTGTCGTGGACGCCACCGTCGTCATCGTTCTTGCCACGTAGGGAGTTCAGTGAATCATGGCTGCCCCATTCCTTTTCGGTAAGGCCATGTTCGGTCTCGCCAAATTCGTGCTTACTCTTGTCAAATAAGTCGCGGGAGTGGTCCTGACCATTCGTGCCGTCATTGTCATGGCTAACTATCAGATAACTGGTTCCATTCAGTTGGTGACCGGACTGATCGGAATCGGAAACCGATGCCGCATGGACCGGTACGGCGCATACCAGCATGGCGGTTAATGAAACCCATGCCAGCGGTGAATGGTGCTGTACAGGGCTGGTGAGCTTTTGTTTGTGGTGGTCCGTGTATGTGTGCATTACCATGTCCTCGTTAATTAATTTTATTTTCCATCCTCATTCACCGCTCCCGACATGGCCTGTCGTAAAAAAATGTGCGCGTCCCTGCGCAAATGGAGTTGCGGAATGAAATCTGTCGGGTGTTCGTTTCGCTTATCCTCATTGTTTTCTGGCTGCCGCGGCTATGTGTCTTTTCAGCCTCACTCATCCAGCCAGTCCCAGTTGATCGCTTTCTTCGGCAGTCTTGGTGCTGGACTCGACCGGGTGCGGTGTGAGCAGGATGCTCACCAACTCGGACATGCCACTGAACCGCTCGGTAGACCCGTTCTCAGGGTGCTCCACCAGACCAACCACCTTTTCCGGTTGTGTTTTTTGCCGGCGGTAGATACGTACTACGTAACTTTCCATGGGGCCTTACCTTTGTTTGGGTAATTTGTATGGGACGCAGCATGGGACTTGCGGTCTTACAGATTGCTTACAGATTCACAAACTGACAAAAATCTTGCGGAGGTTATTTTTTGTACACGCGGAAGAAACACGGCCTATACCGGGCCGGTCCAGCAACGAGGGGGTATGGGGTAGCTGCGCCCATTGCTGAGCACAGAAAACGGCAGCTTAAACTTATGTGTCTATGCGTAGACGCTGGTGCAGGGATTCTGTTTCGGAACTTGGCGCGATACCCAGCACGACGGACAGCACGAAGCGACAACGGCGATATACCGATAACGCTTCGCTGCGTTGCCCGAGGTGTTGATGGCAGCGCATGAGGTTCAAGTAAAGTTGTTCGGCAAGGTCGTCAACCTCAAGTCCTTTACGGTAAGCTTCGATGGCACGATCCCAGTTGCCTAGCAACTGCCAACGTATGCCGACATTGAGAATATGGCGCAGATAGCGACTGCGCAGACGCTCGCGAAGGGAAATGGCCCAGGCGGCGTTGAATTCTTTTCCCAAGAATCGGCCATGATAAAGCGCATGGATTCGGTCGCTCAGGTTTGCCAGCGCGGTTCCATTCTCGTCGGAAGAAGCGTTTGTCAGCGTGGTGTCGGCTTCAGATATCAGCCTTTCAAGTGCCCAGACATCAACCCAGCAATAGTTTGGATTCAGGCTTATCCGACGATCGCGCAGATGGATGGCCTGTTCGTGGACCAATAATTTGCGCAGACGGTGCAACGTGGTGTCGAATGCCTGTCGGGCGGCGTCACCTTCCGCGTCGGGCCATAACGCAGAAGTTAAAAACTCTTCGCTTACGTCACGCCCGCCCTGGCTGATGATGGCCTTGAGCAGTTCGATCGGTTTGTGTTGCGCCTTGCGCCCGACGCTGGCTGGTTGGTTATTGACCAGAATAGTAAAACGACCGAGTGAATATATTTTCACTGCCCACGGCCAGGCTTCGATATGCACTGGGGTGGATCGATGGCCCAGACCACGCATTTTCACCAGTTCCTGCACATAGTCGACTTCGATGCCGTTCTCCAGCGCCTTCACACACAGCATTTTCATCACGTGCGGTGACCACCAGGAAAAATTCTGATAACCATGGCGCGCTGCAAGGCCAAACCCGTTGCGTAAATGTTCGTCAAGTTGGTCAAGGGCATTTAATTTCAGGGCGCGCCAGGCGCGCGCAAAGGAACCGAGGCAAGCGAGTTTTACGCTACCGGTGGTGCGGGCAATTTCCTCGGCCTCGACCAGGAGTGTCTCCACTGTCTCGTGGTCATCGCGCTCAAGGTACACCTCGGTCGCGGTAATGCAGGTAAGTGCATGGAAAAGTGGTGTACCAGCCTGCGTGGTGGCATGCAATGCCGCTTCGGCATGTTCCAGGGCCATCGCCGAGTTGCCTTTCGCAAGCGCCACGCGTACGCCTAACTGATGCAGGCGTGCCGTACCGAGGAGACCGTGGTGCAGTTTCTCCGGCAGCGGTGTCTCCCATGCACGGTATGCCGCGGATAAATCGTTTAGCTCTAGGTAGGAAGTCACCTCCAGCGACCGCAGCATGACAGACCATTGCTGGATCCCGTGCCGATTGGCGAGTTCCTTGGCTTTAAGAACGATATCGAGACAGTCGGCATAGTCACCGATCGAATCTTTATGTAAGGCCAGCAACAATTCCCACTGCAACTGCAGGGAGGGTGTGCGCAGCCGGTGAACTCCCTGTAAGCGCAGCGCGCTGATAAGCAGTGCATTGCGTGCCGGGCGTCCGAAGTAGGTATCGTGATACATCAGACGCCGTGCGAGCGTCAGTTTCGATGCGTGGGACAGGGATCCAAGGGCTTCGCGCGCGCGTTCGGCCCATGTTCCCAGCTGCGGATGATCCGGTGTCCGGAAGAAGAGTATGTTAAAGAGGCACGCGGCGAGATTGTCGGAACAGCATAGATCAGTAGCACCTTGAGGATCGACGGGTGCGGGAACTACTTTAGTCAGCCAGGAATCGAGCACCGACCACTCGCCGAGGGTCAGCGCGTTTTCAATATCCTTGGGTCCGATCTGCCTTGCGCTTTCCTTGCTGGGCGTGCATTCACGAGTGCGCATGGCAACTACATGGTGCCGGCGGTTTATCACCTTGCCACAAGGCAAAGGCGCATCCGCGCGAACGCAAAATCAGATTGATGCCACCGTGAACCCCCGCCATCTTCATGGCGGTAGACTGTACTTCTACCATCATTTCCGCTCCTCACATCCCGTCGCTTGGGCGACGTGTATCTTTATTGTGTATTAATGTCTTATTAACTACTTATATAAACATTATTCTATAAGAAGCCTGGTCAGAAGCGCTAGAGAATGATCTAACGTCAAGATATATCAGGCAAAACAGTCCTACGTGGTGGCGATGTACTTCACGCCTTTCTCCATAATGACCGCACGGTGGACATGGGTCAAAAAGGTGGAAAGAGGGCGAGTTTGCCTTTTTCAGGCTTGATGAGTACTTCCTGGAGAGGGAATTCGGTTTCGCCGCCCGGGCCAGGGCATCGTGTTAGATACCAGAGGGCCACGGGCTGTCTCTGGCTGAAGGAACCGGGGCCGCCATCAACGTGCCAGTGGTAGCGGTAGTGCTCGCCCGGCAGATAACGTTGCACGTTGTAACCGATATCCTTGAATGAGTTGGCGGCAAAGAACGGAACATTTACCCCATCTCGTTAAACAGCTAGGCACTGCGAGTGCATCAGCGCAGTGTCCATGTCTTTCCAGTCCGCGCGCCCGTTGACGCGCAGATCGGTGGTTTTGTTGATGCGGTTTTCTTCAGCCTGGTTCTGGCCGACCCGTCCCGGATATTGCTGATCCGCATTTGTTTCAAACCGGCGTATCATCTCCCGGCAAATTTCTGGAGCAAGCGCGTTCTCTACTTCAGATGAAACTCAACGGTTTGACTTCTTTCATGGCAGGGTTCTGGAAGCAAAGAGAAGTAGGCAAGTTGACTGGTTTTGATTATCGTATACCAGCTTCACGTACGGCAAACCGCCAGCCATTCATGTTCGGTACAAAATAAAGATGAATCTTCGAATAACACTGACCAACCTGCTGTTTGCGTCGGCCCCCGTCAGCAAGACGGAAAAGATTGTTTCCACGGGCTGCGCATTTTTAGCCATACTGCTGACAGCGATATTAAGTTCCAGCCTCGGGCAAAGTGCAACGCCGCTCCTGGTTGCTTCGATGGGGGCTTCCGCCGTGCTGCTGTTCGCTGCGTCGCACGCTCCCATGGCGCAGCCGTGGTCGTTTATCGGCGGGCAGCTCGTGTCGGCGGTGATCGGCGTGACATGCGCCAAATTTATTCCCAGTCTGTATTTGGCGGCGGCCATGGCGGCGGCGCTGGCTATCCTCGCCATGCATATGCTGCGTTGCTTGCATCCTCCCGGCGGCGCGACGGCGCTGGTAGCGGTGATCGGCGGCGCGCAGGTGCAAGCGCTGGGTTATGGATATGTTCTCGCGCCTGTTGGCCTCAATGTTATGGTGATGTTTGTGCTGGCGCTTACTCTTAACAACCTTTTTCCCGGACGGCGCTATCCGGTAGCGACTCCGGCCCCGCCCAAGGAGAAGCCCGAGTCAGTGCCAGCCTTAAGCTTTGGCCGTGTAATACTCTCGCACGAGGACCTGAAGGACGCGCTCAAGGAAATGAATGCCTTTATCGATGTCACGGAAGACGATCTGGCGGATATCTACACAAAGGCTTCGATGCACTCGATGCGCCGGCGCATGGGTGAGATCTATTGCCGCGATATCATGGTGCGGGATGTGGTGACGGCGGAGTATGGCGATGAACTGGAGGTGGTGTGGGAGAAGATGCGTGCACGCAAGCTCAAAGGGGTTCCTGTTGTGGATCGTGTGCAGCGGGTCATCGGCATCGTGACGATCGTTGATTTTCTGAAGCGGACGGATACACGCGCCAAATCGGATTTTTTTGATCGTTTCCGCGCATTCATCCGCCGCACGCCGGGCGTGACAACGGTAAAACCCGAGGTGGTTGGAGAAATTATGTCCACCTCGCCCATTACGGCGACGGAGGACATGCACATCGTGTCGTTGATACCGTTTTTTTCCGAACACAACATCCATCATATTCCCGTCGTGAACGAGGAAAAGCGGCTGGTGGGAATGGTGACGCAGACGGATCTGACCGTGGCCTTGTACCGCCATTGGGCGGCAATGCCCTAGGGCGGGGTGGTGGTGTCTGTTTTGCCCGTCAGCTCATCCAGACGCTGTTTGTAGGCCTGCATCCTTTGTGCGTGGGCATCTTGTTCGTTATTCATGGGTGGCGATTCCACCCATTCGTCCGTAAGAGGGTCGCGTACGGCATAGCGATAACTTCTGCCGACTTTGTAGACTTTGGTAACATCTTTACCCGCCTGTTCCAAGGCATCGATTGTGGACAGCCTTTCTGTTCGCAGCGCTGCCGCCGCGCGTGGCGCTGGGGCGTGCGTTGGTTCCCTTTCGTAAATCATTTCCGTCAGGAGCATCTCGCCGCCGGTATCGACGCGCACTCCCGTTACGCCGGGCAGGTGTTTGAGAATGTATCCGGCCATCAGCATGGAAAGCGTCTCGTTCGCCGTACTGAGCGATACCAGAAGTTTGTCGGCGGCAATCTGGCAGCGTTGTACCTTGTCCGGGTTCTCGATAAATTCAGGGCCCATCTGCCAACCACGATTCATGTCACGATCGATTTTCTGAAAAAATTCTTCGGCCTCACGCAACATGTCCGGCGGCACTTCGATGGAATATATGCGGTCATCCACAACGACATTCAGTTTCATGATTATTTCAATGCCTGTGGGGCGCGGGGGAAGTTGAAGGTGGGTACAAATTCCAGAAGTTTCTCAATGGCCTCGTTTGCCGCCTCGCCCCGCTCCTTGTGCAGTTGCAGAATCTGGCTCGCGGTGTGCTGCCAGCGCGCTTTTCCTTTTTCCACCAGGGCGTACAGCTGCTCCATGCTGTGTTCATCGATGTAACGCTGGTAGGCCTCGACCGCCTCGGGAAAAAGATATTTGCGCATGCCTGTGTAGTTGGCAAAATAAAAATGGATCGCGGCATTGTTTTCGGCGGCCAGAAGGCCGGGCAGGGTGGACAGGCAGTCGGCAAGGATGTCACGCACGGCGCGCACCATGATTTCAGCCTTTGAGCGCGACAGTGCGCCCAGCATTTGGTGCCAGTCGTCGCCCAATTGCTCTCCCGCCAGGGCCTCGCCCAGTTCATGCAGAATCATGGTCTCGGTTTCATTGTGTGTCATCCGCTCCAGCGCCGTGACGGTATTCTTGTCAAACGCGTAACTGGCGAGGGCCCGGTCCATGGCGTCATTTTTCTGGGCCCAGCGACGTTCCTCGATTTTCTCCCACAGAAAACGTTGCGCCGATTCCTGCCGGATAAAGATGGTTTTTCCCTGGAGCACCGCCGGGGGTGCCTCCAGATCACGGGCGTATTCGCAGGCGGAAATGTAAATGTCGTGGCCCGCACGATTTTCTTTTTTTATAAGATGCCCGAGAAAAAAATGCGGCTTGTGGAATCTCCCATAGCCGCCGCTGTAGATGTATCCCTGCGGAATCAATTCGCGATTGATGGCTTCGGCGTCAAACGGGTCGTAGGTGCCACTCTCCAGCGGCAGGGGTTCAAAATTGTTTGATTCCAGGTGTTCCCACATCTCTTCGCGTTCCTGTAACCATGCTCCGACCTCATTCTTGGGCAGGTCCTGCGTCAGGGGGATGTCGTGCTCCCAGCGGTAGAACTCGCGCATTTTGAGTAGAAAGATGCAGAGCGTGAAGTCGCCCGCATGTCGGGCGTCGGAGATATGGCAGTTTTTCTGCACCGCATTGACCAAATGTCCAAGGTTCAACATGGCAAAAACTTCATCTGTGGCAACATGATTTTAAGTATATGTCTGAGCGAAACCCGGAAACCAGCTTAAATTTTGTGAGTCTTTCTCGAAACAAGGGTATTTTTCACGGATACCTGGCTGGCGCAGCGACAAGGCGGCTAGAAACAGCATAGGGAAAGAGGCATCAAGGCTGGAGAATTTTGTGAAAAACCGGCAAATTCCAGGATAATATGCGGTGGCAGCGATTTGATCCTTGAAATACCAAGTTCATTGAGTAATATATCCGCCGCTTTAACCAGTCCCTTTTTGAGTGAATTGTCAGGAGCAACGTTTCATGAACAAAACGTATTACGACACCCTCGGCACCATGGACAAGAAAGGCGTCGACAAGGAATACATCAACGGTTGGGCGTGCGGTTTCCTGCACAACCCCAAGCGCGAGGAGCAGCGCCTCAATGACGCCTATAATGCGGGTTATGACGATGGCGTGGCCGGCAAGGCCGACGGTTTTACGAGCTGGGTCAAGAAGTAAATCAGAAGTAAAACGGGCTGTGCCGTGTGCGCACAGCCCGCCGTTTCTCTTATGCTAGTTAAGGATCAGGTAGCAGCCGTATCCTGCTGGGACATGGCGTACCACTTTTTTGCTTCGGCCTCGTTTTTCTCAACCCCAAGACCCTGCTCGTACAGCATCCCAAGCGTCATCTGTGAGCCGGCGAGCCCCTGTTCCGCCGCCCGGCGAAACCACTTGGCGGCCTCTGCTTCATTTTTGGGTGCACACTCGCCTTGCAGGTACATGAAGCCAAGACCATGTTGCGCCAACGCATTGCCGCCCTCGGCTGACGCGCGCATCCATTTGTGAGCCATGGCGTCGTTGCGCACGAGGCCAAGGCCGTTTTGGTGCATGATCGCTAGGCGATATTGCGCCTGAGGGTTGCCATCTTCGGCGAGCGGTGAAAGGAATTTAAGCGCCTTGGCGAATTCCTTGGCTTCAAAGGCAGAAATACCACTTGCCATGTTCATATCGGGATCGGGCATGCCTGACTCCAGTATCGGTGGATTTCGTGGCAGGCATTCTGCCAGATGGGCATCGCCACTGCGAATGAAACCATGTATTCACCGAGGGTTCTGCTTTGTTGGCAATCTCCATATAATGACGCACAGCAAGCTATTATCCGCCGTTTGATCTGGAATTGAAGATATGGCGCTCCACCTGAAAACAAAATGGCGTAATCGGGGTCCCAAAACCATCGAGGACCGTGCCACGGTCGTGGCCAGCAACATCTGGCGCATTGCGCAGGATACCTGTCGGCACATGGAGATTGAAGGATACAAACTGGGTTCGGACACCCAGGTGGCCGGGGTGATGACCGAACTCATGTCTTTTCTGGTGCAGATTGCGGACAGGGTTGTCTATGGCCAGTTGAGCGAGGACGATCGTAGCCGTTTCGTGCATGCGTTGGCCAAGAATCTGGCGCGGATCACATCGAATAATCTTGCCGAATTTGTCGGGCCGGGAAAGTATATCCACGCGTTCATCGACACGCTTAATGCCCGTTCCAAGGACTACGCAGAGTTTGAATTTAATGATATGCAACCGAGCTACACCTTCGTGCGTTACCTGGGCGAGAAGGTTTCCCTGGCGATGCAGGCCACGGACAGCAAGTGGGTGCTGGAACAGGTGGTGGACGTGGAAGCGCCTGCCGCCATCAAGGCCGTCAAAAAGATGGTGGGTGCGGCGCTGGGTGTGAAGGTCTCCTAGACATTTACTTTTTGTATAAGTATCTTACCTGAAATCCTGTAACGACCTGTTTTAATAAAATAAAGTTTAAACGAGCCATTTTTAATGATGGCCGTTCCGGTGATACGGAATGGTGACGAAATTATTACGCCATGGAAGATATCAATCCTCTGATATATAAACTGCGCGATTTGCGGGAACGTTCGCAAACGTTGAGGGGGTATCTTTGACTTCGACACCAAGCAAGAGCGGTTGAGCGAGGTACGAAGAGAGCTCGAGCAACCCGACGTCTGGAATAACCCTCAGCGCGCCCAGGAGCTGGGCAAGGAACGCGCGCGGCTGGAGGCGGAAGTCGAGACACTGGCGCGACTCGATAGTGAGTTGGGCCAGACGAAAGAATTACTGGAGATGGTTCGCGAGGAACGCGATGTCGAGGTGGCGGCGGCCGTGGCGAGCGACCTCAACCGACTCGAAAAACAGCTTTCCGATCTTGAATTCCGGCGCATGTTCTCCGGCGAGATGGATGCCAACAACGCGTTCATGGACATCCAGTCCGGATCCGGCGGGACCGAGGCCCAGGATTGGGCCAACATGCTGTTGCGCATGTATCTGATGTGGGGTGAAAAACGCGGGTTCAAGACTGAAATCATCGAACTGTCGGAGGGGGAGGTGGCCGGTATCAAGAGCGCGACCGTCAAACTCACCGGGCCCTATGCCTACGGCAATCTGCATACCGAAACCGGGGTGCATCGGTTGGTGCGCAAATCTCCCTTTGACTCCGGCAACCGCCGCCACACCTCGTTTGCATCGGTTTTTGTCTACCCCGAAGTGGATGAAAATATCGAGGTCGATATCAATCCCGCGGATTTGCGTATCGACACCTATCGCGCGAGCGGTGCCGGTGGCCAGCACGTCAACCGCACGGACTCGGCGATACGTATCACACACGTTCCCACTGGTATTGTGGTTCAATGCCAGTCTGACCGTTCGCAGCACCGGAACCGGGCCGCCGCCATGGCCATGCTGAAGTCGCGTTTGTATGAGCTTGAAGTCCAGACTCGCAACAAGGAGAAGCAGAAGCTCGAGGATTCCAAGTCCGACATCGGATGGGGGCACCAGATCCGCTCCTACGTGTTGGACCAGTCGCGGATCAAGGACCTGCGGACCGGCGTTGAGTCGGGCAATCCGCAGGCCGTGCTGGACGGGGATCTGGACAAATTTATCGAGGCCAGTCTGAAAAGCGGTCTGAAAAGTTAACGCATGAACAAAAGACATCGAAATTCTTTGACAGAAAATGGATAAGCCAGAAGACGAAAACGAACAGATCGCGCTGCGGCGCGCCAAGCTGGCTGAACTACGGCAGCAGGGCAACCCTTTCCCGAATGACTTTCGTCGCAATGTGATTGCGGGCGAACTGCATGCCGAGTATGGCGAGAAGGATCCGGCCGAGATTGAAACCCGCAATGTGCGCGTCAAGGTCGCCGGCCGCATGATGACCCGGCGCGTCATGGGCAAGGCGAGCTTTGCGCATGTGCAGGACATGTCCGGACGCATCCAGGTTTATGTGACCCGCGATGGGCTGGGCGAGGAGCTCTACGAGAATTTCAAGAAGTGGGACATCGGCGATATCCTGGGCGCGGAAGGAACGCTGTTTAAGACCAAGACTGGTGAGCTGTCGATCAAGGTGGATGAAATTCGTTTGTTGACCAAGGCGTTGCGCCCACTGCCGGAGAAATACCACGGCCTGACCGACACCGAAACCAAATACCGCCAGCGCTATCTCGATCTCATCATGAATGAGGTCACACGCGCGACCTTCCACACGCGCACGGCGATCGTGCGTTACCTGCGCGAGTTTCTGGATGTACGCGGGTTTCTCGAGGTCGAGACGCCGATGATGCAGGCGATACCGGGTGGTGCCGCGGCGCGCCCGTTCAAGACTTTCCACAACGCACTCGATATCAGTCTCTATCTGCGTATTGCCCCGGAGCTTTATCTGAAGCGGCTTATCGTGGGCGGTTTCGAGAGGGTGTATGAGATCAACCGCAATTTCCGGAATGAAGGCTTGTCCACGCGCCACAACCCCGAGTTCACCATGCTCGAGTTCTATCAGGCCTATGCGGACTACAAGGACCTGATGAATCTTTCGGAAGAAATGCTGCGTGAACTGGCGGAGAAGGTACTGGGCACCACGTCCGTCCGCTATCAGGGTGAGCAGTACGACTTCGGCAGGCCCTTCCGGCGCCTGACCGTGAAGGAATCCATTCTCGTGTTCAATAAGGATATTACCGCTGCCGAACTTGACTCCGTGGAGCAGTTACGCGCGATCTGCGTTCGTTTGGACATTCCCGTGAAAGACACGTTTGGCGCCGGAAAACTTCAGATCGAGATTTTCGAGAAGACCGTCGAAGGTAACCTGAAGGATCCGACGTTCATCACCGCGTACCCCACGGAAGTGTCACCGCTGGCCCGGCGCAACGATCACGATCCCGGCGTCACCGACCGTTTCGAATTATTCATCGGTGGGCGTGAAATTGCCAACGGCTTTTCCGAGTTGAACGATGCCGAAGATCAGGCAGAGCGTTTCCGGAAACAGGTGCAGGCGAAAGAGGCGGGTGACGAGGAGGCGATGCACTTCGACGAAGATTATGTGCGCGCACTCGAACATGGCATGCCGCCCACGGCGGGTGAGGGTATTGGTATCGACAGGCTGGTGATGCTGTTTACGGATGCCGCTTCCATTCGCGATGTACTGCTGTTCCCACATATGCGCCCGGAGTAGGACGCGCACCGTGCTTGGTGTGATGTTTTCAGGAATTGCCTAGCAGACTCATCATCTCCGCCATTTCCACCTTGGCTTCTTCCAGTGCCAGCAGGCTCTCGGCCGGGTTCAGCCGAAGTTTGGAAAGCGCAGGGACATCGGCCCATTGTACGTGCGCATGACGGTGTTTTTTGCCAATGTAGCTGTGCAGGTTGGCAACCAGGACAACGTCGACGTAATCGACCTTGTCGCCGATACGACCGAGCTCTTCGTGTTCCGCCGCCACGTCAATTATTTCTTGCGGAAATTTCCATGTTTCGAGCATGAGCTTGCCCACGATCGGGTGCATTCTATCGATCGTGTCATCCAGCGCGGTTTCGTTATTCATGATCTCGGGAAAATCTTCGACGCGTGAGAGAATCGGCAACTTTCCGATGTCGTGTAGAAGTCCCGCGAGCATGGCCTGGTCCGGTGCCAGCGCGGTGAACTTGCGCGCGAAGGCCTGCGAGATCACGGCTACCTCGGCGCTGTGTGCCCACAGGGCTCTCATACGCGTCTTGAGAAACGGAGATTGGGTCTGGAACAACTGTTGTGTAACCAGACTGGAAACCAGGTTGCGTACTACCGCCGTGCCCAGACGCGTGATGGCTCCTTGCGTCGTTTCGATCGGACTGCTGCCGCGGTACACCGGGCTGTTGGCGACGCGCAGCAGGCGGGCGCTCAAGGCCGGATCGGTGTTGATGACCTTGGCAATTTGTATGGCGGTTGAATGCTCGTCTTCTACCGCCTTACGGACACGAATGGCGATTTCCGGAAGCGAAGGCAGCTTCAGGCAATTCTGTTTTATATCGTTGATAATAACGCCGATAAATTTGTCCGTTGCGTCTGTCATATACCGCTTTCCCTAATTAGCTTATAGATTATTAGCACAGCATTCAGGCACATCTAAGCATAGCTTACACATGCTTAAATCACAGGGAATAGGCTCGAAGTTGCCAGACCCGGGGCGTAAAGTATCCAGTATGAAAGCTGAGGACAATATGAACCCGGTTATTTTCCTGATGGGGCCGACCGCTTCCGGAAAAACCGCCCTGGCGCTGGCGTTGCACGAGCATCTGCCTGTCGAGATTGTCAGCGTAGATTCTTCCCAAGTCTACCGCGGCATGGATATAGGCACAGCCAAGCCGACGGCAGCGGAGCGGGCGCGCGCGCCGCATCGGCTGATCGATATCCGCGACCCGGCGCAGCCCTATTCTGCTGCAGAATTCTGTGCGGATGCCATCAGGGAGATCGAGGACATCCGGCGCCGCGGCCGGATCCCGTTGCTGGTTGGTGGCACCATGTTTTATTTCCATGCCCTCGAATACGGGCTGTCCGATCTGCCCTCGGCAGACCCCGCTATCCGTGCCCGCCTGACAGAAGAAGCGGCGCAGATTGGCTGGTATGCCTTGCACCAGCGATTGCAGGCTGTTGATCCCGACACCGCAGCACGCATCCACCCTAACGATATGCAGCGTATCCAGCGTGCCTTGGAGATTTTTGGACTGACGGGGCAGCCGCCAAGCGTTCTGAACGAGTCTGCGCTACGGACGGTGCCGCCCTATCGCTTTATCAAGATCGCACTTTGGCCTGGGGAGAGGGCATGGTTGCACGACCGCATCGCAAAACGATTTCAGGCCATGCTGGAACTAGGCTTGGTGGAGGAGGTCGAACGACTGTATCAGCGTGGTGATCTGACCTTATCCATGCCATCGATGCGAACGGTGGGGTATCGTCAAGTTTGGGAATACTTGACTAGTAACATCAAGTATTGTGAAATAGCGGAACAGGCAACCACCGCCACGAGGCAGTTTGCCAAGCGCCAGATAACGTGGCTGCGCCGCTACAAAAATTTACATTTGATTAGTAGCGAAACCAGTCCAGAAAAGCCATGCTTGGCCTATCTGGAAGAGGAAATTCCTAAAATACCGCGATAATCGGGTTATACTGTCGGAGCGGTGGGCCAAATATTGGGTCCCGTGATAACGAAAAGTCGTACAACCAGTCGTAACGAAGATAAGAACAGGAGAACTGTCATGAGTCAGCAAAAGGGGCAAGCCTTACAAGACCCTTTCTTGAACACCTTGCGTAAAGAGCATGTCCCCGTATCCATCTTTCTGGTCAATGGAATCAAGTTGCAGGGACAAATCGAGTCATTCGATCAATTTGTCGTGTTGCTCAAGAACTCCGTGAGCCAGATGATCTACAAGCATGCCATCTCCACGGTGGTCCCTGGGCGTCCGGTAAAGTTCCACATTGAAGGCGCTGACGACTCCGACAGCAAAGGTCCTGGAAACGAATAGCTCTGCCACGTCTGCCACCTCGGGTGCGCGCCGACGCGAACGCGCCCTGCTGGTGCAGTTACGCCTCTCGGGCCACATCGAGCAGGAAGAAATGGAAGAACTGCGGTTGCTCGCCGAGTCGGCGGGCGCCGACGTTTGCGGGACCATTTTCGGTAGCCGGCAGATTCCGGATGCGGCCACGTTCGTGGGCAAGGGTAAGGCGGAGGAAATCCGCGAGGCCTGCGCCCGCGAGAATGCCGAAGTGGTGCTGGTCAACCATTCCCTCTCGCCCGCGCAAGAGCGTAACCTGGAAAAGATTGTGGGCTGCCGCGTGCTGGACCGGACCGGCCTGATTCTCGATATTTTCGCCCAACGGGCGCGCAGTCACGAAGGCAAACTGCAGGTCGAGCTTGCTCAACTTGAACATCTCTCCACCCGTCTGGTGCGAGGCTGGACCCACCTTGAACGTCAGAAGGGCGGTATTGGCCTGCGCGGCCCCGGCGAAACACAGCTCGAAGTAGACCGGCGGTTGATCCGTGATCGCATCAAGAAACTCAATGAACGCTTGAGACAGGTGTCTGTGCAGCGGCGCAGCCGCCGCCGCGCGCGTCACAAGGTTCCGATTCCCACGGTTTCGCTCGTTGGCTACACCAATGCCGGGAAATCCTCGTTGTTCAACCGGCTGACCGGCGCGGGTGTGTATGCCGCGGACCAGTTGTTCGCCACACTCGATCCGACTATGCGTCGTGTCGAGTTGCCCGGGAAGACCGCCGTGATTTTGGCGGACACGGTCGGATTTATTCGCCATTTGCCGCATGACTTGGTGGAAGCATTCAAGTCGACGTTGGAAGAGGTCGCCGAGGCGGACCTGCTGTTGCACGTGGTGGACTCCGGAAACACCGAGCGACTCGATCAGATGCAACGTGTCAACGAGGTGCTGGCGGAGATCCATGCCGACTCTATTCCGCAGATCGTGGTGTTCAACAAGATTGATGTCACGGGTGAACCGGCACGCGCCGAGCGCGATAGCGCGGGTAACATTGCCCGTGTGTGGCTATCCGCCCGGACTGGTGACGGGGTCGATCTTCTTTTGCCGGCACTGGCCGAGCATTTCCAGCGGCAGCATCAATTGCAGCACCTCACGCTCCCACCGGAAGCCGGGCGTTTGCGTGCCAGTCTCTACGAACGTTTTGATGTCGTGGCGGAGACGGCGCTGGAGTCGGGCGGCTGGCTGATCGATCTGGCACTGGATCCCACCCAACTTGCCTGGCTACAACGGCATCCCGATTTTCATGAGGAATTTCTGCTGGCAAAACCGGCACATGTCCTTGCTCCCACCGGGTCCTGACCCTAAAATGCCGCTTTAGCGGCGATTTGGCGAATCAGCAAAGGAGTCATTTGTGGCTTGGAATGAACCCGGCAAGTCCGGGGGTAAAAATCCTTGGGGTCAGGGCAGCAAACCCGGACAGGGTGGGCCGGATCTCGACCAGATCGTCCAGAACATACAGCGAAAACTACGCGGCTTGTTTGGCGGTGCCCAGGGGGGTCCCGGCGGTGGTGCGGGGTCCGCGAATAGTTTCGGGTTGGGGTTGATAGTCGTCGTCGCCTTGTGCGTCTGGTTCGCGGCTGGCTTTTACATCGTCAATCAGGGCGAGCGTGGCGTGGTGCTGCGCTTTGGTAAGATGCAGGAAATGACCGAAGCCGGTTTGCGCTGGCATCTGCCGTTTCCTATCGAGAAAGTCGAGAAAGTGAACGTTGAGAAAGTCTCCACGATCGAAATCGGCTATCGCAGCAACCGTGGCGGTGGCAAGAGCAAGGTTCCAAAAGAAGCCTTGATGCTTACGGGGGATGAAAACATCATCGACATTGAATTCGCCGTACAGTACAAGATCAAGGACGCCGCGGAATATCTGTTTAATGTACGTGATCAGGAAACCACCATTACCCAAGCCACGGAGTCCGCAGTGCGTGAAGTGGTGGGCAAGAGCACGCTCGATTTTGCGCTGACGGAAGGGCGTGACCAGGTGGCGCGCAGTGCCCGTGAACTGTTGCAGCAGGTTCTCGACAAATACAAGGCCGGCGTGCAGATCGTGACGGTCGAAACGCAAAAGGCGCAACCACCCGATGAGGTCAAGACGGCGTTCGATGATGCCGTGAAGGCGCGCGAGGACGAACAGCGTTTGAAGAACGAGGCCGAGGCCTATGCGAACGACGTCATACCGCGTGCGCGCGGCGGCGCGGCACGTCTCATGCAAGAAGCGGAGGGTTACAAGGCGAGCGTGATTTCACATGCCGACGGCGATGCGCGGAGATTTTCGCAGGTCGCCACGGAATACGTGAAGGCGCCGTCGGTGACACGTGAACGCATGTATATCGAGACGATGGAGCAGGTGTTGTCGAGCACGACCAAGGTCTTCATCGACCAGAAAGCCGGCAATAACATGATTTATCTGCCGCTCGATAAGCTGATGCCGATGCGTGAAGCCGTGGATACGACGGTGCAGGCGCCACCCCTTCTGGATACGGAGACAAAGCCTGTTCCTCTCAAAGGCGCCGACGTCCGTGGTCGCGTCGATCTGCGCAGACGGGAGGTGACACCATGAACCAGACGAAGCTGCTGGCGCTGTTGGGCATCGTCCTGTTGGTCGGGGTTACCGTCAACTCCACCGTTTATACCGTGGATGAGCGTCAGAAGGTCATCATCGCGCGGTTCGGTCAGGTGTTGCGCTACGACGACAAGCCGGGTATCCATTTCAAGAGCCCATTTCTGGATGACGCGCGCTACTTCGATTCACGTATTCTTACCCTGGATGCGGAACCGCAGCCGTTCCTGACCATGGAAAAGAAATACGTGGTCGTGGATTCGTTCGCTAAATGGCGCATCAACGACGCTCTTAAATTTTATCTGACGGTGGGCGGACAGGAATTCGACGCCCGTCGTCGTTTGGAGCAAGTGGTCAACAGCGGGTTGCGCGATGAGTTCGGCAAGCGCACCGTGGCCAATGTCATTTCGACCGATCGGCACAAGATCATGGAACTCCTGACGGTGAATACCGACAGGGAGGCACGCAAGTTCGGTATCGAAGTGCTGGATGTTCGTATCCAGCGCGTGGATTTGCCGGACGAGGTGAGCCAGTCGGTCTACCAGCGCATGAAGGCCGAACGTTCACGCATCGCCAATGAGTTGCGCGCACAAGGCGCGGAAGCAGCGGAAAAGATACGCGCGGATGCGGAACGCAAGCGTGAGGTACTGCTGGCGGACGCCTATCGCCAGGCGGAAAAGATCCGAGGTGAAGGTGACGCCAAGGCGACCTCGGTTTACGCGGGCGCTTACAGCCGCGCGCCTGAGTTTTATTCGTTTTACCGTAGCCTCAGTGCCTACAGGGAAAGCTTCAAGAAAAAAGAAGACATTATGATCGTCGACCCGAGTGCCGATTTTTTCCGCTACATGAAGAAGCCGGCAAAATAGCCTCGGGCCATGGCGACCTGGCATGATCTATGGGTAGCTCTGGCACTGTTGCTGATTCTGGAGGGGGTTTACCCGTTTATCAGCCCGGAAAGTCTGCGCAAGGCGCTGACGGTTATCCATGGCTTGGGCGACGCACATATCCGCTTCGTGGGCCTGACCAGTATGTTGCTGGGTGTGGTGCTGCTGTACCTCATCAATAGATAATATTTAACAACAGATACTATTTTTTGTGAGCGTGACAATCATGCCCGCCAAAGATCGCTGGCTGCTGCCAGAGGGTGTTGAGGAGATGTTGCCGGACGAGGCGAGACGCCTTGAGGCCAGGCGTCGTCACGTCCTCGATCTGTTCGATTCCTGGGGTTATGAGTTGGTGATGCCACCGCTCATCGAATACCTGGAGTCGTTGCTGACGGGCGTCAGCCAGGATCTTGATTTGCAGACATTCAAGGTCACCGATCGCCAAACCGGGCGCCTCATGGGCATACGTCCGGACATGACGCCGCAGGCAGCGCGCATTGATGCGCACTATCTCAAACGCGAGGTTCCGGTGCGTCTTTGTTATGCCGGGTCGGTGTTGCACACAAGGCCGGATGAATTCGGAGGCTCGCGTGAACCGATTCAGCTCGGCGCGGAGTTGTTCGGCCACAGCGGACCTGAGTCCGATGCGGAGATACTGAATCTCATGATCGCCACGCTCAGACTCATCGGCATCAGCGAGGCGCACTTCGATCTCGGCCACGTGGGCGTGTTCCGCGGACTCGCCAAACAGGCCAAGCTCAATACCGAGCAGGAAGTAGAATTGTTCGATGCGCTGCAACGCAAGGCACGCAACGAAGTGGAACAGCTGCTCGATGCCGCCAAGGTCGCCGCATCATCGCGGAAGATGATGTTTGCGCTGCTCGATCTCGCTGGCGGAACGGAAGTACTCACCGACGCCAAGAAGCGGCTCAAAGCTGCGCCGGCGTCGGTGATGCGCGCGCTTGATAACCTTCAGGCGGTCGCGCAATTCGCCGCCGCACAGCCGAATGCGCCGGCGCTGCATTTCGATTTGGCCGAGTTAAGTGGTTATCATTACTACACCGGCGTGGTGTTTTCAGCGTTTGTGCCGGGGCATGGCCGTGCGGTGGCCAAGGGCGGCCGTTACGATGGCATTGGGCGCGCATTCGGTCGCGACCGTGCTGCAACCGGTTTCGGCGCCGACTTGCGTCAGTTGCTCAAACTGGTACCCCATGCAGAAATACGATGTTCAGGAATTCTGGCGCCGTACGGTGATGACGACGGTCTGATGAAGGAAATAACGCGTTTGCGTTCTGGTGGCGAACGGGTTGTGGTGCGATTGCCCGGTGGAAATAAAATTCCAGCCAGCGGGTTCGGCTGTGATCGCGAGTTGATCAAGAAGAATGGACGTTGGTCTGTCGTAAACAGCAAATAACGAAGGTAGGCAAACATGACAAAAAATGTCGTTGTGATCGGCACCCAGTGGGGTGATGAGGGCAAGGGGAAGATCGTCGACCTGTTGACTGACCGGGCGCATGCCGTGGCGCGGTTTCAGGGAGGACATAACGCCGGACACACGCTGGTGATCGACGGCAAGAAAACGGTGTTGCGCCTGATTCCATCCGGCATCCTGCGTCAAAACGTGATGTGCCTCATTGGCAACGGCGTGGTATTGGCGCCGGGCGCATTGTTCCAGGAAGTCGACGAATTGGAGGCGAACGGTGTCAACGTTACAGAACGTCTGCGCATCAGTGAGTCCTGTCCACTGATCCTGCCGCATCATGTCGCCCTGGATGCGGCACGCGAAAAGGCCCGTGGCAAGGCCGCGATTGGCACAACCGGCCGTGGTATCGGGCCGGCCTATGAAGACAAAGTGGCACGGCGTGGTCTGCGCGTGACCGATCTGTTCGACAGTCAGCGATTCCAGGAAACGCTCGAGCAGGTCATGGATTACCACAATTTCGTGCTCAAGAACTACTTTAAGTGCGATACCGTGGATTTCCAGAAAACATTCGACGAATGCATGTCTTTCGTCCCACGCCTGCGGCCGATGGTGGCGGATATTCCCGAGATCCTCGATGGCTTCGCCAAAGCGGGCAAGCCCGTGCTGTTTGAAGGCGCGCAAGGCACGTTGCTCGATATTGACCACGGCACTTACCCCTTTGTGACGTCGTCAAATACTTCCTCAGGCGCAGCATCGGTTGGTACCGGCGTTGGCCCTGGTAGCCTTGGTTACATCCTGGGTATCACCAAGGCCTACACCACGCGTGTCGGTGCCGGCCCGTTCCCGACTGAGCTTAACGATACGGTGGGCGATTTCATCGGTAGCCGCGGCAAGGAATTCGGCTCCGTCACGGGGCGCAAGCGCCGTTGTGGCTGGTTCGATGCCGTGATCGCGCGCCGCTCGAACCAGATCAATGGTGTGACCGGTCTGTGCATCACCAAACTTGATGTGCTTGACGGCCTGGACACGGTACGTCTGTGCACCAGCTATCGGTGCGATGGGGCGGTGCGCGCGACGCAACCGAGCGGTGCCGAGGCGCTGGCGAAATGTGAGCCGGTCTATGAAGACATGCCAGGATGGAAGGAATCCACCATGGGTGTACGCAAACTGGAGGGATTGCCGAAAAATGCGCGGCGCTATCTGGATCGCATTGAAGAGGTTACCGGCACGCGTATCGCTATCGTCTCCACCGGCGCCGAGCGCGACGACACGATTATTCTGCACCACCCGTTTGACTGATCTGGATCTGGCTGAGCACATAAATCCGGGCCTACCCCTACATAACAACCCAGAGAGTGAAGTACTGGCTGACATGAAACAGCGGGGCGTTGCAGGGGGCGATTTGTCGCTGAAATAGCCTTGTTATTGACCAAATCTGATGGTCACCCCGGCATGTGCTACACTTTGTAATACGTTGTTGTATTCCCCATCCAAAGGAGAATGCCTATGGCAATTGGTGCTATTTCTTCCGGCGCCCCCGCCGTTACCCTGACAAAACCACAACCGGAACAGAACGAAGTTCATCGCGCTGGCCGCGACGCGAAAAACGATGGTGATGGTGACGACACATCTTCCGTCAAAACCAAGGCAACAGCCTCAGCTCCGGCCCCGGCAGCAGCAGCTCCGGCCCCGGCTCCAACGGTCAATACCAGCGGCCAGGCTGTCGGCGCGGTCCTGAACACCAAAGCTTAGCCTGTCTCCTCATAATAGTTTCATTGCCCGTCGCCAGGTTGTTTCCTGGCGATGCGGTTTTTTTTATTGGTTTAATTGGTACGTCGTTCGCCAGCATCCATCATCCGATGGACGCAGGCACCCATCCTATGCGACCCAATTACAATGGGCTTCAGCCGAGCGATCTGGCGTGTGCCCAGTATTGCTTCGAGATTCTGCGAGTTGACACGTGTAAAGAGACACCTTACTTTTCCAAAAATGATTAGGAACTTCCGGCATATAGGGATTGGAGAAATTCTTCAAAATGGACTCTAAGGTATGGTATTCATACTCAGCATGCCGCTACGCTCCAAATCCAACTCACCGCCTTGAACCATGCCACCAAGCCCAAAGACATGGATGAATCGCTAAACGGCTCAGGATGAACGCACCCTCACGCACCGACGCACAGCAACGGGCCGACGAGATTCGCATATTCCAGCGTGAACTCGATCGTCTGGAGCGCGAAGGCGTCCTTATATTATCCAACGTCGAAAAACGGACACTGGCAGACCACCACGAGCGCCTGCTCGCGCGGTACACCCAGGACTATGATATCGACCGCGACGTGCAGGCCAAGCAGCTGTCGCTGGGCATGCGCATCGCCTCCTTTCTGGGCGCACTCGCGTTGGCGGCCAGCGTCTTCTTTCTCTTCTACCAGTTCTGGGGCCGGTTCTCGACGACGGCGCAAGTGGCGACGCTGTTGCTGGTGGCACTGGGCACATTCGTGGCAACGATCTGGATCCAGGGGCGTGACGGTACTGGTTACTTCACTAAGCTGGCGGCGATGGTGGCGTTTGCCTGCTTTGCGCTCAACATCGCCATGCTGGGCCAGATATTCAATATCACGCCTTCCGACAAGGCGCTGATTCCTTGGGCGGCGCTCGCATTTCTTCTCGCCTACACCTGCGACCTGCGTCTGTTGCTGGCGGCGGGCATCCTGTGCGTGATCGCCTATATCTCGGCCCGCACCGGGACATGGAGCGGGATGTATTGGTTGGATTTCGGCCAGCGCCCAGAGAATTTCTTCCCCGCGGCCGTTATCCTGTTTCTCCTGCCGCAATTAATTGATCAAGTGCGTTTCCCAGGCTTCGCCGCCCTCTATCGCATATTCGGGTTGCTCACACTTTTTCTGCCGGCACTGGTGCTCGCGAACTGGGGTCAGGCGAGCTATCTCAACCTCGAACCGGGCATGGTGAAGGGGATGTATCAGGTGTTCGGTTTCGTGGGCAGTGCGGCCGTCATCTGGCTGGGGGCGCGCCGGCACTGGCCCGAGGCCGTGAATACCGGTGTGATCTTCTTCGTGATTTTTCTCTATACCAAGTTCTTTGACTGGTGGTGGGAGATCATGCCGAAGTACCCTTCTTCCTGGTGCTGGGTCTCACTGCCATTCTGTTTATCGTGGCGCTACGGCGCCTGCGGATGACGAGTTACAAGCTGCTGGGAGGTAGTGCGACGTGATGAAATGGTCCCACACCCGTACGTTTATCGCCGGCATGGCGTTGATTCTGGCCACCAACGCCGTGGCGCTGGTGGGCGTCGCCTACAACCGTGGTGAACCAGAAAGCACGCTGACACTGACACAGCGCGAACTCGGGATGCCGTATTACTGGGATTTTGAAAAGGAGAACAGCGGTATCGCACTTACCTTGCAGTGGCGGATGCTGAGTGAGCAAAACACCGGTCTCTTTTTATCAGGGTTGAGTTATGCCGGTATCGGTAGCACGCCGGATTGGCTGGACAAGGCAAAGCTCACGACGCTAGGTTTTGATGTATCGCACTCCGATGACACACCTCAAGGTCGTATGTACTACGACAAATTGTTACCGAAGGACGTGCTGTTAGTACTAGAACTCGATGGCCCGGCCTACCGCACAGCGCTGGAGCGCATGCGGCTACACCTGCAGAAGGAAGAGGCGCTCCTCGAGGCTAATGCTGGGAAAAGGGAATTCGAGGAACGGGCGAAGAATGCCAAACAGCAGTTCGATAACGAAGAGCGCGTGAATAGCCGCCTATTCGTCATTGATGCGGGCCTCGATGCAACGAGCCTGCGCGCCAAGTATCTCGACCGTAACCGCTACGCCATCGTACGTGGGCAGGTTCAACCGCGGCTAGTTGAAAACAATCGAAAATTCAGGTTGGAGGGATACATCAATAGACTCAGTATCGACCAAATCAATGTACCGGCAAGCTATCGGCCGGTGTTCGAGCCGTTGCTGAGACACGTCCAAAGAAACCAGCACGATACCGCCATTGCGCCATATGAGGTTTCAGTGGTCTACGGCAAACGGCTTGAACCGTGGATCACTGCAGTAAAGCGGTCGGAGTGAGCTAGCTCCATTCCTCCTGAGGGCTAGACAGCCCCAATCGTTACGCTAGGTGCCGATATTAGCACTTTACGTTAATAATGAAACACGTTATTATTCCGTCTATGATTCAGCGATTCCGGAACAAGGATACCGAGCAGCTTTTTCTCGGACGCTTTTCCCGAAGATTGCCGCCCGACCTGCAACGCCTCGCCCGGCGCAAGCTGTTGCAGCTTGACGCGGCTACTAAGCTGGAAACGTTGCGCGTGCCGCCCGGCAATCGGTTAGAAGCTCTCAGGGGCGAACGCAAGGGCCAGCACAGCATCCGCATCAATGACCAGTGGCGGATATGCTTTACGTGGCGCAACGGCCACGCCTATGACGTAGAGATCGTGGATTATCACTGAACGGAGGGCAACCCTGATGAAGACGCGCAAGACCAAAGCATCCCAGCGGCGGGACATCCCGCCGATCCATCCCGGTGAGGTACTTGCCGAGGACTTTATGAAGCCCCTCAGCATCACGCAGTATCGGCTCGCCAAGGAGACAAGTGTGCCGCCGCGCCGCATCAACCTGATCGTGAAGGGGCGGCAGGGCATTACCGCTGACACCGCGCTACGGCTCGGGCGCTACTTTGGCATGGAGGCGCAGTTCTGGATGAATCTTCAGGCGCGTTACGACCTCGAAGTGGCGGCGATCGAGCTGTCTAAACGGCTCGTGCGTGAAGTGACACCGCGAGCCGCCGCGTGAGCGATACCGTGAAACTGTTGAACAGGTGGTGCGCGGAGGGCGTAAGATTTACACTGTACTGGGCGCCGTGCTGGTGGCGCCCCTATTTTAATGATATTGGTACC
>JBGPBL010000006.1:0-71082 GCA_041481225.1 Sulfurifustaceae bacterium | reverse complement strand
GCCCACCCGCTGCTGAAGAAGCTCGGTCTCACCGGGATGCGCATCATGACCCGCATCATGGGCATGATCCTGCTCGCCATCGCGGTGGAGTTTGTGGTACGCGGCATCATCCAGTCGTTTTCCCTCGGGCAATAACCACATTCGTAGGTGGGCATAGTATTGCCCACCCCAATTCGTCCACCCCGCTGATCCCGCTGTGACGGACATGTAATCTGCTGATTACCGGTCCATTGTGTTCCAGAAAAAATTTTCCCCCGCCCATTTATATTTAATCAAGGCAACCCATGGTCGTCCTGAGATTATTTACGATGCACTGTTCGGCTCTTTCCTATCGCCGTTGCTGTTGCCGGAAGTCTTGGATCTGAGAGCCTATCTGCACGAGATCGAGGCGGGCTTCATCCGGCAGGCGATGGAAGAAACCAGTGGTGCCGTTTCCCACGCCGCCGCGCGGCTGGGCCTGCGCCGTACGACCCTGCTGGAAAAACTCCGCAAGTTTGGGATGTCGTCGGCTGTAACCAATGAGCATGATGGGATGATTGATCAGCACGCGGACGCCGCCGCGAGACAGAAAGGTTAGGGCTCAGGCCGGACGGCCGGCGAGCAGGAATTCGAGCAGCGCCTTCTGGGCATGCAGCCGGTTTTCGGCTTCGTCCCAGACCACGCTTTGCGGACCATCGATCACATCCGCCGCTACCTCGGCGCCGCGGTAAGCCGGCAGGCAGTGCATGAAAATGGCGTTCTTGCCAGCAAGCGCCATGAGTTTTTTGTCGACCATGAAGCCAGCGAAGTCCTTCAGGCGTTTTTCCTTTTCATTTTCCTGACCCATGCTGGCCCAGGTATCAGTGACGACGATGTCCGCGCCCTGCGCCGCCCTGGCCGGGTCGTGTATCAGCGTCACACTGTCACGACAAAACTCGACCAGACTCGCCTCCGGTTCATAGCCCTTGGGGGTGGCGATGTGGAGGTGGAAACCAAGGTGGTGGGCGGCATGCATCCACGAATGACAGACGTTGTTGCCGTCGCCAATCCACGCCGCTTTCTTGCCGGCGATGTCGCCGCGCAATTCGAGGTAGGTCTGGATGTCGGCCAGCAGCTGACACGGATGATGCAAGTCCGTGAGCGCGTTGACCACCGGCACCCGTGAGTGCGCCGCGAACCGCTCCACCATCGCATGCGAATTCGCGCGAATCACGATGACATCCACCATGCGCGACATCACGCGCGCGGTGTCTTCCACCGGTTCGCCGCGGTCGAGATGGGTGTCGCGTGGCGACAGGAACATGCTTGCTCCGCCGAGATGGGCCATGCCGGCCTCGAACGACACCCGCGTGCGGGTCGAGGATTTCTCGAAGATCATGGCGAGTGTTTTGCCGGCGAGCGGGGCGTGGCGCTTGCCGTCCTTGTGCAGTTTCTTCAGTTCAATGGCGCGCGTGAGCACGCGCTTGAGTTCGTCGGCGCTTAAATCCATCAACGTCAGAAAATGACGCGGTTTCACGATGGTTTCGTCTCCAGAAAGGCACGCACGGTGGTTGACAGCTCGCGCACAAGCAAGTCGGCCTCGTCGTCGGTCAGGATCAGCGGCGGCAGCAGTCGAATGACGCTGTCGACCGTGACATTGATCAGGATGCCGCGTTCCAGCGCCCGTGTCAGCATTTCCTTGCACGGCCGGTCGAGTTCGATGGCGAGCATGAGCCCGCGACCGCGGATTTCCCTGACGCCGGCAACGTTGTCCAGCGTTTTTCTGAAACCGGCCAGCAGGCGCTCGCCCAGCACCGCGGCGCGCTTGGCGAGTTTCCCTTTTTCCATTTCATCGAGGACGGTGAGTGCCACGCGGCACACGAGCGGGTTGCCGCTGAAGGTGGAGCCGTGGCTGCCGGGCTTGAATACTTGAGCGGCTTTGCCGCGGGCGAGGCAGGCGCCAATCGGTACGCCATTGCCAAGACCCTTGGCGAGCGTCATCACGTCCGGCTGCACGCCTTCGTGCTGGCAGGCGAACCATTTGCCGGTGCGGCAGACGCCGGTCTGGATTTCGTCCAGCATCAGGAGCCAGCCGCGCTCGTCGCAGATCTGCCGCAGTCCCTTGAGGTAGCCGTCATCGGGAATTTTTACGCCGCCTTCGCCCGTGATCGGCTCGACCAGTACGGCGACGATGCCCTTGTCGTTGTCACCGACATGGCGCACGGCGTCGAGATCGTTGTACGGTACCCGGAAGAAACCCTGCACCAGCGGCTCAAAGCCTGCCTGGATTTTGCGGTTGCCACTCGCGGTGAGCGTGGCTAGCGTGCGGCCGTGGAAACTGCCCTCGGTGACGATGATACCGGGTGTGCGTATGTTGTTCTGGCTGCCGTGGAGGCGCGCAAGTTTGATCGCAGCTTCGTTGGCCTCGGCGCCGGAGTTACAGAAGAAGGCGTTGTCCATGCCGGCGAGTTTGCATATCCGCTGCGCCAGTTGTTCCTGCAGCGGGATTTCATACCAGTTCGAGGTATGCAGCAGTTTGCCGGCCTGATCGCAGATCGCGGCGGTCACTGATGGATGGGCATGGCCGAGTCCGCAGACTGCAATACCCGCCAGGGCGTCGAGATATTTTTTTCCTTTGGTATCCCACAGCCATGCGCCTTCGCCGCGCACGAAGGCGACGGGGAGGGGTGTGAAAACCGGCATTTGATAAGATGTTGGCATTGTTTTAGACGACCAAAAAACAAAAGCGCCCTTCCGGGCGCCTACACATTGGCAAAAATTCTACCCCGGTGACGCGATAACGCAAGCCCCAAAATCAAAAGCCCGGCCACCGGCCGGGCTTTTGCGCCAAATCGGCTTTTACTGTCGCTTAAAACAGGCGCGGCAGCGCGCCCATGTGCGGTCCGGCCACCATGAAGAAGGCCATGGGGATGGACAGCATGGTGTTGGTACGTGAGGCCAGGAACGCCACGCGTGCGGATTTGGCCTTGGTGGCGTCGTCCGCCGGCACGATGCCGAGGACTTTCTTCTGGTTCGGCCAGATGATGCCCCAGACGTTGACGAACATGATGGTGCCGAGCCAGGCGCCGACGCCGATGGTGGCGCTCGGGCCACGCAGCAGGAAGGCATCAGTGAAACTCAGGTTAGCCGCACGCACCAGGTAAATGGCGCCCAGTACCCAGGTCGCCATGGCCGCCCACCGGAACCAGAACAGGGCCCGTGGCGCGATGTGCTTGGTGATGCCGGCCGCGGTCCCGTCGGCCTTGGCGGCGGCGACGCCGGGAGCTTGTACGAAGTTAAAGTAGTAAAGAAGACCGATCCAGGTGATGCCTGCGAGCACATGCAGCCAGCGAATGACGACGAGTTCCATAAAATGTTCTCCCGATGTGTTTGCTTGTTTAGGGTTGAGGAGGAAAGTCTTTAGTGCAGGAAGTTGGCAGCAAAGACATAGAGAATCAGGGTCAATACCAGTCCGGAGACGATGGCGCCCGTGATGGAATCCAATGGGTTTTTCATGGTTTCTTCCTCTTTCTGAAAATGAATTGTTGACTGCTTTCGTGGGGCGCTAGCGTAAGGCAGATTTCTACCGATTTCAAGCTCGGATATGGGGCGGCAGGGATTTCCTTTCCGCTTGTGCCTGTCTGTGTCGCACAACCGCGAGGCTACTGCAGAATCCGGTCGTGCTCGATTTCTTCCGGCGAAAGAATCCGTTCCTGTACTACGCGCCATTTTCCGTCGGCTTCCCTCTCGAGGACGATCTCCACGCCATGAGCCTGGACACTGCCGTCCGTGGCTTCCACGGTCTCGGTGGTTTTGAACATCACGCGTCCCGGCAACATGACCTGCGCCTTCATGCCGGCGTAGGAAACACGCTTGAGTAAGCCGGATTCAAATTCGTGTTTGCTCTGCTTGGCCCAGTCCTCATAGCCCAGGGACTCGAACCCGGGCACGCCGAACACCTGGACTTTCTTCGAGATCAAATTCATGTGCGCGTCGTAGTCTTTGGCGTTGGCCGTGCGGGCCGAGGCTTCGAGCCATTCTCTGGCAACTGTGCTGTCTTTCATGGCGGACTCTCTGTGCGAATGGTCTTGGCACATTATGCCATTTTATTTGGGCGCCTGTCGGGATCTGCACGCTTGGACCCGCCAAGGACAGCTCGGCATAATAGTCTGTATGATGCCCAAAGCTAATCGAGGAACCATCAACGCCCATGGCCACGCTTAATCCCACTCAGCGCCTCGTCCGATTTTTTCTCCTGCCACTCGCGACCCTATCCGATCGCCTGGGCAACAAGTTTTATGGTGGGCTGGCGGTTGTGATCATCGTCATTGCCACGTTGACCATCTCGACCGGCCTGACCTCCGGCATGAAGAGCAAGGCCTACGACCTTATTATGAAGACGCGTCTGAGTCACCCGGCCGCCGATCCGGATATTGTTATTCTCGACATCGACGAGGCAGCGCTTGCGGCCATGGCCAAGGAATACGGCCGCTGGCCTTGGCCACGCAACATCATGGGTGAGATGGTGGAGGGCATCAGCGCTCAGAAGCCCAAGGCGATTGTTTTTGACATCACCTTCAGCGACCCCGACGTGTTCAACGCCGAGGGCGACAAGTATTTCCGCAATACCATCATGCAAACGCCCAACACCTATTTTCCAATGATTCGCCTGAACGAGGACAACGACAAACTCAGCAACTTCAAGGTGAGCCAGATTCCGGGGGTGACGAAGGACGAAGACCCCGATCCCAACGCCACCTATGCGGTGGTGTTGCCGTATCTCTACGACGTGCTCGACGATCACCGTTTGGGCACCAACAATCTCTATGCCGATGACGATGGCATCGTGCGCAGCTATCACGTTTACCGGATCGAACATGGCTGGGTGGTGAATTCGCTGCCCGCGAACGTCGCCGCCGCAACCGGCGCGACGCTGCCGGACGACCCCGACATCCTTATCAACTGGCGCGGCAAGCCGCCTTCGTACAAGCGTGTCTCCTTCCATGAGGTGTATTTCGACCTGCTCAAGGAGAAGAAAACGCGGCCAGCAGACGAGTTTGCCGGAAAGATTGTCATCATCGGTTCGACGGCGCCTTCACTGTTCGATATCAAGCCGACCTCGGTGGCGCGTATCCACCCGGGCGTCGAGATTCTCGCTACCGCGCTCGATAACATGAAAAACCGGGATTACCTGTCCGAGTTGCCGCGATGGGTCGCCGTGGTGGTCACGATCGCCTCCATCATGCTGCTGGCGGTGGCGTTCATCTATAACATCGACCAGCGCGCCGTGAACCTGACGTTTACCTTCCTGCAGATGGGGTTTCTGTTTATCTCGTACCTGTTCCTGAATTTCAGCGCGGTATTTGTCGATCTGACCGCGCCGTTTACCTTCAGCCTGCTCTATTTCACCATCGCCCGTTTCAACAGTACGTTCCAGACCCAGTACCGCAACGGCCACCCGCTGTTCTCCACGCTGCTGGAGGAGGGCAACGAATGCCGCGCGGTCCTGGTCGAGTGCCACAATCACATCGCCGCGCGCCATGCGCACCTGCGTTTGCGCGCGGCGCTCAAGCGCCAGGTCGGGCTCTCGCGTTTCGGCGTCATCTCCGCGCCGCTCTTCAAGCCGTTCCCGTTGTTGCACGCCTTCTTTCGTGACACGCTGCTGTTTTACTGGTTGGTGCCGAAGGAAATCGAGACGGAGGTGTTGCAGGATGTGATGGCCACGTTCGCGCGCATGGCGCCGGCGGTCGACAGGGCGCGTGGTCGTCTGGGACCGACTGAAGGCCAGCGCGTGACCTTCCTGATTCACACCTGTGTGTTCAACGTCGATGTTCAGGATCGCTGGCGGGTGCAGGGCGAGGAGGCGCTGGCCCGTACCATGGGCATGGCATTGACCGTGCCATCCGTGACACATGGCGGTAATATAAGGATTGTGGCCACGAAAGAATTCGAGGAGTTCTGCCGGAGTATCCCATCGGTGGCGATACCGGACGCACTCGCTCAGGCCGGCCTGCCGAGCATGGGCCGCGCCGCAGGTTAGATTTCAGGAAGATCAGGAGCAACGATGCATCTCAAAACATGGATTACCGGCCTTACGCTGCTGGCTGGGTTGGCATTAACAGCGGCGACCTCTGCTGAGAGCGGTTCAACGATCAAGGACACGCTGCTTAAGGACAAACCCTTCGTCGACGCGAAAACCCTGGCGGATCTGCCGGCGCGCACCAATCTGGAGATCGTGGAGCGCAAGGGCAGCTGGATGCACATCAAGGTATCGGGTAAGCAGGGTTGGGTACGCATGCTCAATGTGCGCGCCGGTCAGGCGCAGGCCGCCGGCAAAACCTCGGTGCAGGATGTCACCGCGCTGGCCACGGGCCGTTCTGGCAGCGGCAATATCGTTGCCACCTCCGGTATTCGTGGGCTTTCCGAGGAAGAGCTGAAAAGCGCCAAGGGCAATCCGGACGAACTTAAGAAGATGGACAAGTTTGCCGTGACTGAAAAAGACGCCGGTGCGTACGCGCTGAAACACAAGCTGCAACGCCGATCGGTCAGCTATTTACCTACGCCGGCGGAATGAGGGAAGAGACATGAAACGACTGACAGGGATATTTCTGGTGTTTTTCCTGGCGCTGGGTACGGCGCAGGCGATCAAGCTCGACGAGCTGAAGCAAAAACTGTCCGGCAAGACCTCCGGCGAAAGTGGCCAGGTCGCCGATCCCAGGAGGATGTTGCTCGGCGTGAGCGAGGAAGACGAAATCCGCATCGGCCAGGAAGTCGGCGCGAACTTGCTCGGCGCTTCGCCGCTGGTCAAGGACGAGGCGCTTCAGCGTTATGTGAACACCGTCGGCCGCTGGGTCGCCTCGCAGAGCGAGCGGCCGAACCTGCCATGGCATTTCGGCGTGATCGACTCCAACGACGTGAACGCCTTCGCCGCGCCCGGCGGATATGTCTTTCTCACCAAGGGGCTGTACATGAAGCTGACGAGCGAGGCCGAACTCGCGGGTGTGCTGGCGCATGAAGTAGGACACGTAATCAAGCGCCATCACATCGAGGTGATGCGCAAGGGTGCGGCGATATCGCTGGGCGAGTCGTTCCTGCAGAAAAAAATGCAGGACAACAAGAACGAGTACATCAAGAATCTGGTCGGCAACGGTGCGGAAATCTTCGCCCGCAGCCTCGACAAGAGCGCCGAGTTCGAAGCCGACCGCATCGGCGTCGTGCTCACCGCCCGCGCCGGTTACGATCCCTACAGTCTCCCGGCCGTGCTCCAGAAAATCGCCGCCATCAACCCCGGCGACGGCAGCGTGTCGCTGCTCTTCAAAACCCATCCACATCCGGAAGAACGGTTGCTGAAATTGTCCGACGCGATGGGTGATACCCTGGTGCCGTATGAGAATGCACGGGGCGGGGGCATGCTTTATAAATTGAGGTAATTTGTCGAGCCGCCTGTGGCGGCTCGACTATATAGCCTTCCTATCCAGCAACAGATTCAGCGTAAACCTCACACCAAATCCGGTGATATTCGTCGGAATATGCGCTAGCCCGCCCTTGTGATTTCCCGCTGACAAATCTATGTGCACCCAATCGGGATCGTTCACTAAAAACTTTTTCAGGAACGTCGCGGCGAGGATGTGATCGGCGTCGTTGTCGAGGGTGCATTGCTTGATGTCGGCGATGTTGCTCTTAAGGGCGTCTTCATAATCCTCTGGCAGTGGGAAGGGCCAGACGCGCTCGCCTGTGGCGTTGCCTGCTTCGATCAATACCGGTACCAGGCTTTCACGATTGGTCAGCGCGCCGCTCATGCGCGTGCTGAGCGCGCCGACGCAGGCACCGGTGAGGGTCGCGAAATCGACAATGAGTTTTGGTTTCTGCTGGGATGCGAAATAAAGCGTGTCGGCGAGAACCATCCGGCCTTCGGCATCGGTGTGCATGATCTCGATGGTTTTGCCATTTGCGGCCTTGACCACGTCATTTTGTTTATAGGCCTTCGGGCCGATGTGGTTCTGCGCCAGCGCGAGCCAGCAGTCCACGGGGAAATCCACCTTCAGTGCGGTGAGCGCAAGCAGAGTGCCGAGCGCCACGGCGCTGCCTTCCATGTCTTCGTGCATGCCGTGCATGTGGCGCGCGGGTTTGAGGTTGGTGCCGCCGGTGTCAAAACAGATGCCTTTGCCCACCAATGCCAGAGACTTCTTGTTCGATTTCTTTTTCGGCGTGTAGCGCAAGTGCAGGATGCCGGCGTCCGGTTCCGGGCTGCCCTGGGCCACGGCCAGGAACGCGCCGGCGCCGCGGGCACGCAGTTTCTTCGTGTCGAGGAATTCCGTTTTCCAGCCCCGCGCACGGGCGAACTTCTCGACCCGTTTGCGGTAATTTCCCGGCGTCAGTTCATTGGGTGGCAGGGCGGTGAGGTAGCGCGCGAGGTTGTTGCCTTCGGCTTCCGCCATCGTGCGTGCGTAGCCGTCATGGCAGACATGCCCAAAAATATGGATCTCTTTGAGCTTTGCGGGTTTTTCCGGATCGCTCTTGTAGTCCGGCATCGGGAAATTCGCGGCGAGCAGGGCCGCCATGAGCGCCTCGGTGGCCCGTTCTGCTTCTTTTGGTTTGAGCCCATAACAGGCAATGGCGATACATTCGGGCTTCTGAGACTTGTGTGCCGCTACGAGCCTGCGCGCCAGAGTCAGGAGGTCGAAGGTGTTCTTTTTGGGCTCGATCCCGGCGAGCGCCACGCGGGTGCTGGTTTTATTGGGCAGATCGGTGGTGAAGGGGCTGCCGCTGTCGAGCTTGTAACCCGAGCGTTTGAGGCGTAGTTGGATTTCGGAGCCATAGGGCAGTGTTTTTAACTCTGATCCCCCGGTAGGTATGAGAAAAATCACATTTGAGTAGAGATCGAGCGCTTTTGTCGACAAAGTGCTGCCTTCTTGCTTGATCTTCGGGATTTCAGTGTGCATGTATGCCTCGTTATTGAATTGTTAACGAACCCGAATCGAATTCGTGCCTAATAATCTGTTTGTCTTGACCTGTTTGGGCAAAAAAACGATCATACCGCGCTCAAGTTTTGGATTATACCGACTAAAACGCGCGGGTCCTGCCGGGTCTGTGGCGCGCAAGGCCTGCTTCCCACCTGAAATCAGGGAGATTCATGAATAAAGCTGACCAGAAACGTTTACTCCGTGAAATGATTTTCTACCGCCGCTTCGAAGAGCGGTGCTTTGAAGCCTACATGGAGCACAAGATCGGCGGATTCCTGCACCTGTACGTGGGGCAGGAGGCCGTGGCGACCGGTGTGCTCGAGATGGCCAAGATCAAGCACGATTACGTCATAACCGGTTACCGTGACCATATCCATGCCATCAAGGCCGGCGCCCCGGCGCGCGAGGTCATGGCGGAACTGTATGGCAAGGAAACCGGTTCTTCCCGCGGCCGCGGTGGCTCGATGCATATTTTTGACCCCACGGTGAACTTCATGGGCGGCTATGCCCTGGTGGGCCAGCCGTTCCCGCTGGCGGCGGGACTCGCGCTGGCCTGCAAGCACAAGGGCACCGACCAGATCGCCATTTGCTTCCTCGGCGACGGTGCCAACAACCAAGGCACGTTCCACGAGACCATGAACATGGCTTCGGTATGGAAGCTGCCGGTGCTGTTCGTGTGCGAGAACAACCAGTATGCCATCGGCACCCGCATCGACCGTTCGACGGCGGTGATCGACCAGTACAAGCGCATGTGCGCCTACAACATTCCCGCGAGCCAGCACGACGGACAGGATATCGAGGTGGTGATGGAGTCCGCCAAAAAGGCCGTTGATCACGTGCGTTCCGGCAAGGGCCCGTATTTCATTGAATACATGACCTATCGTCTGCGCGGCCACTCCATGTCCGACAAGACCGCAGCCTACCGCACCAAGGAAGAAGAGCAGAAGTGGAGCGAGCGCGACCCGATCCGGATCTACGGCGACAAGCTGAAGAAGGCCAAGGTCATCGCCGATGCCGACATCAAAGCGATGGAACAGGAAATCCACCACGAGATGGAAAACGACATCATCAAGTTCTCCGAGGAAAGCCCGGCGCCGCGCGTCCAAGACCTGCACAAGTACGTGCTCGACGACAACCCCGATTCGCGCTGGATCGGCCCGCTGCAGAATACTTAAAAGTAATACCGCAAGGATTATCACATGGCAGAAATTTCATACTGGGAAGCGATCCGCCGGGCTCACGACGAGGAACTGGCGAATGACCCTAACGTGATCGTGATGGGCGAGGACGTCGGCCTTATCGGCGGCACCTACAAGGCGACTTCCGGATTATTCCAGAAATACGGCGAGAAGCGCGTTATCGATACGCCGATTTCCGAAAATTCCTTTACCGGTATCGGCATCGGCGCCTCCATGGCCGGCATACGCCCGATCATCGAGATTATGTCGATCAACTTCGCGTTGCTTGCGCTCGACACGCTCATTAACGCCGGCGCCAAGATTCACTACATGTCTGGCGGCCGTGTGCGTTGCCCGTTCGTGATGCGTACCCCCGGCGGCACGGCGCATCAGCTCGCCGCACAACATTCGGCGCGTCTGGCGCGCATGTTCATGAGTACCTCGGGCTTGCGTGTGGTCACGCCGCGCGGACCGCTCGATGCCTGCGGCATGCTGAAATCCGCGGTGCGCTGCAACGATCCCGTGATCGTGATCGAACACGAGCGCATGTACAACATGAAAGAGAACGTGCCGGATACTGAGTTTTTCCGTCCGCTCGAAGGCGCGGAGATCGTGCGCCGCGGCACGGACATCACGCTCATCGGCTACAACTACAGCGTATATTTGTGCTTGGACGCGGCCAAGCGCCTGGAAAAGGACGGCATCAGTGCGGAGGTCATCGACCTGCGCGCCTTGAAGCCGATCGATCGCGAAACCATTCGCCGCTCGGTGGAAAAGACACATCGCGTGCTGGTGGCGGAAGAGGACGAGGCCTCAGTGGGTGTCGGTTCGGAAATCATTTCAACCGTCATCGAGGAATGTTTCTTCGCACTCGACGCCCAGCCGGTGCGCATCCATGCCGCCGACGTGCCGGTGCCCTACGCCGAAGCCCTGGAAAAGGCCGCCATCCCGAATGCCGAGGATGTGTACAAAGGCGCGCTCAAGGTAATGGGAAGAATCTAAACAAATCTCGGCGTGGATCATTTGCCCTGATCCACCGAACCAATATGGAACGATTCAAGCATGGCTGAACCCTACGCAATCAAAATGCCCAAGCTCTCGGACACCATGACCGAGGGCACGGTGGTGACCTGGGAGAAGCAGGTCGGTGAAAAAATCACACGTGGCACGGTCGTGGCCACGGTCGAGACCGACAAGGCGATCATGGATGTCGAGGTGTTCCGCGAAGGTTATCTTTCCGGACCGATTGCGCCGGTCGGCGCCGTGGTAACGGTGGGTGCGGTGATCGCCCATCTGGTTGCCGACGCAAAGGATGTGAAAGGCGGGGAGGCAGTGGCCGCCGTCCCGGTCGCCAGGGCCGAGGTGGAAGAGGCAGCGCCGGCAAGGTTTGAACCGGCCGGCACCTCCAAGCCGAAGACACATATTCCGGCCATGCCACACGGTGCGACGCCCGCACCGCGCCCGCGCGATGGTCGCGCCACGCCCTATGCGCGCCAGCTTGCCGGTGCACACGGCATTGATATCAATAGCCTGCTGGCGTCGGGCCCGAACAAGATCATTGTCGCGGCGGACGTGACCGCGCCGCAGACGCCGCCCGGCATGGCCAAACGCATTTTCCAGGTGCCGGGTATTGGCCGGCCCATGGATGCAATGGAAAAGGCCGTGGCGCACAGCATGGAGTACTCACTCTCCATGCCGCTTTTCCGCGTCACCACCGATATTCAGCCGGAGCGGCTCGTCGCCGCTTCGAAGAAGGAAGGTTATTCGCTGACGGTGGCGCTCGCCAAGGCGGCGGCATTGGCGATTACCAAGTTCCCACGCGTGAATGCTGTGTACCAGCACGAAGACCGCATTATTGAGCGCAGCCAGATCGATGTGGGTCTGGCGGTGGAGACCGAAGGCATGGGCTTGGTGGTGCCGGTGTTGCGCGATGTCATGAGCAAGAGCCTCAAGCAGCTCAATGACGAGTGGAAAGATCTCGTCGCCCGCGCGCGCATCAAGCGTCTGAAGCCGCAAGAGTACTCCAACCCGACGTTCACGATTTCCAACATGGGCATGCTGGGCGTCACGCTGTTTGACGCCATTCCCTCGCCCGGCACCTCGGCGATTTTTGCCATTGCCACGAAAGGGTCGCAGGGCATGCCGGTCACCATGACGGCGGATCATCGCATCGTCAACGGGGCCGATGCCGCCAAGTTTCTGAACATCTTTAAACAGTATGTCGAGAGCCCCGAGTCGTGGATTTCCGGTGTTGTCCTCCCGGCCGGCGCGGGCACCGCGGCGATTGCCCCCGGCAAGTGGGATTACGACGTGGTCGTAATCGGTGGTGGCCCGGGCGGCGAGGACTGCGCACGTGATCTCGCTGATCACGGTAGGAAAGTATTGATGGTGAACGATGCCCCGTTTCCGGGCGGTGAGTGTCTGTGGCGTGGCTGCATTCCTTCCAAGGCCTGGCGCGCGGGCGCGGATCGTGTGCGTGACCGTGCACACGACGCGCACCTGGGCGTGCTCGGCACGAACAAACCCAGGCTCGACTGGAAGCTGCTCGAAAAGACGCGCCGCCACGTGCTGGAGTCGCGCGGTGACATGGCGCTCAAGGCCGACAGGGGCATGAAGATCGACGTGAAGCAGGGTTTCGCACGTTTCGAGTCGGCCAACAGCATCCTGGTTGATGCCTCCGGAAACACCAAGGACCCGCATGTGCGGGCCAAGGTCGGAAATGGCAAGAAGACCGAACGTATTACTTTTGGTGCTTGTGTCATCGCCACGGGCGCGCCGCCATTCGTGCCGCCGATTGCGGGAGCCGATTCCAAAGGCTTGCTGACTTCTGATTCGGTCTGGGGTCTGAAATCACCGCCAAAGAAACTAGGCGTGATCGGCGCCGGCGCCATCGGGCTTGAGATGGCGCAGATCTTTGCCGATTTCGGCACGCAGGTGGTGGTGTTGGAAGCGCAGGACCGGGTGTTGCCGGAAATGGAGGTCGAGATTTCCCGTAATCTGGGCGAACTGCTCAAGAAACAGAAAAACCTTACCGTGGCCACCTCCGCCAAGGTCACGAAAATTGCCGGTAAGCCGGGGCAGATGGTGCTTACCTACACGGATGCCGGCGGGAAGACGGCCAATTTCAGATGCGATTACGTACTCGTGGCCACCGGCAAGCGCCCGGTGACGGAGCCGCTGGCACTCGACAAGGCCGGTGTGACGCTCGGCGAGCGTGGTGCCATCCGGGTCGATGCTTCGTGCCGTACCAACGTTCCGCATATTTTTGCCGTGGGCGATGTGAACGGCGGATTGATGTTGGCGCACACCGCGGGCCATCAGGGACGTGTCGCGGCCGCCACGATCCTTGGCGAAAAGATGGCCTACAACCAGGACAAAGACTGCGGCGTGATCTTTACCCGCCCGCAGGCGGCCTTCGTGGGGCTGACGGTGGAACAGGCCAAGGCGAAGGGCATCGACGCGATGGAAGTGAAAATGCCGATGAATATTGACGCCAAGGCCATGATCACGGGCGAGACCGACGGACTGATCAAGCTCGTGGCCGACAAGAACACGCGCCGTATTGTCGGCGTGCATTTCCTGACGGATCATGCCGATACGCTCATTGGCGAGGCGGTGTTGATGGTGGCCGGCGACATGACCTTGGAACAGGTCGGGCATGCCATTCACCCGCACCCGACCCAGACCGAACTGTTTGGCGAGATGGCGCGCCGGCTGCTGTCGCGCCTGCGCCGCACGGCCAAGGTTGCCAAGTAATATTTCCTGGCGCAACGTCGCAAAGGGCGCAAAGATTATTTATTCATACCCGCATATCTTTGCATCCTCTGCGCCTTTGCGGCAAACATTCATATAGGTTGTTTACATGTCCAAGATAAAGAAAGTCGTGCTGGCGTACTCCGGTGGTCTCGATACCTCCGTCATTCTCAAATGGCTGGAAGAGAATTATGACTGCGAGGTGGTGACCTTCACCGCCGACATCGGTCAGGGCGAAGAACTCGCACCGGCGCGCGCCAAGGCCAAGAAGATGGGCGTGAAGCAGATCTTCATCGACGACCTCAAGGAAGAGTTCGTGCGCGACTTCGTGTTCCCGATGTTCCGTGCCAACACGCTTTACGAGGGTGAGTACCTGCTCGGCACCTCGATTGCGCGCCCGCTGATAGCCAAACGCATGATCGAGATCGCCAACAAGGTGGGTGCCGATGCCGTGGCGCATGGCGCCACCGGCAAGGGCAACGACCAGGTGCGTTTCGAGCTCGGTGCCTATGCGCTCAAGCCCGAGGTGAAGGTGATAGCCCCTTGGCGCGAATGGAACCTCACCTCGCGCGAAACGCTGCTCAGATATGCCGAGAAGCACGGCATCCCGGTTGAGATGAAGCGCGGCAAGAAGTCGCCGTACTCCATGGATGCAAACCTGCTGCACATCTCCTATGAGGGCGGCATCCTCGAAGACCCCTGGGCCGAACCGGAAGAGGACATGTGGCGCTGGACCGTGTCGCCGCAGAAAGCGCCGAACAAGCCAGCGTATATCGAGCTGACCTACAAGAAGGGTGACATCGCGGCCATCAACGGCAAGGCCATGAGTCCGGCCACCGTGCTCGCGACCCTGAACGAGATTGGCGGCGCCAATGGGGTTGGCCGCACCGATATCGTCGAGAACCGCTACGTCGGCATGAAGTCACGCGGCGCGTATGAAACGCCGGGTGGCACCATCATGCTCAAGGCGCATCGTGCGATCGAGTCCATCACGCTCGACCGCGAAGTGGCGCACCTCAAGGATGATCTCATGCCGCGCTACGCCTCACTCATTTATAACGGTTATTGGTGGAGTCCGGAGCGGAAGATGTTGCAGACGATGATCGATGCCTCGCAGCAGAGCGTGAACGGTGTTGTGCGTCTTAAGCTCTACAAGGGCAATGTCACCGTCGTTGGCCGGAAATCTGTGTCCGACAGTCTCTTCGATGCTACGATTGCGACCTTCGAGGAAGACAAGGGCGCGTACAACCAGAAGGATGCCGAAGGCTTCATCAAACTGAACGCATTGCGGTTGCGTATCGCCGCCAGGCGGCGAAAGAGGAATTAGTTGCACGGCGGGTGTGCCATGCGTACACCCAATCCTGTGTTGGAAATAAAATGGCGGGTCCGCTTATGAGCTTTAAAAACGTCGAGATCAAGAAAAAGGCTAACGTCTATCACGAAGGCCGCGTCACGAGCCGCACGGTCATTACGCCCCAAGGCGAGATGAAAACACTCGGCGTGATGCTGCCGGGCACCTATCGTTTCAGCACCCAGGCGCCGGAAGTGATGGAACTGAGCCAGGGCCATTGCCGTGTAAAACTCGCGAACCAGCAGAACTGGATCGAGTATCAGGCGGGGCAAAGTTTCACGGTGCCTGCCAACTCGCACTTCGAAATCGAAGTGACCGACCTGCTCGATTATGTCTGCCACTTCGGTTGATTTGTCGCCCCCGGAAGCCTGATGCGCGTTCTGCACACCATGATCCGCGTCGGTGACCTTGATCGGTCCATCCGTTTCTATACCGATGTACTGGGTATGCAGCTTTTGCGCAAGAAGGATTACCCGGACGGAAAATTCACCCTCGCGTTCGTGGGTTATGGCCCGGAATCGGAGCACGCTGTCGTCGAGCTGACCTATAACTGGGGCACGCACGAATACAATCTCGGCAACGGCTTCGGGCATATCGCGCTGGAAGTGGACGATACCTACGCCGCCTGTGCGCAGATCAAGAAGCTCGGCGGCAAGGTGACACGCGAGGCCGGACCGATGAAACACGGGACGACCGTCATCGCCTTCGTCGAAGATCCAGACGGCTACAAAATCGAACTTATCCAGAAATCTTCCCGGGCATGAGCCATGTGGCAATGGCTCGATAAAATCCCGGTGCTGGCCCTGGTTGTTGGCGCGACCCTGCTGGGACTCGCACCGTTTACGCCCGAGCCGCACTTGTGGGAGAAGCTCACGATGCTCATGAACGGCCTGTTGATCCGGCCCATCGATATCTTCGATCTCGTCATGCATGCCTCCCTGCCGGTACTGCTTGTCATCAAGCTTGGACGCATGATGCTCGTCCGAAACAGGGAAAGCCCCTCCGCGTGAACGGCATTATTGCCGGAATCCAAACGCCTGTGTCTTCACCCACGGTAGCAGTTGTCCTCCCGGTACTGAATGAAGCGGATTGCCTGGACACATGCCTTTCCGAACTTTTGCAGCATCATTCGGCCGACGAGATTCTGGTGGTGGATGGTGGCAGTACCGATGCGAGTGTTGAGATGGTCTGCCGACACATGTCTGAGGGCGTCGGGGATGCGCAAGCGGTACCCTGTTTGCTCCAGACACCTCGTGGACGCGCGCGCCAGATGCACGCCGGTGCGCTGGCCGCCAATTCGGATGCCCTGCTGTTTTTGCACGCCGATGTGAGGCTGCCGGAGGGTGCGGTGGAAGCGGTGCGCGCCACCATCAGTCAGGGTTATCTGTGGGGCCGATTCGATGTCCGGCTTTCCGGCAGGAATTTTTTGTTTCGTCTCATCGAACGGCTGATGAACGCGCGTTCGGCCCTGACCGGGATTGCCACCGGCGACCAGGCGATATTCGTGCGACGTGACGTCTACCGCATGCTCGGCGGTTATGCGCCGATGGGGCTCATGGAAGACATTGAATTTTCCAGACGCCTGAAATGGGTAGGACGGCCCGCGCGGCTCCACAGACCCGCCATGGTGTCCGCGCGGCGCTGGGAAGAAAAGGGAATCCTCCGCACCGTTCTTCTCATGTGGACCCTGCGCTTCCTGTACTGGCTGGGCGTTTCGCCCACGCGTCTCGCACGTTGGTATTATCGGCATCCATGATGACAAGACGAACGGAGCGAAGCGGAGTAGGGCTTCATTCATGAGCCAGCCCGATCTGATTCTTTTCGCCAAGCAGCCGTTGCCGGGGCAGGTGAAGACACGTTTGCAGCCGCACTACAGCCCCGAGCAGGCGGCGGAGATCGCCTCTTTCCTGATCCGCGCCACGGTTGAGTTGGCCGTATCCGCTTGGCCGGGCAATGTCTACTTATATGCCGCGCCCAGCCCGGAACATCCGTTGTTCTACGAACTCGCGGAGGAATTCCATATTCATCTGGCGGCACAAGCCGAAGGCGATTTGGGAAACAAGATGTTGAGCGCTTTGCGCGAAGGGATTGAACGTCAGGGCTGTGCCGCCGTCATGGGATGCGATGTGCCGCACTGCCATTGGGATGTCATCGATCAGGCCAACGACTGGCTGGCGCGTGGCCTGAATGTCCTGGGACCGACACTGGATGGCGGTTATTACTTTATCGGTATGCACGAGGCGCGCCCGGAGCTTTTTGAAGAGGTCGAGTGGGGCGGCAGTCAGGTGGCCGAGTCGACGCTCGCGCGTGCGGGGCAGGCCGGTATCGAGTTTGAGGTGCTGGCGAAATTGAGGGATTTGGATACGCCCGAGGACCTTTGGTTGATCGGGCAGACGTTCGCGCCGATTCAGCGTTACCTCCGAAGGTAAGAATACCGTTTTTGTCCCAGGGGGTGACTCAGGCAGCCAGCGCACCGCCGCAGCTGCTGCCCGTGCCAGCCGTGCAGCCGAGGCAGTGGGAGTCGATCGCTATGATGCCGTTTAGCAGGGAGGCCACATCAATATCCCACAGATAACGGTGCGGTTTGCCGGCCAGTGGCAGGTCCAGCATCTGGTTGAAGTCACAGTCGTATACCTGCCCAAGCCAGTCAACGCTTACCAAATGACGGCACATGAGCCCCGGCACGGTAGCAGGATTGAATTGCTGTGCCAGCAGTTGCACGTACGGTTCGGTTTGCCCGGTACGCTCGAGGAAGTGAGCAAAGCGATTGATCGGCAGGTTTGCCATGGTCAGCAGGTGTGAGAAGTGGATACCGAAATCCTCGTGTAGTCGTTCGCGGTAATCCGCTTCCAGTTTCTCCTGCGCCGGAGGGAGAAAGGCCCCGCCGGGATTGTAGGCGAGATCGAGCACAAGATTGTCCTTGCGACCGTAGCCAACATCATTCAGTCGCTTCAGCACTTCAATGCTCTTTGTGAACACGCCATCTCCCCGTTGAGCATCGACATTTTTCTCGGTGTAACAGGGGAGCGAGCAGACCAGTCGGATTTCTCGTTCGGCGTACCAGTGCGCCAGTTCCTCCTGATCAGGTTCAAGCAGAACGGTCAGGTTGCAGCGTGTGGTAACTCGCATGCCGAGCGCGAGGAAACGATCCACGAAACGCCGAAAATGCGGATTTAATTCCGGTGCGCCGCCGGTGAGGTCGACCTCAGCGATGCCAGAGGTTTTTGCCCAGCCGAGAATTCGTTCCATGGTCTCCCACGTCATGATCTCGGTGCGCTTGGGGCCGGCGTCCACATGGCAATGGTGACACGCCTGGTTGCAAAGACGACCCAGGTTGACTTGCAACTGACGGAGTGTCGCGCGACGCAGCGGTCCAAGACCGTGCGCGGCAAGACACTGCGCTAAGGAAGGATCGGGGGCGCGTACCGGGTTAGTGGCTGTTGGTGGCATAGATTGACTTGGAAAGAATTACCACATCCATTTGCGGCGTATGAAGTGGTCGATGGAAATTTTCCCCGGCCCGTGCAGCAGTGTGACCAGCAGCAGTATTCCCCAGTAGATATGATCTTTCAGGCCGGCTTCGCCCAGGGTGGGGTAGGAAATGACGGCGATGATGTTGAAGATAAACAACGCGCCGGCACTGAAGCGGGTGGTCAGGCCGATTACCAGCAGCACGGGGAATACCAGTTCGGCACCGGTGCCGAGCACGGCGGCCACAAAAGAAGACAGCAGCGGCACGTGGAACTCGTATTTAAAGAGATCAATGGTGGTCTCCCAATCATGCAAGGACGCGAGCCCGGATTTAAAAAAAACATTCGCGACCCACAGGCGCACACCCAGATCGATCAGTGCGCTGGCGGAGTCCAGCCCCTTGATGACAGGGATAAAGAACCGGGCGGTTGCTTTAGCTGTAGGCATAATATTCTCCGTTTCGGTTATTATGGTCCATGGCCGACGTGGCCCGTGACTAAGACCTTACCGCAGACCAGAAGTTTCGGATACCGGACTGAGGCTCCAGGCACTATCCGGCCTCGCGGGTCAGCCGTTGCAGGCATTCCAGATATACCGATGCCTGGGGTGGCTGGCCTTGGCGATTGGCCTGCCACAGCATCTCGCCGAGGCACTCCATAATATGGTGTTGCACGGTGTGTTCGTCCGGCAGGCGCTGCCGCAGTTTCTGATAATAACCGCGTATGCCCAGGGGCTGGTCGAGGGAGAGTTGTTCTTCAATGGCGATATGCATGCCCATGTGCAGGAACGGGTTGGTCTGTCCCTGTTCCGGTGAATAATCGCGGTCCTGGTAGGTTTCCGGGCGGTCGAGTAGGGAGTGATATTCAGGATGATTGCGTGCTACCCGTACGACGATTTCCTCAATGCCTTCCAGCGCTTGGCCCTCGCGGTAGCGGCGCCAAGCGCGAAAAAAAACCTCGCGTGTCTGCGAACGGTCCTGGCCAGCGAACATGATCAGTGCAACCGGGTCTTGTCGCTTCCGGCGGCATTCCCCGTGCCGCAAAACAAACCAAGGACCGTGGAGTATTGATAGAGGTTGTTAGCGCCATCGAGTGGCCCCAGTTCGCCGTTGCCGTACATGCCGATGATCGGCAGACCGGGGAATCGTGTGCGCAGCAGGTCGAGGTCGCGGTCACGGTTGCCATAGAAATTCGGGCCGCGCCCCATGCACGGGAACATCAAAGCGAAGTCCGGTACATCCTGCAACTCGTTGTGCGCCCGTTCGATGCTGGTGCGCATGTCGCGCTCGGCGGTCAACGCATCGCGCATAGCCCAGAACAGACGTTCGCCCCGCGACGGCGGTTGCGCCAGCGTGATGGACTGTTCGCGCATGTTGGCGGCGACGATGTGGTTCAGCCGGTAGCGTCCTTCACGGATGGCCGTCATCGGGTCGCCGAAGGTGATGCCGCCCATAATAAGGTGCAACGGAATACGTTCCATCTCGCGTACGGGCAAGGGCAACGATTGCACCAGCACGCTCAGCGCCGGGTAATTGCCGAGACGCTTGATGTCATGTCCCTGGACCTCCACCACTTCAATGGGAGAGGTCAGCGCGCGCACGCCCTGTGAAGCCGTGATGACACCTCGTACGCCGGTCATGATGGCATCGGCACGCTCGCTTTCGGCGATACGCGCGCCGTTCCAGACCCTGAAAGGACCGTGGCCGAAGAGATCGCCGGAAACGGCGCCAAGCCTGCGCGCCGGGATGTCGAGCCAGTCGGCGGCCAGGCCGGACGGTGTGCACAAACTCAACACGATTTCATCGTCGCTTATTTTCCCCGAGGGGTTGGCCAGTTGGATGGGGTCGCCGAACACCATGGCGGCGGCGCCGGGACTGTCGAGTACCCATTCTTGTTCTGTCAGAATGCCTACCCCGGTGCAACCGATAACTTGCAAGCTGCCAGAAGCGCGTGCGGCGGCGCGTAGCGCCGGCTCCGGGTCAGTGGCATAGTCCGAAGTCAGGAACAATACCACGGCATTGGCGCGCGTCAGCCCGATTTTGGCGAGTGCCTGGCGCACCGCCTTCTCCGCGTGTTCCGGATACGCGTAGTGGCCGTGACTGAGGCCGGTGGCGACGATTCCCGATGTCATGATTTAACTTTAGCCCGATACTCGCATAAATCATAGATGACGCAGTCGGAACAGCGTGGTTTGCGCGCGGTACAGGTGTAGCGCCCGTGTAGAATTAGCCAGTGGTGGGCATCGTGGCGGTATTCTTCCGGTACTACCTTAAGCAGCTTTTTCTCTACCGCCAGAACGGTTTTTCCCGGGGCGATGCCAATGCGATTCGCCACGCGAAAGATGTGCGTATCCACGGCGATGGTGGGGTGACCAAAGGCCGTGTTCAGGATGACATTGGCGGTCTTCCGGCCAACGCCGGGCAGTGCCTCCAGTTCGTCGCGCGTGGCGGGAACCTGTCCGCCATGTTTGTCGATGAGGATTCGGCAGGTTTTGAGAATGTTCGCAGCCTTGGTGTTGTAAAGCCCGATAGTTTTGATGCAGCGCTTGAGCCCACGCAATCCCAGATCAAGCAGGGCCTGAGGAGTATTGGCGACCTTGAACAGCTCCGCGGTAGCCTTGTTGACGCTCTTGTCGGTGGCCTGGGCCGAGAGAATCACCGACACCATGAGTTCAAACGGTGTGGTGTATTGGAGTTCGGTCGTTGGCGACGGGTTTACGCGTTTCAGACGCGCGAAGATTTCACGTCGTTTGGCGGCATTCATGCTTGCTCAGGAACCCTTTTCATTCCGCTGTGATTTTTTGGCGCGCACACGCTCCACGGCGGCGTAGATTTCCGCGCGAATCTTGTTCGCGTCAGAGGGAAGAAGTGCCGTGGGCACAACCTTAGATGTTGACGCGCGCCGCGCCTGTTTGCGTTGTGCCAGACGCCACAAGCGTTTTTCGTTTCGCGTTCGCCAGTGGTCGGTTTCGGCGCGCGCATAATCTGGCCAAGGACCAGTGTTCGGAACGGGCGCAACCGGCACCATCGCGATGCAGTCCACCGGGCAGGGCGGCAGGCACAACGCGCAGCCGGTGCATTCCTGTGCAATGACGGTGTGCATGCGCTTGCGGGCACCGAGAATGGCGTCGACCGGACAGACATCCAGGCATTTGCGACAACCGATACAGACATTCTCGTCAATAACAGCGATGGCGCGTGGTTTGTGCACGCCGAAGCGTGGGTCGAGCGGCTTGGGCGGGGTGTGCAATAACGTGGCGAGCGCATGGATAGTCACCTCGTTTCCTGGTGGACATTGATTGATGTCGGCCTTGCCTTCGGCCACGGCCTCGGCATAGGCGCGGCAACGTGGATAGCCGCATTGTGTACACTGGGTTTGAGGTAACCAGGCATCAATTTTTTCCACGACGGCATGTTGTGAGGCATGTTCAGACATGGCACGAAGTATGGCCGTGCTTTACGATGGAGGCAACAACGGAGACCGTTATTAAGTGAACAGAGTTCCCCTATGCTGAAACAGAAAAATTCATTCATTGTCCGTGGCGGAATCTGGGTGTTGGCACAGATACCATTAATGCTTGTGGTGCTGTTGATTCCGCTCTGGTATGGCGCGGGGCATTTCGTTCCTGCCGGAATGTGGTCGCTGGCTGGAATGATGCTGACGGTATCGGGGTTTTTTCTTACTGTCTGGGCGCTCAAGAGTCTCGGTGAGGCGCTGACGCCGTTTCCGCAGCCACTGGATGGTGTCACGCTGAACCAGCGCGGTCCCTATCGTTGGATGCGGCACCCGATTTATTCCGGCGTGATGCTGGCTGGTTTCGGCTGGGCGCTCTGGTGGTTGAGTGCGGCGGGAGCACTTTGCGCATTGGTACTCGCACTATTCTTCGACCGTAAGGCGGCGCATGAAGAAATCTGGCTGCGCCAGAAATATCCGGATTATCCCGACTACACGCGGCGGGTAAAAAAATTCATCCCCGGGGTCTACTGACCGCCGGGAATGTTTTCAATATAGAAGAACAGTCTTTAGCGCCACAAAGAAAGAAAAACGTGGTTACTTCACCCGCATACCCGGTTGGGCGCCCGTATCCGGCGAGAGGATCCACAGGTCTTTCTTGCCAGGCCCGGCGGCGAGCACCATGCCTTCGGAGACGCCGAATTTCATCTTGCGTGGCGCGAGGTTGACGACGGCGACCGTGAGGCGTCCTTCAAGGTCTTCGGGTTTGTACGCTTCTTTGATGCCGGCGAAGACGTTGCGGGTTTCGCCGCCGATATCCAGGGTCAGGCGCAGGAGTTTCTCCGCCCCTTCCACATGTTCAGCCTTGACGATGCGAGCGATGCGCAGATCGACCTTGGCGAAGTCATCGTAGCTGATTTCGGGGGAAATCGGATGCCGTTCCAAACCAAAGGTCTGCACGGCGGGTGGTGTTGTCGTTTCAGTCATTTTCTGCATGTCCTTTTTGGATTCGTCGAGCAATGCCTGGACGTTTTTCGGGTCCACGCGTGTGGCCAGATGCTGGTATGGATTGATCGTGTGACCGGTTAACAGAACCTTGGCATCCGCCCAGGCCAGTGGCGGAATATTGAGAAACGTGGCCACATCCTCCGCGATCTTCGGCAGGATCGGCTTGAGATAGATGGTCAGCAGACGAAATAGATTGAGGCTCGTGGTGCAAACCTGTTGCAGATGTTCATTCTGCGCCGGGTCTTTGGCCATGAGCCATGGTTTCCGGTCGTCCACGAAGACATTGGCCTTATCGGCGAGCCCCATGATAAGCCGGACGGCCTCGGCGTATTCACGGTTTTCATAGCATGCTGCAATGGTCTCCGCAGCATTTTGCACTTCGTGCAGCAGCTCCTTGTTGACTGCCTCCTTGCCCAGTTTTCCGCCGAAGCGATCGGTAATGAAACCGGCGGTGCGGGAAGCGATATTGACGTACTTGCCGACGAGATTGCTGTTAATGCGTGCCGTGAAGTCATCGAAACTGAGGTCGATGTCCTCGACCCGGCTGCTTAACTTGGCTGCGAAGTAATAGCGCAGGTATCGGGGATGGAGATGGTTTAGGTAAGTGCGCGCGTTGATGAACGTGCCGCGCGACTTGGACATCTTGGTGCCATTGATGGTGAGAAAACCATGTGCGAACACCGCAGTGGGTGTGCGAAATCCCGCGCCGCTCAGCATGGCTGGCCAGAACAGCGTGTGAAAATACAGGATGTCCTTGCCGATGAAGTGGTAAAGCTCGGCCGTGGAATCTTTGCCCCAGAAGTCGTCGAAGCGGAGCCCTTTCTTCGCGCACAGGTTCTTGAAACTCGCCATGTAGCCGACGGGCGCGTCGAGCCAGACGTAAAAGTATTTATCGGGCGCATCGGGAATCTCGAAACCGAAATAGGGTGCATCGCGTGAAATGTCCCAGTCCTTGAGTCCCGCCTCAAACCATTCAGAAAGTTTGTTCGCTACCTCCGGCTGCACGTGGCGTGCCTTCGTGATATCCGGGTGCAGCCACTCGCGCAACCAGGATTCAAAGTCGCCGAGCTTGAAGAAATAATGCTCCGAGTCTTTCTCCACCGGTGGCACACCCGAGAGGGCAGACACTGGATTTTTCAGTTCGGTCGGTGAATAGGTGGCGCCGCAGGCTTCGCACGAATCGCCGTACTGGTCCGGTGCGTTGCAGCGCGGGCAGGTGCCCTTGATGAAGCGGTCGGGCAAAAACATGTTTTTGACCGGGTCATAGGCCTGTTTGATCGTGCGTCGGGTGATGTGCCCGGCCTGGGAGAGCCGCCGGTAGATTTCCGTCACGATCTCGCGATTCTCGTCCGAATGCGTGGAATAGTAGTTGTCGAACCCAATGCCAAAATCGGCAAAGTCGCGCTGGTGTTCCTCGGTCATGCGCGCGATGAGATTCTCCGGGCTGATACCTTCCTGCTGGGCGCGCAGCATCACCGGCGTGCCGTGCGTGTCATCGGCGCAGACGTAGTGGCACTCGTGCCCGCGCATCTTCTGGAAGCGCACCCAGATGTCGGTCTGGATGTATTCCACGAGATGCCCGAGGTGGATCGGTCCATTGGCGTAGGGCAGGGCGCTGGTGACGAGAATTTTTCGTTTCTTTTCGGGCATAGAATCGCATCAAGGTAGCATGGTTTTTCGGCTGCTACGGTTTTAACCCCGGTATCATAAGGGAAATCGAGACTTTATGCCGCCCCCGGCCATGACTTTTTTGAGTTCCCGGTGTAGCATGTCGCCCCCTTAAAGACTGAATCTGGAGTGAGTTTCATGGCGGAAGTTTCCCAACTGCAAATTGAAACAGCGATCAAAGAACTGATCGATCCTTACCTCGAGCAGGACCTGGTGACGGCCAAGGCCGTGAAGAATATCGCCATCGATGGCGGCAAGGTGACCGTCGAGGTCGTGCTCGGCTTCCCGGCCAAGGGTTACTGGTCGGAGCTGGCGGCGAAGCTGAAAGAAAAGATTGCCGTGGTTCCCGGCGTGAAGGAAGTGACGGTCAACGTTTCTTCCAAAATAGTGAGCCACGGTGTGCAGAAGGGCGTCAAAGCCATTCCCGGCATCATGAACATCATTGCCGTGGCCTCGGGCAAGGGCGGCGTGGGCAAGTCCACTGTGGCGGTGAACCTCGCGCTTGCGTTGTCCGCGGAAGGCGCGAGTGTCGGTATTCTGGATGCGGATATCTACGGTCCGAGCCAGCCGCGCATGCTCGGCGTTAAGATGAAGCCGGAATCCAAAGACGGCAAGACGCTTGAGCCGATTGTCAGTTACCACCTCCAGTCCATGTCCATCGGTTACATGGTCGATGACGAAACACCCATGATCTGGCGCGGTCCGATGGTCACCCAGGCATTGGAACAGCTGTTGCGTGACACCAACTGGAAGGACGTCGATTACCTGATCGTCGACCTTCCGCCGGGTACCGGCGACATCCAGCTCACGCTGGCGCAGAAGGTGCCCGTGTCCGGTGCGGTCATCGTGACCACCCCGCAGGACATTGCCCTGCTGGATGCGCGCAAGGGTCTCAAGATGTTCGAGAAGGTCGAGATCCCGGTACTGGGCATTGTCGAAAACATGAGCACGCATATCTGCTCCAAGTGCGGCCATGAGGAGCATATTTTCGGTTCAGGCGGCGGTCAGAGCATGGCCGAGCAGTTCGATGTGGATTTCCTGGGCTCGTTGCCGCTCGACATCCGCATCCGCGAGGAGACGGACAGCGGCAAACCCACGGTGGTGGCCGATCCCGAGTGCCGCATTTCCAAGATCTACCGCGACATCGCCCGTCGCGTGGCGGCCAAGCTGTCGTTGCAGAAGAAGGATTTCTCGGCCAAGTTCCCGAGCATCGTTATTCAAAATACATAAAACTCTGAAACCGCAGATTGACGCAGATAAAAACAGCTTCTTCTCTGAGAATGGGCTGTTGATCCGCGTTCATCCGCGGTTCCGTTTTATTTTTCTTTGAAACTCCGCGCCTTTGCGGCAAAATACCGTTTATAAATGAGCATTAAATCCGACAAGTGGATCCGCCGGATGGCGGAAAGCCACCGCATGATCGATCCGTTCGAGCCGAACCAGGTCAAGCGGAATGACAGTGGCCCCATCGTTTCCTATGGCACCTCGAGCTACGGTTACGATATCCGTTGCTCGGACGAGTTCAAGATTTTCACCAACATCAATTCCACCATCGTCGATCCCAAGAATTTCGATGCCAAGAGCTTCGTGGATTTCAAGGGCGATGTCTGCATCATCCCGCCGAACTCCTTCGCGCTCGCGCGCACGGTGGAGTATTTCCGCATCCCGCGCAACGTGCTGTCCATTTGCTTGGGCAAATCTACGTATGCCCGCTGTTTCCGCGGTGACCAACGTGTGGCACTTGTGGACGGTACATCGGTTGCATTCGAGGACATGGCTCGAAGAGCCGATCAAGGCGAGGATTTTTGGGGATACAGCCTTGGCGAGTTTGGGAGGATTCATGTTACCAAGCTCGAAGCGCCGCGTTTGGTGGGGCGTGACGCGCTGATCGAGATTGCGCTCGATTCGGGCGAGCCGATCCGCTGCACGTCGGATCACGTGTTTATCCGACGCGATGGAACGACGGCCCCGGCGGGTGACCTCCGCCCCGGCGATTCGCTTATGCCGCTTTACCGGGAATTATTTCGCGGCTACGAAATGGTTTATCAGCCAATCAATCGGCACTACACCCCGACGCATCGGCTCGCGGACGAATGGAATCTTCATCACGGCGTATATACCGACCGTGGCGGCGAGCGTCGGCATCATCTGGACCATGATCGGCGTAACAACCGCCCTTGGAACATCACACGCATGGCGGCCGCCGAGCATATCCGTCATCACGATCGTGAAAACTTTGGCGCCGAGTTCGATCCGGCCGAGCATGGCGCTGCGATTCGTGAAGGATTCCGGCGGTTGACGCGCGATCCGGCGTGGCGCGAGAGATTCGCCGCAGCGCAGCAAGCGCGCGCGCAGGCATTCTGGCGTGATCCGGGATATGCCGATGTTCGCAGTGCCGTCATTGCCGGGCGCAGCAATCCTTGCCGCAATCACAAGATTGAAAAGATTCGCGACCTGCCCGGCGATCACGACGTTTATTGTCTAACGGTTCCCGAGGCTGGCAACTTCGCGCTCGAATCCGGTGTCTTCGTCTCGAATTGTGGAATAATTGTGAACGTAACGCCGTTCGAGCCCGAATGGGAAGGCTTCGTCACGCTCGAGTTCTCCAACACCACTCCCCTGCCGGCCAAGATCTACGCCAATGAAGGTGTGGCCCAGGTGCTTTTCTTCGAGGCCGACGAGGTCTGCGAGACTTCTTATAAGGATCGCGGCGGGAAGTATCAGAGCCAGCAGGGCGTCACGCTTCCCAAGACTTGACGTACCAAGCCAGCACGGAATAACTATTCCTGGATCTCTCTCCTTTGATGGGTGAGGCAGCCTCCCTGGATTCATGCTGGATGGGTTCCCCATCTTTGGTCCGTGTGGTGTCTCCGAAAAAGAACTCACCAATGGCGACCTAGATGAATGTCACGGTCACACCCACGAGATACAACTGGGTGGCCACGTTCAGTGAGCATGTACCACTACCATTTCACCCGCCAGCACCCTTACGTGATCGGCTGTTATCGATGCGTTGTTGATCGTGGGCTTTTTCACCGCGGCCCGCCCCGGTGAGTCAGCAGCCAAGAATACATATCACGGCGAGCTACGTTTCGGAACCGATGCCAGTGTAACATTTCCGGTTGTTTGACGGCGCAACACCATGACCAACGTATCTCTCGCCGCGCTTGACCCTGTAGTATGGTACAGGGATTAGAGTGTCATCCATGACGGGAGTATCGCTTATGCCTGCGTACACCATCGGCCAATTGGCGCGCCTGTCCGGCGCGGGTGTGGAGACCATCCGCTATTACGAGCGCGAAGGGTTGATTGCTGAACCGCCGCGTCGGGCATCCGGTTACCGACAGTATCCGGACGACACCTTGGCACGGCTGCGTTTCATCCGCCACGCCAAGGCGCTGGGTTTCAGTTTGAAGGACATCAAGGAGCTGCTGGAATTGCGCGTTGCGCCGGGAACCACCTGCGCGGATATCCGCAAGCGCGCCGAAGCGAAAATCGGCGAGGTGCGCGCCAAGCTCGATTTGCTCCGGCAAATGGAGCGGGCCCTGGTGAAACTCACGGCCGCCTGCCGCGGGCGCGGACCCGCCGGCGAATGCCCCATTATTGATGCTTTGGACAAGTGAGGTTAAATACCATGACCGTTGAACTGATCTATTTTCGCGAGTGCCCTAACGTTTCTTTGGCGCGCGAACGGCTGTTGAAGGCGTTTGCCGCGACCGGAATGACCCCGCAGTGGCAAGAATGGGAGCGCAACGATCCGGCTAGCCCCGCTCATGTACGTGCCTATGGTTCGCCCTCCATTTTGGTGAATGGCCGGGACGTTATGGGCATGGAACCGTCCGGCGAAGAAGCCGGTGCCTGTCGCGTGTACGCGCAAACATCAGGACCATTGGATGGTGCACCCGCCGTGGACGACATTGCCACCGCGCTGCGCGAAGCCCATGCGGGCGTGTCGACGCACGCCGTAGCACCGCGCCCGGGTTTGCGCAGTTTCATCGCTACCCTGCCCGGCATCGGCGCGGCGGCATTGCCAAAGCTTACCTGCCCGGCCTGTTGGCCCGCGTACTCGGGACTACTAAGTTCCATGGGTCTGGGTTTTATCAACTACACCCCGTACTTGTTGCCGTTGACCACGGCGTTTCTGTTTCTGTCGCTGATCGCGCTGGGTTGGCGCGCGTCGCGACGTCGAGGTTATGGCCCGTTGTTCGTGGGTATCGCGGCTTCGGTCATGCTCCTGGTGGGCAAGTTCGCATTTGATTCCGATGCTGCCATGTACGCCGGAATGGCGGTATTGGTAGCCGCCTCGCTGTGGAATGCCTGGCCGCGCGCCCGGCAGGCGGCAGGAAATTGCCTGGCGTGTGTTTCCACGCTTACTCAACCGTAAGGTGAGTCTTGTGCAGGCGCCGTACCACCGCCTTGCGCAATTCTTCGCACAGCAGCATGGTGAGCGCGAAGGGCACAACATGGAGCCAGATGCCTAATGGGATTGGCGTTGTACTAAATAACCTGTTTCCCCACGGCGTGAAATCAATAAAAAGGGTCAGGGTAATTTCAGCGAGAACGCCCAGCAGGATCATGCGATTCGAAAAAACACCGCGCACAAACACAGAACCGCACACGCTGTGGCAAAGGAACACATTCACCTGATTCCTGAGTGAATTTACCAAAAAAACAAAGGGCGCTCAGGGCGCCCTTTGTTGCATCTGGATAGGGATACGCTGGTTTACGGTCTGATTACAAACCAGCCTTCATTATGTTTGGTCATGATCTCCACCACGCCCGCCGGCACGACAGAAATGCCTGCATCCGGATAAAGATCTTTTTCGGTGAGTTTGGATTTTCTCATGGTCACGCCACAGGCCCTGATGGCAACGCCGTCATTCTTGGCGGTAGCCAGTCGCTGTCCGACTTCTGAGTCGAATTTAAGCATGCCGATCCCCTTGCCGAAGGCGACAATTTCTACAGTAACATTGTCCTTGCCAACCATGTCCGGAATATTTTGTGCAACATTGAGCGCCTGGTTCCAGGTAACCGGGCTATCATCGCTGACCTGGATGACCACGCCCTGTTTCCCGCTGGAGGGCATGGAGGCGCAACCGACGACGGTCAGCAGCAACAGCAATGAGATGGTATTACGGATACAAGGGAGAAAGGTCTTTGTGAGTCTCATGTGATGATTACTCCTCGCAAGGTTGATTCAGGATGCCTGACTCAATCGGGATTATTGAACCTATAAGAGACGCAGGCAAGGCCCCGAATATTTCATCGTGGCGTTATTTTTTCGAAAGTAATTATATATGGAAACTAAGCCAATGGCTGGCTGGTATATGCCCGGCGCCAAGCCGGTGAAATTGACTTAGCGGCGGACAAATATTTTCAAACTAAGCGGGTCTGGGGTCGCGGTATGGTTCCGGCTGGTTATTCACAGGAGCCAGTATCCCAGCGGAAGAATTCGCGGTGCACGTGTTTGTAGGCCCATGTGCCGAAGAAGATGCCGACGATAGTGAAGGCGGCCGGGACGTAGCCCTGGCCCAGTTGTACCAGGGCTATGCTCGGGCAGGAGCCGGTCAGTGCCCAGCCGACCCCAAAGAGGATACTCCCGGGGATTGTGCCTTTATGTAGATGCTTTTTGGTGATGTGTTGACCTCGGGCCAGCACGAAGAACCCGACCATCGACAGCGCCACGGCGCCGGCAAAGGTCAGAAACAGTCGCCAGTCGGCGAAGGTGAACATTTTGTGGATTTCACCGTAGTTCGTGAAACCGATGAAACTCAGAGCAAGGCCCATCAGTAGCCCGAAGGCGGCATAACGCAGATGTTGTTGCAGGGAAGTCATTTGGAAATTACCTCCACGAAGAACGAGACGGCCACGGCGCTGCCGAAGAACATGCCGGTGGCTAGGAGACTGGCGGGAACGAGACGTGAGCAGCCGCTCAGGCCGTGGCCGGAGGTACAGCCGCCTCCCATCTGCGTGCCGAATCCGACCATAGTGCCGCCGAGCAGCAGGGCAACCCACATTTCCATGCCACTCCCAAAGAACATGGTGTGAACACTGCCCAGGTCAAAATGCCACTGGAGTTCGCCCGTGGAGACGGCGGCGAGCAGGCCGCCGATCAACATCGATATCAGAAAAGTCACATGCACTCCCCAAGGCGCGCGATCCGCCAGCGGCGCCGGCTTGGCGGCTTTCCTGGCAGCAGTCGGGGTAGTCCGTTTCGCGTTAGGAAGCGTCGCGGCACCCGCGCTGGCGGCATACAGCGTTTGCAACGTCTGCTGTTCACCAAATTCCGCCAGGGTGGCGGCGAGCAGCGCATCTTCCATGGCGGAAGGATTCTTGCGCATCGGCGCTTCGATTTTCTCGACCATGCGTGACTCACGCCAGCCGGTGATGCGGCTCCAACTCCCGGAAACCCCGAGCGTACGGCCGACGATCACCCAGAATCCCAGGGTGATGCCGGCGAGCGCGAGCGCGCCAAGCCACCAAGGCCAATATTCGATCATGACGCCCTCCGTGCCTTTCCGGAACCCGTTATTTCTTCAAGCCGCATGCAGGTCACCTTGCTGACACTTGATCCCAGACTTTCAATTTTGGCGATCGCCTTGAATATTGTCTGCTCCGCGACCGGCGTGGTCAGGACAAAGATGGGCGACATCTGCACGCCCTCGGGCGGTCGTTTCTGCATGGTGGCGTCGGTGTCGATTCCCAGGTCGCGGAATATATCGACGACCTTGGCGGAAACGGCGCGATCGAATTTGGCCATGATACGCAGGTAATAGCTTTGTCCAGACTTGCCGGTTTGTTCAGCAGGCACACTCGTCGGTTTACGTTCCGTCGGCATGGGCACCACGCGTGCGCTGGCTTCGGCCTTCGGAGCCGGCGTTTCACTCAGCATTGCATCGAATTCGGTATCGGTGGTGGTGGCGGACGCCGTGGCGCCGGATACCTTCAACAGCGCAATCCCAGGGGTAAAACCGGAACGCATTGCCAGCATGTAGGCTGTCTCGCCTGCGTTGTTCTGGGCGTTGACTTCAGCTCCCTTGGTGACCAGCAATTGCATGATTTCGATGTTTCCCTTGGTCACAGCCGCCATCAGCGGTGTGGTGCCATCCGGAGTCTTAACATTGATATCGATGCCGTTCTTCAGCATCGATTCCACCATGGGGGTGCGCTCTTTCAGAATAGCGTTGAACAGAGCGGTGGCGCCATAGGCGTTGTTGTCGCGCGGTGCCTCCACGATCTTGCCGTTGGGCAGCAGGTTAAGCGGCACCGCTTGGCCTGCGAGCGACATTTGATAGCGCGTGCAGCGGGCATGCTGATCGGTGTCACAATAATGGATTTGCCAGACTTTGAGTGCCGGATTGAGTGCGAACTGGGCGAACAGCTCACAGCCTTTAGCGTGAGTACATTCCATTGGGAAACTCCCATGAGATTAGGTCTACTTGGATTGTTTGCATTAAATGTGCCATTGAAATGGCGGTAGATGGGTGGCCACTGAACCATGGGCCAGCGTTGTATTCCTAATACAACCTGTTGATATACCGATTATTTCTATGAGGCTGGCAGTCGGACTGCGGCTATATCCGCAGATGTAGTCTCAGTTTGGCAGGAGGCGGGTGACAAATATTTTAAGGTATGCCGTTTCCGGGATGGCGGGGTGTACCGGGTGGTCTGGACCCTGATGACCTTCCTCGACGATCTCCATGAAGCGATCCACGTGGCGGCTGCTCTTCAGCAGTACATCACGCAGCGTCTCGCGCATCATATGATAGGAACAGGAACAGGAAACGAGTATCCCGTCTTTCGCGAGCACCTGCATGGCCATCTGGTTGAGCCGCTGGTACGCCAGCGTGCCTTCCTTCATATCTTTTTTGCGTTTGATGAAGGCGGGGGGATCGACCACCACCACATCGAAGCGCTCCCGCGCGGCACGCAGGCGCCTCAGTATTTCAAAGGCATCTTCCTGTTCCACGCTGATTTTGCTGGCGACATTGTTAAGCTCCGCGTTGCGGGATACCCCTTCGATGGCCTTGGAAGAACTGTCCACGCACAACACCGATTCCGCCCCGGCGCATGCCGCTTGCACGCCCCAGGCACCGAGGTAGCTGAAGACATCGAGCACCCGCTGGCTGCGGGTGTAATGTCGAAACCGTGCACGGTTCAGTCTCTGGTCGTAGAACCAGCCGGTCTTCTGGCCGGTAAGCAGCGGGACTTCGAATTTCGTACCGTTTTCTTCTAATGTCACCCGTTCAGGCACATCCCCCAGGGCGGTTTCGACATAGTTTGTCAGCCCTTCGAGTTCGCGACTGGCCGTGTCGTTACGGAAAAGAATCGCGCGTGGCTGGATGACCTTCGTGAGGGCGCCGACGATTTCGCTTTTCAGCCGTTCCATGCCGGCCGTCGTAATCTGCGCCACCACGATATCCCCGTAACGATCCACGACCAGACCCGGCAGATTGTCGGCGTCCCCGAAGGCGAGACGGTAATAAGGAGTATCGAACAGCCGTTCCCGCAGGGAAAGCGCGATGTTAAGCCGGTGCACGAGCAACGATTGATCAAGAAAATATGCCGGGTCGCGTGAAACCAGACGCGCACAGATGAGGGCATGCGGATTGACATAGCCGGTTCCCAGCACTCGGCCGGAGGCGTCTTCAATCAGCACCGGCTGTCCGGGCTCGAACTGATTCAGCGGCGTGACACGTGTATCCACTTCGTTGCTGAAGACCCATACGTGCCCGGCACGCAGTCGACGGTCTTCGTTTTTGTTCAGGCGCAAGGAGGCTGGCGTGGTCATGGTCGCGCAGCTTATGTGAAATGGAGGGAAATGGAAACGGTCAGGGGCGCACGAAGCGCCAGAAGCCGATGGTGGCCACGGTGGCGAGCAGGCTTGAAAACAAAAAGGCCACCTTGACACCCGCCATGCTCCACAGACCGCCCAACAACAAGCCCGCAGGAATGGCACATAGCCCCACGAGCATGTGAAACCAGCCGAAAGCCGTGCCGCGTTCGTCGGGAGAAGCGAGGTCGCGCACCAATGCGCGTTCCGCGCCTTCGGTAAGGCCAAAGTAACTTCCGAGTACGAGACTCCAGCCCCAGAGTTCCTTATTGGTTTCGACAAACGCAAGGCCCGCCAGGGCAATGGCGTAAACGCACCATCCTGTCAGGATCAGCGGCCGGCGGCCGTACCGGTCGGCGCGCCGACCGGCGTATTCGGAAATGAGAGATTTCACCACATGCATCACGGCCCACAGCAGCAGCAGCTCCACGACGGACATGCCGAGCCCGTAGCCGCGCAATAGCAGAAAAGTCTCCGGGATTTTTCCGAGCGTGAAGAACCCGATGACAAGAAGATAATGCCGGGTGGTGGGGCTGAGGAGGGACCACACCAACGGCGGTGTTTCATGTTTGATCACGCGCGTATGTGAAGCCTCTTTGATACCGAAGGCGGTAAGGGTCACGACGAACACACCGGGTATTGATGAAAGCGCGATGATCGCATCGAGGCGCGCCGTTCCCCAGTGCACCACCGCTGCGGCAGTCAAGGCACCCAGCACGGCGCCGGCGTGATCCATGGCGCGTGCAAACCCGTAGGCGCGTCCGGCGATGCCGTCATGGATCGTATCGGATATCAATGCATCCCGCGGTGCGGTGCGCAATCCCTTGCCGATACGATCAGTGACGCGCAGCGTGAGCACGGTCAGCCAGCTGCCAGAGAAACCGATCAACGGGCGGACAATGTTTGACAGCAGGTAACCCGCTACCACGTAGGGTTTGCGTCGCCGGCCGTAGAGATCGGAATGACGCCCGGCCCAGAGCTTAAGCAGATTGGAAACGGTGTCGGCAACGCCCTCGATCAACCCGAGCGCCACCGGCCCGGCTGCCAGTACCGTGGCCAGTAGTAGGGGGATCAGTGGCACCACCATTTCACTGGCAAAGTCATTCAGCAGACTTACTAAGCCGATAACGATGACAGTTCGTGGCAGCGTGGCAGTGCCGTGGCGACCGGGGTTTCCTGGGTTCAATATGTTGGCCTGCGCATGGGGTGGCGCTACTGTAGCGGACACTTATGCGGCTGGCAAAAAAGGGGCGCAGTTTCCACCGCGCCCCGGCTCCGTACGGGAGGAAGGAGAAACAATCTTTAGGTGGTTTTCTTGTTCAGCCGCTGGATACCGAGCAGTTTGAGTATGTATTTTTCGTAGAGCGGTTCGGATTTCCCTCTTTTCATCTTGCGCAGGAAATATTTCTCAAAGGCAATCTTGGACCAGTGCACCCAGCGGCCTTTTTTCATCCAACTCACGTTGCGCGGTGGGATCTGCGGCATGGCCACGAAGGCAACGCCGGTGTCACCCATGTCGGCGAGACAGATGGCGGTCCAGGTCCCGATGGACTTGGCCGGTGTGCCTTCCAGATCCGCCTTGATGTTCGCCACAATCGACGTGACCATGGTTTCGATCATGTAACCGGTCTTGGGCGCGCCCGTCGGGACCGGTGTTGTTTCTACGGGTGGGATAGCAATACACACCCCGGCGGAAAAAATATTGTGATATTTTTTGCTGCGCTGGTATTCATCCACGAGCACAAACCCGCGCGGGTTGCACAGGCCCTCGACGGCCGCGACCGGGTCCACGCCTTTGAACGCAGGCAGCATCATGGAGAAATTGAAGGGCACCTCGATTTCTCTTGTTGTTTCGCCTTTTGCATTGAGTTCCGATACGAACATCTTGCCCGCTTCCACCTTCGTGGTTTTGGCGTTGGTGATCCACTTGATGTGGTGGTCACGCATCTCGGCCTCGAGCAGTCCCTGCGAATTGCCCACACCCCCTAACCCCAGATGGCCAATGTACGGCTCACTGGTGACAAAGGTGATGGGTACCTTGTGGCGTATTTTCCGCCGCCGCAGGTCGGCATCGACAATAAAGGCAAATTCATAAGCCGGTCCAAAGCAACTGGCCGCCGCCATGGCACCGATCACCACCGGACCCGGGTTCGCGAGTAATTTCTGGTAATCGACCCAGGCCTTTTCAGCGTGCTCCGTGGTACAGATGGAGTGGCTGTGCCCACCGGGTCCTGCGCCTGGGACCTCGTCGAAGGCGAGCTTCGGACCGGTGGCAATGATCAAGTAGTCATATGTCACGGTATCGTTGTTGGCGAGTGTCAGCCGGTTTTGGGGGGCATCTATTTTGGTTACCGTCTGGGCGATAAAATGCAACCCTCTTCGTTCCAGCACCGGGCGCAGCGGGAACGTAATCTGCGGACGGTCACGCCAGCCCACGGCGACCCACGGATTCGAGGGCACGAACTGAAAACTTTCCGAAGCATTGATGACCGTGATTTTATGCTGACTGCCGAGCGCTTCACGCATCTCGTAAGCGGCGGGAAGACCGCCGAGGCCAGCACCGACTATGACAATGTGAGCCATGTACACCTCGTTATTTGATGGGTTGAAACTGAATTGGAAGATTTGGAGCAATCCCCATACCAATTAAACAACTCATTATATTTATTGGAAAAACTAAGATCTGTGACCTATGTCATTGACACAATTGTCAGATTAACATGTCATCGGCGTCATTCAATAACCATTGGACTGCCATTCTGGCAGATTATTAGGGGTGGCACATGACCTTTGATATGACGCATACATTAAAAGCGCTGATTGATGCACAAGAGAATCCCTTCGTTCTCATCGACGAAAGCTATCAGGTGGTTGCTGCCAATGAGGCCTATCAGCGTGCCTATGGAGTCGAGGCGGACAATATCGTCGGGCGGCAGTGCCACGAAATTTCACACCACCGCGATTCACCCTGCTGGAAACATGGCGAGGAATGCCCGCATCGCGAGATTTTCGAGAACCACCGGCCATGCCAGTCGTTGCACACGCATTACGATTCACTGGGGCGGCCGGAGCATGTGCAAATCAAGGGTTACATGATCCCTAAGCCAGGGGGAGGTTATCTGTTGGGCGAGGCCATCTTCCGCCTGGCGACACAAAACGACCTCGATTGCAACGAGATGCGATTGATTGGTCGCTCGCCTGCCTTTTTGCACGCGGTGGAACAACTCACGCGTGCGGCGGATAGCAACGCCAATATCCTGCTTTACGGCGAAAGCGGGGTCGGCAAGGAGCTTGCCGCCCATTACGTACATGAACAAAGCCCGCGCAAGAAGGGTCCCTTCATGGCGGTGGATTGTGCGTCGTTGTCCGAGTCTTTGTTCGAGAGCGAGATTTTTGGACACGAGCGAGGTTCTTTCACCGGTTGTGTGGGACGCAAGCAGGGGCTGTTTGAGCTGACCGATGGCGGCACGCTGTTTCTAGATGAAGTTGGCGAACTGCCTTCGACGATGCAGGCGAAATTGTTGCGGGTGCTGGAAACGGGCGAGTTCCGGCGAGTGGGCGGACGTGCGGGTTATTGCGGCCAGCAACCGTCACATCCGGGAGATGGTGGGACAGGATGAATTCCGCGAGGATCTGTATTACCGCCTCGCCTGCATCACGGTGGATTTGCCGCCCCTGCGGGCGCGGCGCAGCGACATCCCTGTCATCTCAGAGGCGTTGCTGGCTCGCCTCAACATGGCCAATCGCCTGCACTGTTATCTGTCCGGTGAGGCCCTGGACAAACTCATGAATTACGATTTTCCTGGCAATGTCCGTGAATTGCGCAATGTCCTGCAGCGTGCCGTGGCGATGAGCAGCAGTACGAACAATGGCGCGATCGGCGTGGGCGATATCGTATTTGACAGTCACCGTCCCGGGAATGGTGCGGAAAAGGATATTTCTCCCCGGTTTCCGGTTTCGCAGGACAAGCCGATGCCAAGCATTCGTGACCTGGAATCGAGCTACATGGCGGATCTATTGACGCGTTACGGAGGTCAGCGTCGTGCGGTGGCGGAGGTGATGGGTATCAGTGAGCGGACGTTGTATCGCAAGCTGCGGCGTTACGGGCTGAATTAGTGCACGATAAGCAGCAAGAAAACTGGGGAAAGACACAACTTGGTAGCAGCGTGAGCGCCGGGTCATTGGCGTCTTCCGGGACGATAACTGGTTTTTTATCTCATTCCATTCCTGTGGTATGGTAGAAAGCGTCGGTTGTCCTGTTATCACGGCTGCTTAAGGAGGAGTTCGTCTATGAAACATCGATCGTGGTTGTCTGGCCTGCTTCCTGCAGCTCTGGCCCTTGGCTTTTTTTCATTCACCGTATCGGCAAATGGCGTTGTCGTGGGCACCTCCGTGGCCCTGACTGGGAAATATGCGCGCACTGGTCAGGACCAGTTGAACGGATTCAACATGTGGGTGGAAGAAGTAAATGCCCGCGGCGGTCTGCTGGGGTCGAAAGTACGGCTTGTCCATTATGATGACGAGTCCAAACCAGAGACCGGCGCCAAGCTGTATGAGAAACTCATCACTGACGATAAAGTGGATTTACTCATCGGCCCGTATTCCTCTGCTGTGACCATCGCCGCCAGCACGGTGGCGGAGAAGTACCATTTTCCAATGGTGTCCTCCGGTGCTTCGGACTCCAATATCTGGACCCGTGGCTACAAGAATATTTTCGGCCTTTACACGCCCGCGAATACTTACATGGATCAGATTCTCACCTATGCCAAGGCCAAGGGTCTAAAACGTGTGGCGCTGATATATGAAAACACGGACTTCCCGCGCGATGTCGCCAATGGCGTCAAGGCCAAGGTCAAGGCGCTCAAGATGAATCTCGTGTTCGAGGAAGAGTATGGCAAGGCCTCGACCGATTTCTCCTCCATGATCATCAAAATGAAGTCGAGAAAGCCCGATGTCGTTATCGGAGGATCGTATTTGCCCGACTCCACCGCCTTCATGCGCCAAGCAAAAGAGAATCGCTTTTATGCCAAGATGTTTGCCTTTGCCGTGGGGCCAGGCCTGCCTGACTTTGGCCAAAACCTCGGGCTAGATGCCGAAGGTGTGATGGGTAACACGCAATGGGAGCCGACGCTGAACATTCCGGGCGCAAAAGAATTCTCCGAGCGCTATACCAAGAAATATGGCGCAGAGCCTGGTTATCACGCCGCCGGCGGTTATGGTACCGGCCAGGTGCTGGAGGCGGCAGTCAAGAAGGCGGGGTCGCTCGACAAGGACAGGCTGCGCCAAGCCTTGTTGCAGCTCGATATTACTACCGCCTTCGGCCGTTACAAGGTGGATAGCACCGGTCAGCAGATTGGTAAGCCCGGTTATACCATTCAGTGGATAAATGGTGTGCGCCAGATGATTCTACCGGAAAGCGTCGCCACGGCAAAGCCGGTTTATCCTTTCAAGGATTGGGCGAAGCGTTAAGTCGGGCTAAGGGGTGGAACTCCTCGACCCCATTATCCTGCTACAGTTGTTGATCGGCGGGTTGCTCGCGGGCGCGCTCTATGCGCTGCTCGCGTGTGGCCTTAATCTCGTTTTTGGTGTGATGCGCGTTATCAACCTGGCACATGCCGAACTGATGCTCGTCGGCGCCTTCGCCGCCTACCTTCTATACCATTATCTCGGCTGGCACCCGTTGTGGTCGTTGCTGCTCGTGGTTCCGATGGTTTTCGTTCTTGGTTTTTATCTGGAGCGGGTTTTGATTGAGCGCGTGGTCGGCCGGCCGCTGCTTACATCGCTTCTGGCTACCTACGGTCTTTCCATTATCCTGCTTAATCTCGGCCTGCTGGCATTTACCTCCGACTATAAATCCGTGCCGGAATTGCAAGGTGCGTTGGTGTTGGGTGAATTCGCCATTTCCAAACCGCGCGCCGCTGCCGCCGTCGTGTCTGTTTTGTTGACCGTTGCTGTCTTTCTTTTTCTCGATCGTACCCGTTTGGGGAAGGCCATCCGCGCCGTCTCGGAGCATGCCCAGGTCGCCGCCATCTGCGGTATCGATGTGCGCAAGATACGCATGCTGACTTTTGGCTTGGCCGCCGCCATGGCCGCCGCGGCTGGCGTGATGCTGACCATGATCTATTCGTTTTCGCCGGAATCCGGTGCGGATTTTATCCAGAAGTGTTTCGCCATCATCATTATTGGCGGCATGGGTAATTTCGCCGGGGCGTTTTATGGCAGTCTCCTGCTGGGTGTGGTGGAAGCCTACGTCGGTGGGTTTGCCTCCAGCCAGTGGGCCGAGGCGGTGGCCTATCTACTATTGGTGGCGGTCCTGCTTATCCGGCCCTCAGGTCTCAAGGGAGTGGCCTATGCCAAACCGCAAGTATAAAGACCTCTGGCTCGGAACAGCGCTGCTTGTGCTCGCGATGACGGCACCGCTTTACGTGAATGATTATTACCAGTCGTTCCTGTTGCAGGTATTCATGATGATTGCCCTGGGGCAGGCGTGGAATCTGATTTCGGGCATGACGGGCTATGTTTCATTTGGGCACACCGCCTTTTTTGGCGTCGGCGCCTATGCCGGCGCCTTGTTGCTGCTCGCCGGGTTCCCCTGGTGGCTTGCGGTACTCAAAGGCGGAGGCATCGCACTGTTGCTGGCGATCCCACTCGGATTGCTGACCCTGCGGCTGCGCGGTCCGTATTTCGCCATCGCCATGCTCGGCCTCAACGAGGTGGGGCGTATCGCGGCCACCTTGTGGATCGATCTGACCCACGGCGGCGATGGTATCTCGCTTGCCCCCGATTTACTGCCTTCCCTGCATACCAATTATTTTTCCATGCTGACGCTGGCGACAACAGCGACGCTTATCGTCGCGTACGTGTATGGCAGCCGCTTCGGGCTCGAGTTGCGCGCCATACGCGAGGATGAGGAGGCGGCGGAAATGGTGGGTGTAAACACTGTTGCCAACAAGGTGATGGCCTTCGTGTTGAGCGCGCTGATCCCAGGCGCGGTGGGCGCGGTATACGCGATGTATACCAGTTACATCAATCCGCAATCGGTATTTTCTCCCGCACTCAACATCCAGATGATTGTCATAGTGCTGTTCGGCGGTAGTGGCACTGTGTGGGGTCCCCTGATCGGTGCGGGGGTCGTGATGGTCCTGCGCGAATTTTTATGGGCGCAGTTTCCCGCCGCGCATCTGGCCTTGCTCGGTGTACTGCTCCTTGCCGTCGTGCTTTATCTGCCAGGAGGGTTGCTTTCCTTTGTGCGTGCGCGGCCGCAGGTGCGTGCCGATTCCCAGAGCCGGAAGACGCCATGACCACCACGGCCTGCGGTCCGGATCATATCCTCTGCACCCGCGATTTGCGGCGCGATTTTGGTGGTGTACAGGCCCTGTGCGGGGTGGAATTGCACGTGGTGCGCGGTTCGATCACCGGTCTCATTGGACCCAACGGTTCCGGGAAAACTACCATGTTTCAGGTAATCTCCGGCATGGATCGCGGTGCGACGGGCTCCGTCATGTTCGACCGTGAGGAGATTCTGGGGCGGAGGCCGTCCACCATATATCATCGCGGACTAGCACGCACTTTCCAATTAAGTCACGTTTTCCCGGACCTGACGGTTCTCGAAAACCTGGTGGTGGCCGGCAGCCGCAAGGACCGTAGTGTGGAGGAACGAGCCCTGGGTCTGCTCGGGCGCGTACACCTGCAAGATTATGCGCCGGTACTTGGGAAAAACCTTTCTTATGGTCAGCAGAAGCTAGTTGAGTTCTTGCGCGTGCTCATGAGCGACCCGGCGCTGATTCTGCTGGATGAGCCGGCGGCGGGGGTCAATCCTACCTTGCGCCAGACGTTGTGGGACATGGTGCGGCACCTCAACGGTCTCGGTACCAGTTTCCTTATCATTGAGCACAACATGGAGGTGGTATCCGATTTGTGCTCTGACGTTTATGTCTTGAGTGAAGGAAGCGTCATTGCACGTGGAACGTTTGACGCCATCCGCGAGGATGAGCAGGTGCTTGAGGCCTATTTTGGTAAGACGCGTGAGCGTCGCGCTGGCCGTGGTGCGCCATCATGAGCGGGCCGCTCCTTTCGATACACGGCTTGGAAGTTTCCTATGGTGCCGTGCAGGTGTTGTTCGGCATCGACATGGAAGTGAATCCAGGCGAGATCGTTTCCATCATCGGTCCCAATGGCGCCGGCAAGTCGACCGTGATCAAGGCGGTGGTGGGTCTGGTGTCCGCGCAGCGGGGTGTAATTCGCTTTAATTCTCGTGATATCACCAGATCTCCGACGCATGCGATACCTGCGCTTGGCATTGGCTATGTGCCACAGGGGCGCATCGTGTTCTCCCAGATGACGGTGGCGGACAACCTGGAGATGGGCGCATTTTTACAAACGGACACGCGCAAGCGCCGTGCTGCGGTAGAGTCGGTGTATGAACAATTCCCGCGTTTGTACGAACGACGCCAGCAATCTGCAGGAAAATTGAGCGGCGGTGAGCAACAGATGCTTGCCATCGGGCGCGCGCTCATGATGAATCCGACGCTGGTCATCCTCGATGAGCCTTCACTTGGCCTGTCGCCGAAATACGTGGACCTGATCTTCGATCATTTGCTGTTGCTGAAGAAGCAGGGGCGAACGCTGCTCATGGTGGAGCAAAATGCCGCCCGGGCGCTTGAACTCTCCGACCGTGGTTATGCGTTGGAACTTGGGTACAACCGTTATTCCGATTCGGGGGAGCGCTTGCTCGACAATAAAGACGTGCGGCGCATGTATCTCGGGGGCGCTGAACGAAGTCACTGAACAACCGTTCCGGACCGGGGAGGGTGGTAGTGGATTTCCAGAATGGAATAGACGGTTCTCCCTTTCGGGAGATCGACGGTGACCTCATCGTCGACAGATTTTTTAAGGAGCGCGCGTGCGAGCGGCGAGTCGATGCTGATCAGCCCTTTCTCGAGGTCGAATTCGTCCGGACCCACAATACGGTATTCGACAACCTTACCCGTTTCATTTTCCAGTCGCACCCATGCGCCGAAAAAGACACGATTGGCATCATCCGGTTGGCGATCGACAACCACAAGCTCATCCAGGCGCTTCTGCAGAAAACGGATGCGCCAGTCAATTTCACGCAATTGTTTTTTACCGTAGATGTATTCCGCGTTTTCTGAGCGGTCGCCCTGCGCTGCCGCCTCCGAGACGGCTTGGGTGACCTGCGGGCGTTTCACGCGCCACAGGTGATCGAGTTCTTCGCGCAGGCGTTTCGCGCCTTCCGGCGTAATGTACGCAGCACTCTTGGGTCGTGGAAGTCGGTTTCTGCCCATCCCGCGATTATATCCGTCGATGCCTGTCGGCGGACCTCCTCACGGGCATATTTTCTCGGGATTAAGCTGCAAACACCTGCCAGGGTATGGATATGGACAGAATATCCCTCTGATGCGGCAGAGTGGGACTGCCATCGCTCTCGCAGGATCGGTCTATACTTTTTCCAACCAGACGCCGGTTTGTGGAAGTGGCGCGATGGACGCGCCGGTGGCGGATCAACCCAACACGACGAAAGATGAAGACGACCGGCGTGAAACGCTGAGTTTTGCTTTGTGACCGTATTTTGAGGGAATACAGCCAAGCAGCTTGTATTCCTGTTAATTTACGGGTTCTGCGCTATTCTTGAATGAGCACCTTGACGCTGAACCGGACGCAGGAAAGCATGACCAACAACCATCCAGGACCGCAGGACGCGTGCGTCGCCGCCCCACAGGGCAGCGCGGAGGGCCGTGACGAAGAAACGCTCCTCGCCGAAATTGACCGCTGCATCGATGAACTTGATGTGGGGTTCGATTTCGATGTGCTAAACGTGCTCGATGACGAAGAATCAACGCCGGCCATGATCGAGGCGCTCAAGGACAAATTGGGTACAGTCGTGGCCGCGCGCCTGTTCAGCATCGCCAATTCGGTGCATTTCGGCAAGACCCGCTCCGGAAAGATCACCCGCTTCATGGAGGCCGTGAACCATCTCGGCACCCGCATCACCCAATCCACCGCCATCTTCATTGCACTGCATGCGCTGGCCTCGAGCGAGGAGATTCATGTGGTGTTTGCGCGTTGTTTTGCCACCAGCAAGCTGACGGAGGCGCTCGCCCTCAAGCTGGGCCTATCCGATACCGACCGCATCACGGCCTCACTTGGTGGCCTGTTCATCGAGATCGGCAAGGCGATCATGCTCATGCTATGTAATAAACAGGGCACTAAGCTCGATGCAGAATTTATCGAGCGTCATTATCCTGCGGTAAACAGGAAGGTGATCGAAAAGTTCACGCTCCCCGAGGCACTTATCGAGATCGTCTCACGCCCAAATTTCCGTTTCGTCAAAAAGGATTCACTCTCACTGTCAGCCGTGGTGGACATGGCGCACGCCGTGGTCGAGGCAAGCTTCAGAAAGCATGGAAAACTTGTGGTGCAGTCGAGCATGCCGGACGTGGAAGGAATTATCTATACCAGTACTGCCGGCTCTACACTGGCGGAACAGTTTCAGCTCATCGGCCTTGGCGCTTACCTGAAAGTGGTTCCCAGCGAATGGACGGATGTCGAGAAACGCCTTATCGAGAAACACGGCAAGCAGGCCTAGCTGCTCAGTAGATGACGAGAAGAGAATATGCCCACCGAATCAGTAAATCCCAACCGTACCATCGATACCTCCGGCCAGTGTTGTCCGGTGCCGATTGTCGAAACTAACCGCGCCATCAAGGCCATGCAGCCCGGCGAAGTGCTGGAGCTGGTGGCCACCGACATCGGCGCGCGCATGGATATCCCCGCCTGGTGTGGCCGCACCGGTCACGAACTGATCCGCGTGGAGGATACAGGCGGCACGTTGCGGTTTTATGTGCGCAAACGCGGTTAGCCTTCGCTATTTCCAGTCTTCTTCAGTTGGTGCTCCTTCCATAACAGGTATGCCGCTGGAATTACCACGAGCGTGAGCAGCGCCACGCTCAGCATGCCACCGACCATGGGCGCGGCGATGCGTTGCATCGCCTCCGAACCGGTGCCGCGGCTCCACAGGATCGGCAGGAGCCCGGCGATGATAGCGACTTTGGTCATGGTCGCGGGGCGGATGCGCAGCAGCGCGCCTTCGATCACCGCCGCGCGCACATCCTCGCGCGTGAGCTTACTGCCGCGCTCGGCGATGCGGCGCTTGAGCGCCAAGTCGAGGTAGGTGAGCATGACGATGCCGATCTCGACGGCTACGCCGCCAAGCGCAATGAAGCCGACCGTGACCGCGACCGACAGATTGTAACCAAGCAGATACAGCAGCCAGAAGCCGCCGACGAGCGCGAGCGGCAGCGTGGTGACGATGATCAGCACCTCCATGCCGTTGCGGAAGTTGAGGTACAGCAGCAGCAGGATGATCGCGAGCGTGAACGGCACGACCACGGTCAGCCGCTCCATGGCGCGTTCCAGATATTCATACTGGCCCGACCAGACGATCGTGTAGCCGGGCGGCAGCTTCACCTTCTCCGCTACCGCCAGCTGAGCCGCGGCGACGTAAGAGCCGATATCGCGGTCGCGGAAGTCCACGTAGATCCAGCCCGAGAGGCGCGCGTTCTCGCTGCGGATCATGTCCGGGCCGTCGGCGATGCGCACGTCCGCCACCTCGGACAGCGCAATCGGCACGCCGCTCATGGTGGGGATGGGCAGCCGCTGCAAGCGTTCGAGCGAGTCGCGCAGGTCGGCCGGGTAACGCAGGTTCACCGGGTAGCGCTCGCGTCCCTCGATGGTCTCAGCCAGGTTCATGCCGCCGACCGCGGTCTCGACCGTGTCCTGGATGTCAATGATGTTGAGCCCGAAGCGCGCGGCGCGGTTGCGGTCGATTGTCACGTCCACATAGCGCGCGCCGGTCAGGCGCTCGGCGTACACCGAGGTGGTGCCGGGGATGGCGCGGATGACCTGCTCGATTTCGCGCCCGATGGATTCGATGGTGGCAAGCGACGGCCCCATGACCTTGATACCGACCGGCGTGCGAATGCCGGTGGTGAGCATGTCAATGCGCGTCTTGATCGGCGGCACGATGACGTTAGACAGGCCCGGAAACTTCACCAGCGCGTACATCTCCTGAATGAGTTTCTCGGTCGTCATGCCGGGACGCCATTCGGAGCGGGGTTTGAGCTGGATCACGGTTTCGATCATGGACAGCGGCGCCGGGTCGGTCGCTGTTTCCGCGCGCCCGGCCTTGCCGAACACGGTCTTGACCTCGGGTAGCGTCTTCAGCAGCCGGTCGGTTTGTTGCAGGAGTTGCTGTGCCTTGCCGGTCGAAAGCCCAGGCAGGGTGGTGGGCATGTACAGCAGGTCGCCCTCGTCCATGTCCGGCATGAACTCGGTGCCGACCTTCAGCACCGGGATCGCGCCGAGTGCGATCAGCACGAAGGCGCCCGCGAGCACCTGCCTCGGTCGTGCCAGCACCCAGCTGAGCAGCGGACGATAGGCGCGCATCAGCCAGCGGTTGAGCGGATTCTCGTGCTCCGGGCGGATGCGGCCGCGGATGAGGAAGCCCATGAGCACCGGCACCAGCGTCACCGATAGCCCGGCGGCCGCGGCCATGGCGTAGGTCTTGGTGAAGGCGAGCGGCGCGAACAGCCGGCCTTCCTGTGCCTGAAGCGCGAACACCGGCAGGAAGCTGACGGTGATAATCAGCAGCGAGAAAAACAGCGCCGGGCCGACCTCTTCCGTCGCTTGGCGCACCAGCTCCCAGCGGTTCCGGTCCGTGACCTGTTCACGTTCGAAGTGCTTGTGCATGTTCTCGATCATGACAATGGCCGCGTCCACCATCACGCCGATGGCGATGGCGATGCCGCTGAGCGACATGATGTTGGCATTGATGCCCTGCGCCTGCATGACGATGAAGGCGGCCAGGATGCCGATCGGCAGCATGACGATGGCGACCAGTGCCGAGCGCAGGTGAAACAGGAACGCCAGGCACACCAATGCGACGATGATGAATTCCTCGATGAGCGTGCCAGTGAGGTTGCCGATGGCGCGCTGGATGATCCCGGAGCGGTCGTAGGCAGTGACGATCTCCACGCCTTCCGGCAAGCTGTTCTTGAGAGCATCGAGCTTCTGCTTCACGGCCTTGATGGTGGCGAGTGCGTTCTCGCCGTGGCGCATGACGATGATGCCGCCCGCCACTTCGCCCTCGCCGTTGAGTTCGGTGATGCCGCGGCGCATTTCAGGGCCCATGCGAATCTCCGCAACCTGTTCGAGGCGGATCGGCGCGCCCGCCGAGGTGAGCCCGAGCGGGATCGCGCGCAGATCCTTCAGACCTTGTATATAGCCGCGCACACGGATCATGTACTCGGCCTCGGCCAGCTCGATCACCGCGCCACCCGATTCCTGGTTGCCTCTCTCCACGGCCATGCGCACCTCCGGCAGCGTCAGCCGGTAGGCGCGCAGCTTCGCCGGATCGACGACGATCTGGTACTGCTTGACCATGCCGCCGACCGCGGCGACTTCGGACACGCCCGGCACGGTGCGCAGCTCGTATTTCAGGAACCAGTCCTGGATGGCGCGAAGCTGAGAGAGATCGTGCTTGCCGCTGCGATCCACCAGCGCGTACTCGTACACCCAGCCGACGCCGGTGGCATCCGGCCCGAGCGCCGGCTTGGCCGCGCGCGGCAGGCGCGGGATCACCTGGCTCAGGTACTCGAGCACGCGCGAGCGCGCCCAGTAGATATCGGTGCCGTCCTTGAAGATGATGTAGACGAAGGAGTCGCCGAACATGGAATAGCCGCGCACCGTGACCGCACCCGGCACCGACAGCATGGCGGTGGCGAGTGGGTAGGTGACCTGGTCCTCGATCACCTGCGGCGCCTGGCCAGGGTAATTGGTCTTGATGATCACCTGCACGTCGGACAGATCGGGGATGGCATCGAGCGGCGTGCGTGCGACGGCGTAGATTCCCGCCGCCACGAGCAGGCCGGTGATAAGCAGCACGAGGAAACGGTTGGCGAGCGACCAGCGGATGAGTTTGGCGATCATGGTGCGCTCCTAGTGTTCGGTATGTGCGCCGGCCGGCGTCTTGGTTTCGCCGGCGGCGTCCGATTCCGTGGACTGCATGCGCGAGAAACTCGCGCGTATGCTCGCCTCGGAGTCGATCAGGAACTGGCCCGAGGTCACCACGATGTCGCCCTCCTTGATGCCGTGACGGATTTCGATCCAGTCGTCGGACTCGACGCCTGGCGTCACCTCCACCGGCTGGAAGCGGCCGGAGCCGAGGGCGAGCACCACGGCGTTGCGCGTGCCGGTGCGAATCAGCGCCTCGCGCGGGATGAACAGCGCCGATTTGCCCGCTGCCGCACCCAGGATCGTGACTTCGGCGAACATGTTGGGCTCCAACACGGCGCTCGTCTGGCTCAGGCGGATGCGCGCCTTCACCGTACGCGCGCCGATGTCCACGTCCGACTCGACTTTCTCGACAACGCCGCCCCAAGTTCGATCCGGCACGTCGGTCACGCGTACCTCGGCGCGTTGACCGACGTGCACGAAGCTCGCGTCGCGATCGATGAGGTCCACGAGCACGGCGAGCCCGTGCGCGCCGGCCGCTCCCGGCGTCGTGCCTCCCGCGACACTAGTGCTTCCCTGCGTGTCGCGGAACAGATAACCCGTGACCGCGATGCGCCGCGGCTGGCTGCCACGCGTGACCGTGTAGGAGCGCACGCCGAGGTTTTGGATTATTTCAGGGCGAACGGTGATGGAGGTTCCATCGCCCACGGTAGCCTCGTCCTCATACACGGGCACCATGTCCATGCCCATGGGGGACTTGCCCGGCTTGTCGCTCTTCAGGCCTGGAATCATCGGGTCGGTCCAGTAAAGAATTTTTCGTTTCAACTCTTGCGCCGCCTTCGATTCGACTGTTTCCGATTTGCCAATGAAATAGTGCCATCCCGTCACGGCGATGCCCAACACCATGACGAGCACGGCGATTCCGATGAATGTCTTTCTACGATTCATGGCTGCGGTTCTCCAGTGAGATACAGAAGTTCGGCCTGGGTCTTGGCGCGCTCGACGCGCAGTTGCAGGTATGCCAGGTCCGTGTCGAGCGAGTTCATGAGGGCATCGCGGTAGTTCGACTGGTCGCGCGCAAAACCGGAAACCGTAATCTCGGTTTCGCGGTGGGTCGCGGGAAGGAGTTCCTCCACATAAATCTTTTCGCGCGCGGTAAGGGCATCGAGTTCGGCGCGCAGGGAACGGTCCATGGCCTCCAGCTCGCGCCGCTTGTCATCCACCTCGTAACGCGCGCCGGCTTCCAGCGTCTGTTTCTCGGCGAGTTTTCGGTCCTGGCGCTTTTCCCGGAAGAAGGGCATATCGAGCGTCACCATGGCGGTGAGCATGTCCGGGCGCTCCATGCCATTGAGCGCGGTGCGGCGGAATCCGTAGGACACGTCGAGCATCACGCCGGGCTTGTAGTCCTGGCGCGCCATTTCGACCTCAAGATGCGCTCCTTCCAACCCGGACTGTGCCGTGAGCCACTCCGGATGGTGGCTGGCGTCGAACGTTTCGGCCACCGCCGGCAGGGCAGGCAGTTCGGAAGACAGCGGCCCATAGGCGGCATCGCCGATCCAGCGCGCCAGCTGCGCCTGCAGACGGATGGCCTGCGCGCGGATGGCCGGCCCGCGTTCATTTAGGCGTGCCAGCGCCTGACGCGATTTCAGGACGGACTGTTGCGTCTCTTGTGCCGCGCGATACCGCGCTTCCGTGGACTCCAGTTGTTTTTTCGCCAGACGGCGCGATTCATCCAGGACGCGCAAGGATTGCTGTTGAAAATAAAGTTCCAGCCAGGTTTGGCGTACCTGTTTCAGGAGGCGGCGGCGCTCCATGTCCACCTGCGCCTGTTCGCGCGTCAATTCCTTTTCGGCCCGCAGCCCCTTCAGTTTGAGCGTGCTGCCCGGCGGAAAGGATTGGCGTATGCCGACCACGGTCATGGTCATGTCTTCGCGGTCGAGTCGAAGGGAGTCGGTGGGAACGTTGACCAGGCCTACCGTAAGCTGGGGGTCGGGCAGCTGGTTTTCATACACCACGCGCTCGGAAGCCGCGTCGGCATTGGTGCGATGATGCTGAAGCCACGGGGCATGTTCGACTGCGAGGCGTTCGGTCTCAGGAAGTGTCAACTCCGGTGCAGCGTCGGCACGGGGCGCACCGATCAACATGGTCAGCAGAATACCCGCAACGCGGGGAAAAAAATTGGGAACAGACATAACTCTCTCCTTGTAAACGTGGAACAAGCAACGTCGCGCGCCGAGGCGCGCCGGAGAGATTTAAAGCAGTAGCGTGAGATTTCTGATGTACAGCGGAGGGGCCGGGATGTCAGGTGAAAAGAAATCGTATCGCGGATGTTGTGCGGTAGGTGGCAGATAGATTGAAACCTGCAACAGGGTGAGGAGTACCGGCGTGGCGGCTACATGGTCGAGCGCCGCCGTTATCGGCGAGCCCGTATCGGGCAGCTTGCAATTCAGTGCGGTGACCGGTCCGCAGTCGTTCATGTCCGATGGCGCCATCCCTTGGTGATTGGGGCAATGCATGGATACATGATCCATGTGATGGGGCTGCGCCATCGCACAGGGTGCCACCCCGGCGACGAACCACAACAACGTCACCGTGGCGAGCGTGCCACGGGCGAGCGGTTTCAGTTTCCGGCGAATCCAGTGCAACATGTGGATAAGTGTAGCCCGAAGACGAGGTGCCGTATATATGAATACTGAAACCGGCAGAGTTCGGGCATTAGTTGATGGTCTCCCTCCAGGGCCAGTGTGGGCTATATGCCCTATCAGAATGGTAGCGCGATTCCTGGGCGAGCAGCCAGCAGCAGTTCGCGGAAGCGGTTCTGGATGCGTTCCAGCGCTGCCTGATTATCCCCCTCGAAACGTAACACCAGCACCGGCGTGGTGTTGGAAGCGCGGACGAGACCGAAGCCGTCGCTGAAGTCGGCGCGCAGGCCGTCAATGGTGGTGACTTTGGCGTCCGGGAAATGCGCACGCTTCACCAGTTCCTTGATTACGGCGAAGTGTTCGCCCTCGGCGAACTTGAGATTCAATTCCGGTGTATTCACGGTGTTGGGCAACGCGGCAAAAATTTCCTGAGTCGGGCGTGAGTCACGGGAGAGTAGTTCCAGCAGGCGCGCGGCGGTGTAGAGGCCATCGTCAAATCCGTACCAACGCTCCTTGAAGAATATATGCCCGCTCATCTCCCCGGCGAGCAGGGCGCCAGTTTCCTTCAGCTTGGCCTTGATGAGTGAGTGTCCGGTTTTCCACATCGTCGGTTTGCCGCCGGCCTTGCGGATCTCGGTATCGAGCGTGCGCGAGCATTTGACGTCATAGATGATTTCGGCCCCGGGATGGCGCGAGAGCACGTCACGCGCGTACAAGACCATCTGCCGGTCGGGCCAGATCACATGGCCATCGGGGGAAATAACGCCCAGACGATCGCCGTCGCCGTCGAAGGCCAGCCCCACATCGTAACCGCCTTTTTTTATTTCGTTGATAAGATCGACGAGATTTTTTGGTTGACTCGGATCGGGATGGTGGTTCGGGAAATTCCCGTCAGTCACGCAGAAAAGTTCGGTTGCCTGGCAGCCTAGACGCTTGAATAAGGTGGGTGCAATCTCGCTGGCCACGCCATTGCCGCAGTCCAGCGCCACGCGCATACGTCGGCCGAGTTTCACATCGCCGGTGATGCGGTTGAAATAATCGGCGCGCACATCCGTATGGGTGAGTTTCCCGGACCCGTTCACCAAATTGTTGTCGATGATACGGTGCCGCAGTTTCTGGATGGCCTCGCCCGACAGCGTTGTGCCGTCAATGACCATCTTGAGACCATTATATTCGGGCGGGTTATGACTGCCGGTCACGGCCACGCCAGAACCGGCGTTCAGGTGCTGGATCGCGAAATACACCACGGGCGTGGGAACCATGCCGATATCGATGACGTCGCAGCCACTTTTCGTGATGCCGCGGCTGAGCGCCGCGATCAGTTCCGGCCCTGAGAGCCGGCCATCACGTCCTACCACGACGCGGCTCTGGTTTTGTGCCCGCACCTCGCTGCCGATGGCATGGCCGATGCTTTCTACGATAGCCGGCGTGAGCGTTTTGCCCACGATGCCGCGGATGTCATAGGCCTTGAAGATTTCGGGCGGAAGCGAAGGGGCGGCCGGTGTCGACGGGGTATCGGATCTGGACATGGTTATTTTTTCGGGTTATTAACGGAAACAGCCGCGAGTTTATCGCATGTCTACGGTGGTGGCGAGGCGGCCAGCTATTCCGTGAAGGTCGCTAACTTGCCATGATCGAGGGTTTTCCGGGGAGTCCGGACACGGGATCGTAGATTTTGGTGCAGTTGCGTCCCGCTTCCTTGGCTAGGTACAGCGCCTGATCGGCGCGCGACAGCACATCATCGGGTTTGGTGTCCTTGTCATGCATGACGCTCAGGCCGCCGGTCCAGCGGAGTTGATGTATGACCCCCTTGGTCAGCGTCATCTCGCGTGGCAACTGTTTGCGCAGGCGTTCAGCCAGGGTTCTGGCCTTCTCCAGGGGCGCATAGGCGTAGATGATACAGAATTCGTCGCCGCCGAGACGCGCAAGCACGTCGGCCTGGCGCACCACCTTGCGTAAGGCGTTGGCGAAGGCGACGATGAGGGCGTCACCGGTGTCATGCCCGTGTTTATCATTGACCGCCTTGAAGTGATCCATGTCGATGATCAGAACGGAAGAGGGGCCATTAGCCTTCGAAGTGTCGAACAGTTCCTTGAGTCGCATCTCAAAGTGCCGGCGGTTACTCAGCTGTGAGAGGTGGTCCATCAAACCCATGTCTGTCAGTTTTTTTCTTTCCTCGTGAAGTTTCTGTCCACGGTCACGCAGGTAGTCGAAGATCTCGGAGAATTCCTTGAGCGCCATCGGGTATTCAACACGCACCGTGTTGTCGCGCAGGTCACGGAACAGGCGGATCAGGGATTGGATGTCGTCGCGTACGGAATTTTTTGTTTTCAGGTAAAGCCCGACGAGGGTGGCGAAGGCGGCGGCGATGAAGCACAGCATGAAAATGAATAGGTACACCCGTTTTCCAGCCAACAATGCCGGCATGGGTTCGTGCGGCCAGTAGACCAATGTCCATGGCGTGTTGCCCAGCGACGTGGTGACAGCGCCCGTGTTAGCGGCCGGGGGGTCGCCGGCGGTTAATATAGCGTGCGCCGGGTCTCCCGGAATTGGCTGCTGCAATTCCATGTGACTGCCCGACGGCAGGGACTGCTCAATGAGCGCTTGTAGTGAATCGCGTGAGTAGCCCACGAGAAGATAACCAAGCACCTTCTGGCTGGTATCCCGTACCGGCTGCGCCAGGTCGTAGTGCTCAGACGGAGTTTGCAGGGAATGAAACTCGGGCAACAACGGCATATCGGAGGAGGCCATGCGCCGGACCAGATCAAGGCAGGCGGGATCAATCCCGCTCTGGGGGTCAGAGGTCTTGATGCTATCGACCGGAACCAGGTTGACCTTGATCGCTCCCGGGAGCGCCAGCCGGATTTCTTCTTCCTTGCGCGTGCGTTCCTGTTGTGGGGTGAGGCGTTGCAGGTCGACGGGTTGCTGTGCCGCTTTTTCAATGGCCTGAAGTTGCTGTGCGACCAGGCGGTTAATTTGTGTAGCGACCTCGCGCGCCGCCGCCGCATTTTTCTCCTGGTACAGCGACTGGCGCATATCGGAGACGATCAGATAACCGGCATATCCCGCCAGCAACAGGCACAGCAGTACGATGGCGAATATTCGTGCATGGATTCGGGTGAGCGACTGGGCCATCGGCGATGTCGTAAGATCCTTTTTTATGGTTGCGGAACTGGCCCGCCTTAACTATTAACAATAGTGAATCCCGCAGACGCTGGCCAGTATAGTGACTTTTAGCCCGACCCGTGGTGGTAAATCACAGATACGCGCGGCAAGACTGGTGCTGGACGGTCGTGGGGATCTTTTATTTTCGCCCAGAATGGCCAAAACCACCGGCGCCACGTTTGCTCTCCTTGAAGTCGTCAACGACTTCAAATTCTGCCTGAACGACGGGCACGAATACCATCTGGGCGATGCGGTCGCCGGGCTCGATGGTAAAGGAGGAGTTTCCGCGGTTCCACACCGAAACGAAAATTTGCCCCTGATAATCGGAGTCGATCAGGCCGACAAGGTTACCCAGGACGATACCGTGTTTGTGTCCGAGGCCGGAGCGCGGCAGTAACACGGCCGCGAGACCGGCATCGTTGATGTGAATCGCGATGCCGGAAGGGATGAGGTGGGTTTCACCCGGCGCGATATGCAGGTGCTCGTCCAGACAGGCAATCAGGTCCAGGCCGGCTGACCCATGGGTGGCATGGCGTGGCAGAGGAAATTCATTTCCGATGCGCTTGTCGAGTATCTTGAGTTCTACTTTTTGCATGATATTTTCCGGAGATGTGGTGTATGAGTGTGCGTGCAAGTTTTGTTTTGGGTTGGAGCGGAAGTTCTATCGTGCCTTCCCGGTCGATGAGCAGTAGGCCGTTTTCATTCGACTCGAATCCGGCATGTGGCGTGTCCACCAGATTGGCGGCGATCAGGTCGAGTTTTTTTGATTCCAGTTTGGCCCGCGCATTTTTTTCGATATCATCGGTCTCGGCCGCGAAGCCCACGGTGAAGGGTGCGGGCTTGAGCGCGGCCACGCTCGCGAGGATGTCCGGATTGCGGACCAGATCGAGCGTTATTCGTTCGGCAGACTTCTTTATTTTTTTGTTGGCGACCTGTGCCGGGCGATAGTCGGCGACGGCGGCGACACCGATGAAGAGCTGGGCCGTGTGGATATGCGCATGTACGGCGTCGTACATCTCTTGCGCACTGGCGACGCGAATCGTCCGCACGCGCTCGGGGTCGGGCAGCGTCGTCGGACCCGAAACCAGCACCACACGCGCCCCGGCCGCCGCCGCGGCGTCGGCGACGGCATAACCCATCTTTCCGGAACTCTTGTTGGTGATGCCGCGCACCGGGTCAATGGCCTCCCAGGTGGGACCGGCCGTGACCACGACATGGAGTCCGTCGAGCTCACCCGCGGCAAACAATTCGGAAGTCAACGCCACGAGCTCGGTGGATTCAAGCATCCGGCCGGGGCCGGTCTCGCCGCAGGCCTGTGATCCATCGCCGGGTCCGAAAATATGCACACCATTTTTCTTCAGTGTGGCCAGGTTCGTCCGTGTCGCCGGGTTGTCCCACATCTGCTGGTTCATGGCAGGCGCCACGCTCACCGGCGCGCTTGTGGCAACACACACGGTACTCAGGAGATCGTCTGCACGACCCGTGGCGAGCTTGGCCAGGAAATTCGCGCTGGCGGGCGCCACCAGAACGGCGTCGGTCCAGCGGGCAAGTTCGATGTGCCCCATCCCGGCTTCGGCTTCCGTATCGAGCAAGTGCTGATGCACCGGATGCCCGCTCACGGCCTGCATCGTCAGAGGTGTGATGAATTCGGTCGCCGCACGCGTCATGATGACACGCACCTCCGCTCCGGCGTCGCGCAGCCGGCGCACGACGTCAGCGCTCTTGTATGCCGCAATGCCGCCGGTGACGCCCAACACGATGCGTTTATTGGTCAGTGTTCCCATATGTTAAAGTGTACTGGTCATTAACCGTGTCAACAAATAGGCAATTAAGGAGGGGGGTATGGCTATCACTGACTGGCCGGAACTGGAACGGCCGCGCGAAAAACTGCTCGATCGGGGCCCTGAAGCCCTATCCGATGCCGAACTGCTGGCCATTTTTCTGCGCACCGGTGTTCCCGGAAAGACCGCCGTGGATGTGGCCCGCGATCTGCTCAGCCGTTTTGGCAGCCTGCGGGATTTGCTGGCGGCTGGTGCGGATGAATTGTGCCAGGTTCCCGGGATAGGCGAGGCTAAGTATGTGCAGCTCCAGGCCGGGCTTGAAATGGGACGGCGTTATCTGGCCGAGCGGTTGGTCCGTGGAGAGTCCCTGAGTTCGACCGCTGATACCCGCCAGTTCCTGCAGGCGCAGTTGCGCGACCGGCAAAATGAAGTTTTCTGCGTCCTGTTCCTCGACAACCGCCACCGGGTTCTGGTTTTTGAGGAATTATTCCAGGGCACCTTGAACGGGACTGCCGTGTATCCTCGGGAGGTCGTCAAACAGGCGCTCAAATACAACGCCGCCGCCGTGATCTTGGCGCACAATCACCCCTCCGGCGTGGCCGAGCCGAGTCGGGCGGATGAACAGTTGACCTCCCGCCTGAAGGAGGCCTTGGCGCTCGTGGATATACGGCTTTTGGACCACTTGGTGATTGGTGATGGGGAGATGGTCTCTTTCAGCGAGCGGGGACTGCTGTAAATCCAGGGCTGGAAAAGGGCTACCCAGTCCCGCCGATTTCTGATATAAAGCCGTGCTTTCTTCGGTTCCGGCGGGTATACCCGGGCCATTTTAAGGAGATTTCCGATGTCCAGAGTCTGTCAGGTTACGGGTAAACGCGTGCTCGTGGGGAACAATGTGTCCCATGCGAATAACAAGACCCGCCGCCGCTTTCTGCCCAATCTGCAAAACCGCCGCCTGTGGGTCGAGAGCGAGAAACGTTGGGTAAATCTGCGTCTGTCGAGCAAGGGGCTGCGGACCATCGACAAGAAAGGTATTGACGCCGTACTGGCCGACCTGCGCACCCGTGGCGAGAAGTTTTAAGGAGCATATCCATGGCCAAGGCAATACGCGAGAAGATCAAGCTGGTTTCGAGCGCCGGTACTGGGCATTTCTACACCACGACCAAGAACAAGCGCACCACCCCGGACAAGCTTGAGCTCAAGAAATACGATCCCGTTGTACGCAAGCATGTGGCGTACAAGGAAGCGAAGATCAAATAGGGGAACACTGTTCCACTGTAAGAAACCCGGCCATGCCGGGTTTTTTTATGGCATTTTACACCGCTGGCGGGTGGCGACGAGGATATCGCTATGTACAAGTCCGCGCTTTTCTGCCATAAATATATTTAAGTAATGTGTGTTTTGTTGATTGCAGGAAAGGCAAGTCGTGTATTCACTAAATCAACAAGTACTGAGGACCGACGCGTCAGGAATGCCGCTTGAATGGATTGATTTCAAAGAGGCCGTCCGGATCTATCACCTGGGGCAGGTAGCCTATACCTGCGGGGTGCCGCTTTATCAAATCCACGGTGGCCACAACGCCATCACCGGTCTGCGCTCCATCATTGAGATCAACTCCATCGTCGCCACCCACGGCGACAGCCATGCCGTGCTGAAGGCGCGGGCGCATTATGTTCCGCCGCTGAACAACCAGACTCTGTTCTCCCGTGACTTGCACCTGTGTCTCTACTGCGGCACGCAGTTCGCTGCCCGCGGCCTGTCGCGCGACCACATTATCCCGTTGAGCGCCGGTGGCACGGATGCCTGGAACAATGTGGTTACGGCCTGCAAGCGTTGCAATAACCACAAGGCCGGTCGTACGCCGGAACAGGCGGGGCTGGAACTGCTGGCGGTGCCGTTTACACCGACCCATGCGGAATATATTTATCTGCAAGGCCGGCGGATTCTTGCCGACCAGATGAGCTTTTTACTGGCACATTTTCCACGCTCAAGTCCTTTGCACAAGCGTCTCTCCCGGCTGATTTGAATTCCGGAATAGAAACAAAAAACCCGCCAGAGGCGGGTTTTTTTTCATGAACAATTGTTAGATTACTGTGGGAACGAGTATGTAGGTGCGCAGCTTCTGGGAGAAATCATGCAACGCCTGGATCCCGGTGGCCTCGGCCTCATGGCACCACTCCTGCAACGCGTGCAGCAGGTTTTCCTGCGTGGTGGCGGAACGTTGCCAGATGTCCTGCAGCTTCTGCTTCATGGTGTAGACGGTGTTGAGTGTGCCGTTCTGTTCCAGAACCTTGTGCAGCCGATGGCGTGAAGTTTCGTCGAGCAATGCCGTTTCGCGTACCATCAGACGCTTTGTGCGTTTCAGCAGCGCCCAGGATTCGTAGTCAGCACGATCGGCTTTTTTCAGTTCCTCGCGGTGTACGTTTTGCATTACCTCTCGGGCGAAGTGTGACATCACCTGAAAACGTGCGGTGATGACGGCCCTGACCGTGTCGATATCGATATGCTGTTTGGTTTCGTTGTAGGAAAGCGCCGGAGGAATCTTTTTTACCTTGGCAAGCCCCACGATTTCCATGAGGCGGATATACAACCAGCCGATATCGAATTCCCACCACTTGGAAGAAAGCTTGGCGGAGCTGCCGAAGGTATGGTGGTTGTTGTGCAGTTCCTCACCGCCGATGAGGATGCCCCAAGGGAGGATATTGGTGCTGGCGTCGGCCACTTCGAAATTGCGGTAGCCCCAGTAATGACCAATGCCGTTGATGATGCCGGCGGCGAAAATTGGAATCCAGATCATCTGGGTTGCCCAGATGGTAATGCCGAGTGGGCCGAAGAGGACAACGTTGATGACGAACATCAGCGCGATACCATGTTTGCTGCGGCCCGTGTAGACATTACGTTCGAGCCAGTCGTCTGGCGTGCCGTGCCCGTATCTTTCCAGCGTTTCATGGTTCTTCGCCTCTTTGCGGTAGAGCTCGGAACCTTGCCACATGACCGTGTTGATGCCGTATTGCTGTGGGCTGTGCGGGTCTTCGGGGGTTTCCACCTTGGCGTGGTGTTTGCGGTGGATAGCCGCCCACTCCTTGGTGACCATGCCTGTGGTCAGCCACAACCAGAAGCGGAAGAAATGGCTCACGATGGGGTGAAGAACGAGCGCCCGATGGGCTTGATGGCGGTGCAGGAAGATGGTGACGGCGGCGATGGTGATGTGGGTAAAAACAAGTGCGACGATAATATACCCCCACCAAGGTAATACAATTAATCCTTCAAGCATTCAGAAACCCTCGTTCTGGAAAATCAATTGTGTAAGTATATACCCATTAGAACTGCCAAAACGACGAATAATGATGCGGCCACGAAAAGCGGCTCATGTACATGGATATATCGATAAAACATATTATGCCCGCACCAAAAACCCCCGCACTTACCGTGGACATCATCATTGAACTTAAAGACCGCCCGGGTCATCCCGTGGTGCTTATCGAACGCAAAAACCCGCCGCACGGTTGGGCGTTACCGGGAGGGTTCGTGGATGTGGGTGAGTCGGTCGAACATGCCGCCGTGCGCGAGGCAGAAGAAGAGACCGCACTTGCCGTGACGCTCAAAACGCTGCTTGGCTGTTACTCCGATCCGGCGCGGGACCCGCGTAACCATACCGCGTCGGTGGTGTATGTCGCCGAGGCATCCGGTATCCCCCGCGCGCAGGACGATGCCGCCGGGGTTGGTGTGTTTACTCCGGACGCTTGGCCTTCGTCACTCGCTTTTGACCACGCGCGGATTCTGCATGATTACCTGGTTTACCGGCAGGAGGGGAAATTGCCGACGCCGGGAAATCCTTGATGTAAACATCGCGCTGCGGGTAAGGGAAGTTGATGCCCAAGGCCTTGAAGTCTTTCCAGATGAGTCGGTAGAGTTCAGACCGTATCTCGCCACTACGCTCGGGATCCTCAACCCATACCTGCAACTCCAGGTTGACCCCATTGTCCCCAAACCCGGTGAGGCGGGACATGGCCGCGGGCTCCTTCAGCACCAGGTGACATTCGCCGGACACGCGCACCAGGCGTGTCATGGCTTCCTCCGGCTCGTTGTCATAGCTGATTTGTACCGGCAGCCGCAGCCGGACACGGCGGTCACCTTCGTAAGACCAGTTGGTGATGTCGGTGGTCATCAGGTTTTCGTTGGGCACCAGGATATCGAGGCCATCGAGCGTGTGAATGACGACATGCCGTGTGTGCAGCGCCTTGACGGTGCCCAGGGTGTTGCCGTAGCTGATCACGTCTCCCGTGCGGATCGATCCCTCGAAAACAAGGATGAAGCCGCTGATGAAGTTGCTCACCACCCGCTGCAGTCCAAGACCCAGCCCGACACCGAGGGCACCGCCAAAGACCGCGAAGGCGGTGAGGTCGATCCCCGCCGCCATCATGGCAACAACGACGGCGAGCGTAAGCAACACGAACCGGACCAGCTTGGAAAGCGCGATCTTCATGCCGCCTTCGAGCACGTCACTTCGCATAATGCGGTTGCGGAGAGTGTTGGTCACTCCCAAGGCCAGCAACAGCAGTATGGCGATGGATAGGACAAAGCTCGCGACGTTGTAGAGCGAGATGCGGACCTTGCCGAAGTTCAGCGCATATTCATCCAGCATCTGCTGCACAAACGGGAGCCAGTCGAGAATATGCAGCGCCACGAGAATCCAGATGCCGGCCGTGACTACGCCCTCCCAGGCCTTGAGACGTCCACCGGGGGCAAGGCTGTGACGGAGCACGAACACCACCATGCGGATGACGGCGAGTGCACCGACGAGGATCATGGACGGGTGCAGAAGATTTGTGGCTGCGTCATGGTTGCGCAGGATTGCCATCGCCGCCAGCAGCCATAGCCACAGGAGTACCGGGACCAGGGCGAGTGCTCCGGTGCGCACGGCGGTGCGTGTGACACCTTCGTCGGCGCTGGGTGGTGTGACCGTTTGCAAACGCTCTTGCAGCCAGCTTCCCAGCAGATTGGCAGTGAACAGGCCCATAAGGAAAACGCCGGCCTGCCACCAGGTGGATCGCGAATTCAGGAATTCGCGGATCGCGGTACTCGACGGCAAAATATCAAGCAGTTCTTGCATGGGGATGGATAGCCGATCGGTGTTTATGTATCAGTGTGCAGGGTGGTTTGGCACGTAGGATAGCGAGTCATACAGCCAAAAAAAAGCCCACATTTTACTGCGGGCGGAGGAGGGACAGGGAAATGGTTCAGGGCCTTATATAGGAGAAGCCTTGCGACTGGAGGCGCGCGATTTCGGCAACCCCGCTGGGGACAATGTCCTCCTCGGTGACGTCGTAGAGATCCCTTTTGAAATCAATTTTCCGGGACGCTAACGTGCTGTTGCAGACAATGAAGTGGACACCCTGGTGCTTGAGATTCTTTACCTTGTCCTGGAGGGTGGGATCGCTGTTCGCCAGTTGCAACAGCGCAATACCGTCACCGTGCAGTACCACACGCAAATCGAGGTTGCCGACGCCTACGACATTGAGGTGATTCTGGATGGTTTTCAGCGCTGTATTGAGCACCTTTCCGTCATCGACGTTAACGTGATAGACGACCTTCTGCTTTTCCCGGCTTTCCGCATGGGTGGCGCCCGCCACCACACCGTGACCGAGAAACGTCACGAATGCGAACAGGAAAATTCGTTTCACAAGAAACATCATCCACCCCGGCGGAAGTCGGAGAAAACTAGACCTGAATATAGGCCCAACCCTGGTGTTGGCGGCGCATGATTTGTGCCACGCCCGAATCAACGACCACGACCCCGGGCAGGAGTTTGACGGAAACGCCCAATTCGTTTTTAAGCCGGTCGATGGTGTTTTGACAGGCCACAAATGTCAGGCCGGCGTATTCCTTCTGCATTCGGCCGATGCGGGCGGCATAGGTAGTGGTTTCGGCGAGCAGCAGGTTCAGGCCATCGCCATTGGTGATGACTTCCACGCGCGCATGCTGATTCGACTTGCGGTAGAAGCGCATCAGGTTCTCTACCTCGTCCAGGGCATTCTTGAGGTGCAGCGGCTGGCCGTCGCTGATGTGGATCAACACTTTTTCCACGTCGTTGGCGGACGCGATCGACGCCGCCGAGGGGCTTGCCGCCTGCGTCACCGGCGAACCAGTATTCGGCGTTGAGGACGGGTACAGCAACCAACCCGCCACAGCGCTGACCGCCAGCGCAAGACCGGCGGCCAGACCGAGACCGAACCATTTTCCCGCCTTCGCGGTACGCAGGCCGGGGGCAGGTTGTGGCAATTGCTTGTAAGCGAAGCTCACGAGGTCGCTTACCTGGCGGAGCTGGCAGACCCGTTGCTTGAGTGCATCGTCCTGAGAAAGGCGAGCGTATACCTGCTCTCTTTCCTCGGGCGTCAGCTGGTCGTCGACGAAGGCGTTCAGGTATTCGTCAGAAAATTTGTCGTCTTGATTCATTTGATTCTCCGGATTTTCGTTTCTTCCGCGCCCGTCTTCGGCGCCAGGTCATTCAGCAGGCCTTTCAGGGCGCCGCGTGCGCGGCACAGCCGGCTCATTACCGTGCCGATGGGTACATTCAGAACCTGAGCGACTTCCACATAGCTCAGTCCCTGAATGTCCACCAGGGTAACGACCTGGCGCTGTCCTTCAGGCAACTTGGCGATCGCCAACCTGACTTTGTGGACGATCTCCTGCTGGCTGCTCTCCTTCTCCGGGGTGAAATCATGCGTCAGGGTGTTGTTATCGATTTCTTCCGTTACCCGCAGGCGGCGGAAGTGATCGTTATAGCAATTCGACAGGATACTGTAGAGCCAGGCGTCGCCTGCGTTCGGATTGCGCAACTGCCCGGACTTGCGCAGTGCCTTGGCCAGGGTTTCCTGGACCAGGTCGTCGGCGAGGACGGCGCTGTGGGTCCAGGCGTAGGCGATGCGGTACAGCCGCAACCGGTGTTGCTCGAGTCTGACTTTTGCCTCGCGTGTGCGGCATAGGAAATTGAATACATCCATAAAATGGGACGGTGATTCCTATTTTAAATTACCTGTACAAAGACGGGGTTAGCCATGGATTTATTCCCCCAAGGGTAACGGATCAGGGCCATGAGCTGTATATCCGGCACTAATCATGTTATTTCAGGGTGTTGGGCGGCTGGTCAGGGAGATGAGTCGTCACCGTCGGGGCTGGATTTCTGGGCAATCAGACCCTGTTCGGCCCGCACTTTACCATCGACCAATACCCTGTTCCCTTCGAGGGTCAGCCGGCCCTCGGCAAACCAGCGGATCGCCAAGGGATAAATCCGGTGTTCTTCCTCCAGCACGCGCGCGGCCAGGCTGTCGGGGGTATCGCTGGCTAGCACCTTGACCTTGGCCTGGATGACGATCGGACCGGTGTCGACTTCGTGGGTGACGAAATGCACGCTTGTGCCGTGATAGGGAACACCGCTTTCGAATGCGCGTGCATGGGTACGGAGCCCCGGGAAGTCCGGCAGCAGGGAAGGGTGGATATTGATCAGGCGGCCGGCGTAATGATCGATAAAGTTTTTGCCAAGGATGCGCAGGAATCCGGCAAGCACCACAAGTTGTGGGTGGCAGGCATCAATTTTCTGCATCAACGCCCGATCGAATTCGGTGCGTGACCCAAAGTCACGATGACAGACCACATGGGTAGGGATATGGGCGGACTGAGCGCGCTTGAGCCCTTCCGCCCCCGGCTCGTTACTGATAACCGCGCGCAGTACAATCGGGAGTTTCCCGGCGCGCGTGGCATCGATAATGGCCTGCAGGTTGCTCCCGCGGCCCGAGATCAGGACGACGACGCCGAGCGGCGCGCTCATTTCTGAATGACAACCTGATCGTCTCCTTCGATACGTTCGATGCGGCCGATGATGGAAGCGGTTTCACCGGTGGCCTGGAGAATGTCGATCGTCTTTTCCGCGTCTTGTGCATCGACCGCCAGCACCATGCCGATGCCGCAATTGAAGGTGCGGTACATTTCAAAATCTTCAATGCCGCCGTTTTCCTGCAACCAGTCGAAGATCGCGTGGCGTTTCCAGGCGCGGCCGTCGATGACAGCACGCACGCCCTTGGGCAATACGCGCGGGACATTCCCCGGCAGACCGCCGCCGGTGATATGCGCGGCCGCATGCACGGGCACCAGACGCAACAATGCGAGCAGCGATTTGACGTAGATGCGTGTTGGTGTGAGCAGAACGTCGCCAAGTTGACGACCATCGAAGGGCTGGCTGAGCGCGGCCTTGTTCACCTCGATGACTTTGCGCACGAGCGAGTAACCGTTTGAATGAAGGCCGCTGGAGGCAATACCGATCAAGACGTCGTTCATCTTGACCGAGAGGCCATCGATGATTTTCGATTTTTCCACCACGCCCACGGTAAAGCCTGCGAGGTCGTAGTCGCCCTGACTGTACATGCCTGGCATTTCCGCGGTCTCGCCGCCGACGAGGGCGCAACCGGCCTGACGGCAGCCTTCGCCGATGCCGCGGATCACCGCCTTGGCCGTCTCGTTGTCGAGTTTGCCGGTGGCGAAGTAATCGAGGAAGAAAAGCGGTTCGGCACCTTGCACGATGACATCATTGACACACATGGCGACCAGATCGATGCCAATGGTGTCGTGTTTGTTAAGCTCGATGGCGAGCTTGAGCTTGGTGCCGACGCCATCGGTGCTCGACACCAGCACCGGCTCGCGGTAGCGATCGGTCGGAACCTGAAACAGCGCCCCAAAACCACCCACGCCGGCCAAGACTCCGGGACGGTTGGTGGCGGCAGCAATGGGCTTGATGGTTTCGACCAGATCGTCGCCCGCATCGATGTCCACACCGGCATCGCGGTAGGTGAGGGAAATACGCGGCTTATTCACGAAATTCTCCGGGATTCAAGGATGCGTATGGTAGGGCTGCCACCCGCGGGTGTAAACCTTGACTTAAAACGGCCCTGTCGATAGCGTGCGTCGGTATGGGGCGGGAGCTGAACCCTGCCGGCCAAGCGCCAATTAAATCCTGACTGATTCCCTGGATAACCCGGAACGACAGTGAATTTTTCCCATCTTCCCAATCTGATCACGCTATCCCGTATCGCGCTGGCGCCGGTCCTGATCCTGCTGCTGCGAGAGCAGGATTATGTTTCATCGCTCGTGGTGTTTGTTTTTGCCGGGGTGTCGGATGGGCTCGACGGCTTTATCGCCAAGCGGTTCCACCTGACCAGTCGCCTCGGGTCCATTCTCGATCCCCTGGCCGATAAAATATTGCTCGTCAGCGCGTACGTAATGCTTACCCTGCTTGAACACGTGCCTTTCTGGTTGATGCTTACCGTGGCGTTTCGCGATCTCTTTATTATTGGCGGCTATCTGGTCTATACCTCCATGGTTGGCCCGGTGCAGATGCGCCCAAGTCTTCTCAGCAAGTTCAACACGCTCATGCAAATCGCCCTCGTTATCGTGATCCTGCTGCAGCAGGCCCTGGTTATGGTTTATCCCATGATGGTGGAGGGGTTGGTGTATGCGGTGATGGCCACCACGGTCGCCAGTGGTGTGCATTACATTTGGCTGTGGGGCATGCGCAAAGAGGTCGAACCCGTGCAGCCGTCAGGACGCCGCCGTCGAGAAAAGACAGCATGACCGAAGCACGATCCATTTTCACTCTGGCGCTGCTGATACTGTCCGGCTGGCTGGTATATTTGTTGGCGCCGGTGTTAACCCCGTTTCTGTTCGCCGGGCTGCTCGCTTATGTTTGTAATCCGATGGTGTCAGGACTGACGCGGATGCATTTGCCACGGCCGCTCGCCGTCATCCTGGTGTTTCTGCTGTTTATGACGTTCCTGGCAGCCGTTCCATTTTTTCTGATTCCGGCCGTGCAGTCACAGATTGTCGCGTTTGCCGCCAAGATGCCCAAGTACATAGATTGGCTGCAGCACACAGCGCTCCCGCAAGCAGAGGCCATATTGGGAATCGATTTCGCACCTGACATGGAGGCTGCTCGGCAGACGCTTCTCGATCATTGGCGCGAGGTTGGCAACTGGGTGGGGGTGCTGACGACCTACGTGGCACAGTCCGGATTGAGTCTGCTCGGTTGGTTCGTTAACCTGTTATTGGTTCCGGTGGTGACATTCTATCTATTGCTGGACTGGGAGAGCCTCCTGATGCGCGCCAAGGGTCTCTTTTCTCCCCGGTGGCAGGGCCGCGTGCAGCGGCTGGCACAAGAGACGGATAAGGTGCTGGGCAGTTTTCTGCGTGGCCAATTGTCGGTGATGGCGGCGCTGACCGTCATTTATTCCACCGGTCTTACGTTGGTGGGGCTCGATCTGGCACTGCCGATCGGACTCCTTGCTGGATTGGTGAGCTTCGTCCCTTATTTGGGTTTCATCACCGGCGTGCTGACCGCCGGCGTCGCTGCCTATTTACAGTTCCACGACGCGATGCATCCTGTCTTGGTGCTCGCCGTGTTCCTCTCTGGCCAGTTGCTTGATGGCTTGTTGCTAACACCAAAGCTGGTTGGCCATCGCATCGGTCTGCATCCGGTCGCAGTGATTTTTGCCATCATGGCTGGCGGCCAATTGTTCGGTTTTTTGGGTGTGTTACTGGCGTTGCCGTCCGCTGCCGTGCTCAAGGTGTGGCTGCGCCATGTACATAAGACCTATGTGCGCGGCACCCCCGACGCTCCCAGAAAGAAACGCCGTGCCATCACACGCGAAACACCATGAGTTATCAGCTTTCGCTGAACCTGCGGCTGAAGGACGGCTCTTCGTTCAGTAATTTTCTGGCAACGGCCAATCTTGAAGCGTTGGAACGCCTGCGGTCAGCCGTGGTGGCGGCCGCCCAAGGCGAAACGCGTGAGCCGGCGTTGTTCCTGTGGGGTGTCTCCGGGTCCGGCAAAACCCATTTGTTGCAGGCCGCCTGCCGGTTGGCGCAGGAGTTCGGCAGCACCCCGGTCTATGTTCCGTTGGCAGAGGCATCCAGTCTCTCGATCTCGCTGCTTGAAGATGTTGGGGATATGCCGCTGGTTTGTCTTGACGATGTCGATCGCATTGCCGGCAAGCCCGAATGGGAAACGGCGTTGTTTTCCCTGAGTGAACATCTACGCCACGCCCGCGGCACACTGATTGCCGCCGCCTCAGGAGGTCCGAACCACATCGGGTTGCGCATGCCCGAACTTAGCACCCGCCTTGCCTGGGGGCCCGTGTATCAATTGCAGCCGCTGGATGATGTGGAAAAACTGGATGCCGTGCGCCTGCGCGCGCGCAACCGCGGGTTTGAGATGCCGGAGGAGGTGGTGCGGTATATTCTCAATCGCTACCCGCGCGACACCCATTCCCTGTTTGATCTGCTCGACCGCATTGACCGCGCCTCGCTGGCACATCAGCGGCGTGTCACGATTCCGTTTATTCGCAGCCTGGAAGCCGGCTGATCCGCCTGTCGTACTGCTGTCTTCCAGTGGTTCCGGATTAAAGAATCTTCAATACGTTTTCAGGCGGCCGGCCGAGCGCTGCTTTGGTTCCACTGACGACAATGGGTCGCTCGATCAACCGGGGATACTTGACCATGGCGCGGACGATCTCGGCATCGGACAGATCGGGTTTGTCGAGTTTGGCCTTTTTGTATTCCACTTCTTTTTTGCGAAGCAGTTCTCGTGGCTTCAGGCCAAGGAGCTTGAGCACGTGCTTGAGTTCAGGCTCGGTGGGTGGTTCCTTCAGGTATTCGATGATCTTCGGTTCTACTCCACGTTCTTCGAGCAGCTTCAGTGTTTGCCGCGATTTGGAGCATTGGGGATTGTGGTAGATCGTCACGGGCATGTCGTCTCCTGTAAACCTGACTCGTGTGTTTTCTTGACAGCTTACCATGGCAGGGCTAGGTTTGGTTCCGAATGACCATACATCCCCGCCGGTCTATCGGTTTAAAGGACTTTCTTTTTTTCGCCAGGCAATTTGTAAAACTGGTGTGGCAGCGTTTCGCCGAGGACCGCTGCCTGCGCGTGGCTGGTGCGCTTTCCTATACCACGCTACTGGCGTTGGTGCCGCTGACGGCGGTTACCTTTGCCGTGTTGTCCCTGTTGCCGGCGTTTGAGTCATGGATGGCGATGGTGCAGGAATTTATATACGGGAACTTTGTGCCCGCTTCCGGTGAGGTGGTGCGCAAATACCTGCTGCACTTCGCCGCCAATGCCGGCAAGCTGACGTTCTGGGGCATGCTGTTTCTGGCACTGGCCTCGCTCATGGTCATGGCTACGATCGAACGCACGTTTAACGATATCTGGCATGTGCCGCAGACACGCAAACGATTGCATCGGTATATGGGCTATGTCGCGCTGCTCACGCTTAGTCCGATCCTGATCGGTATCAGCCTTTCCATTACCTCGCACCTGATTGATGCCCCGTTGTTTGCAAAGCATTCCGCCCCAAACGGTGCGCGGGATTTTTTGCTTGACACATTTCCGGTTCTCTTCGAGCTGCTGGCGTTTCTGCTGCTCTATGCGGTGGTACCGAATTGTCGCGTTCGTCTGCGCCACGCGTTCGTGGGCAGTCTCGTTGCGGTGATCCTGTTTGAAATCGCCAAGCGTGCCTTCAAGATATTTGTGCTGGGTTTTTCGTCATACAAGGTGATTTACGGGGCGGTAGCCGTGTTGCCGGTATTTCTCAGTTGGATTTATTTATCGTGGACGGTGATTCTGTTGGGGGCCGTGGTCACCGCCACGTTGCCGGAATGGCCTGGCAATCGAGCAGGACGACAGGCCACGCGCCGAAGAAAATAAATCCACGCGGGAGGATTCTCAGGTATCCAGAATATCGAACTGGAACTGCTCGAATGAATGGCTGGCCTCGATCATCCGGGTCGGTGTAATTTTGTAAAGCCTCAACCCATTGTCCATGTAAACCTGATGCTCCGGTTTGTACACGCCGTGGTGGGTAATGAGCGTTTGCGGTTGTTTCAGCGGCCGGATTTCTGGCAACAGCAGGGCCGGTAGAAAGTCGCTTTCCTTGTGCTCGACGTTGACCGTTTTTATCACCACGGGCTCGGCGCTGGGTGCCAGTCGCTGTATGCCGACTTCCACGATCGCGGAAGTGACACCGATGGCCCAGCGGATTACACCGATGCTCCAGGGATTACCTTCTCCGGGCGTGCGCGTGATAATGAGATCGCCGACGCGGACTGGGGTGCGAATCTGACCGTTCTTCGATATTGACAGCCCACCGGCACTTTCATCGTCCACGTCCCACGTGGACAAATTCATGTCGGGTATCTTTTCCTCGACTTTTTTCTTCTCTGTGAGATTGGCCCACATGCGGTGTGGCATGGGACCGACTAGGGTGGAGCTGACGGAAAACTTGTTACCCCCGTTTAACCAATAGTTGATGGCTTCGAGTCCGACCGCCATCTCGATCTGAAGGCCGAAACGCTGGTTGCGACGAAACGATCTCTGGGGGTTCACACCCCAGACACTAATCAAGCGCCTCAGAAGATCCTGGCCGGCCTCCAGGAAAAAAGTTTCACCCAAGCCGTTGGCAGCGGGTGTCTGACCCTGTTGCAGTTGGGTAAGCTGTGTGTGCACCTGGCGCGCCAGCTCGGTGGTGTTGAGTAATTGGTAATGTTCGGGATGTTCCAGTACTTCATTGCTGGTATAGGCAATCCCGGCGCGGTCGTTTTCCCGGTCGACTAGGAACTGACAGGTGGGATTATAGGTGGTGGTGGCCGCCGTTAATTGTGCGAGCGGCGCCCAGCGGTCCAGGTATTGATTAACCCTATCTACCGCGCGCGCCGGAAGGTGGTAAGGGTTACTGAACTCGAGCAGCAGCGCCTGTTTGTAGGCATGGCCGATCCCATAGGAAGTGACGGCCTTGATCAGCGGGTCTTCCAGCTCCATCGGCAGGAACCCCATGGTTTCCGCATGCACATAGAGTTCGTGGATTTCCCGCCACACGCCAAGCGGGGTGGGCGAGTACGTCTGATAGGAAACGGCGAGGACTTCCGTCAGGTGGCGAATGGCGCGTTGTGTGGCAAGTGCGCGCAGCGCCCGATCGATTTCCAGGACAACGGGTTTGTCCGTGGTGTTCAGCAAAATCCGCTTGTAGCCGTAGGCCAGTTCCATCTGAAACTGTCGGTTCAGTTCGGCGATGCCCCGGTGCTTGTCGGTCAGCGGCAGCGGTAGGCCGATGTACTGTTTCATCAACTCAAACGAGATCTGTTTGATCGGTTGGCGGTAGAGTTCAAGCAACTGCCAGCGCAGCTTGTCGTCGAACTCAACGCGGTTGTAGGCGCACAGGGCGGAAAACAGCTTGCGGCCGGTTTCCGCCACGTTGAGCAATGGCAGGTTCTCCAGCCATTTTTTTACCTTCTCAGGATGTAATTCAATCTCATCGGATGTCCGTGCCGACAGGTTGGGCACAGAAAGAATCAATGTCATTGTGGCTCCCGCTTTATACTTTTCCCCTGCTGGAAGTGTAGACGCTGGTTGGCCGGACACAATTTGGTTCAGCCGGCATGAAAAAAGGGTATTTACTGGAGAATTTTCCGTGTAATGAAATTGCCTCTGCTGCGACTAATGGGAGGACGCTTCCCATGCTGGCTGTTCCGGTTAAAGAAAGAGTGTGGACAGGCGGTCCCTAACAACCTTAAATCAGGAGAATTGAGATATGAACGCCAGAAAACTTACCGGTCTTGCCCTCGCCACAGCCGCCGCCGGCCTTTTTGCCGCCGCTGGAATCCCGGCCGCCTATGCCGAGAAAGAGGTAGCCAAGGTTCATTGCGACGGTGCCAACGCCTGCAAGGGCCAGTCCGCCTGTCAAACCGCATCTAGCGCCTGCAAGGGCCATAACAGTTGCAAGGGCAAGGGCTGGCTGCTCCTGGGCAAGGAAGAATGCAACGCCGCGAAGGATAAGATGAAGAAAGACATGGGCGAGATGAAGTAATTCAAACTTTAGGTGCGTAAAATAACCGGGTACCGACGTGCCCGGTTATTTTCATCCGATAACATGCAAACGCCATCTATTACATATCCCGGTCTTGGTTTAGGTCTTGGTCTGCGCACCAATCATTACCAGACGATTCTCGATGAGCGGCCCAATGTCGACTGGTTCGAGGTTCTTTCGGAAAACTATCTTGTTCCCGGTGGCAAGCCGCTCTACTACCTCGACCGCATCCGCGAACGTTATCCTCTGGTCATGCATGGGGTATCGCTTTCCATTGGTTCCAGCGACCCGCTTAACCGAGATTACCTGAAGCAACTCAAGGCGCTCGCTGATCGTGTCGAGCCGGCCTGGATCTCTGATCATCTGTGCTGGGGTGGGCTGAACGGCACCAACACCCACGACCTGCTGCCGTTGCCCTACACCGAAGAGGCCATCGACCACGTGGCCGCGCGGGTTCGGCAGGCGCAGGATTTTCTCGGGCGCAGGATTCTGCTTGAGAATGTGTCGAGTTACGTGAGTTATCTCCAGTCCGAGATGACGGAATGGGAATTCCTGAACGCCGTCGTCGAGCGCGCGGACTGTCTGATCCTGCTCGACATCAACAACATCTACGTCAGCAGCTTCAATCACGGATTCAACCCGCGCACCTACCTCGCGGCCATTCCCCGGGGACGGGTGCAGCAGTTCCATCTCGCCGGTCATCGCAATCTCGGTGATTACATCATCGATACCCACGATGAACCGATCATCGACCCGGTGTGGGAACTGTACGCCGAGGCCGTGCGTCGCTTCGGGCGTGTCTCAGCCATGATCGAGCGCGACGACCATATCCCGCCGCTGCCCGTGCTGCTGGCAGAACTCGATCACGCGCGCCATATCGCCGATCGCATTCACAACGAGTCCGCGGTCTCTGTTGCCTGACATG
>JBGPBL010000005.1:0-80963 GCA_041481225.1 Sulfurifustaceae bacterium | reverse complement strand
ATGGAACGACGTCAAGGAAAGTCTGCCGCTGCTGGCCAATGAAGCCTGGTACAGCAAAACAAAATACGGCTACGCCCGCGGTCTGGAGCCGGTGCTTTTCGTCAACAGCATTCGCGCCTACTACGACGTGCTGGTAAGAATCGACGAGGAAGAACGGACCAGGAACAAACCCGAGGCGCTCAACCTCAAGGCGCCAGCGATCTAGCAGGTTAATGAAAAATAACGGTCAGCGTCGTCTTGCCTGGAAGAAAGTCTTGAGTTGCGCGGCACATTCGTCGCCGAGCACACCCCCGGTAACTTCGGCGCGATGATTCAGACGATCGAAGTTGAGCAGGTTGACGACAGAACCGCCGGCGCCGGCCTTGGGATCGGCCGCGCCAAACACTACCCTCCCGACCCGCGCGTGAACAATGGCGCCGGCGCACATGGAACAGGGCTCCAGCGTGACATACAACGTGGTTCCAGGAAGGCGGTAATTGCGAAGGTGTGCAGCGGCAGCACGCAGTGCGATGATCTCGGCATGGGCCGTGGGATCGCGCGAGACAATCGGCTGATTCCAGCCCTCACCGACGATGGCGTCATTTGATACCACTACGGCACCGATGGGCACCTCGCCCATCGCTTCCGCCTGATACGCAAGCTCGATGGCGCGGCGCATGAATTCCTGATCCCGCACCGTAGGTGGTGTCACTCCCACTCGATGGTCGCCGGTGGCTTGCCGGAGATGTCGTAGACCACGCGCGAAATGCCACGCACTTCATTGATGATGCGGTTGGAAATGATACCAAGCACATCATAGGGGATATGCGCCCAGTTGGCGGTCATAAAATCCACGGTCTCGACAGCGCGCAACGCCACGACATAATCATAGGCGCGCGCGTCGCCTAGGACGGCCACGGATCTTACCGGCAAAAATACCACAAACGCCTGGCTGATCTTTTCGTAGAGGTCATGGCGGTATAACTCTTCAAGGTAGATAGCATCGGCCTTGCGCAATATTTCCGCATATTCCTTCTTGACCTCGCCCAGGATCCGCACGCCCAGGCCCGGGCCGGGGAACGGATGACGGTGGACCATCTGGTGCGGCAACCCGAGTTCTTCGCCAATACGACGCACCTCGTCCTTGAAGAGCTCACGCAATGGCTCGAGCAACTTCAGCTTCATGTGCTCGGGAAGCCCGCCGACGTTGTGGTGTGACTTGATGACATGCGCCTTCTGGGTTTTGGAGGCGGCGGATTCGATGACATCCGGGTAGATTGTGCCCTGCGCAAGCCACTTGGCATTCTTAATCTTCGCCGCCTCTGCCTCGAACACCTCGATGAAGGCGCGCCCGATAATCTTGCGTTTCTGTTCCGGGTCCGCCACGCCCTTGAGCGCTGAGAGGAAATGCTCCTCGGCATCCACCCGAATCACCTTCACGCCCATGTGCCGAGCAAAGGTATCCATCACCTGATCGCCTTCATTCAGACGCAACAGGCCGTTGTCCACGAAAATACAGGTAAGCTGCTTGCCAATAGCGCGCGCGAGTAACGCGGCGACCACCGACGAATCCACGCCACCGGAGAGCCCGAGCATGACCTCGTCCTGCCCCACCTGCGTGCGCACCGATTGAATCATGCTTTCAATAATGTTGCTGGGGGTCCACAACGAGGCACAGCCGCAGATTTCATGCACAAACCGCTGCAAAATTGCGCGGCCCTGGGTGGTATGCGTCACCTCGGGGTGGAACTGAATGCCGTAATACCCACGCGCCTCGTCGGCGATGCCGGCGAATGGCGCAGCGGCAGTTTCGGCAATCACATTGAACCCCGGCGGCAGCCTGGTGACACGGTCGCCATGGCTCATCCATACGTGCAACCACTCGCTGCCATCGTCCATGCGTTCGTCGCGGATATCGCGGAACAGGCGTGAATGCCCATGCATACGCACACGCGCGTAACCAAATTCGCGCTGGTCCGAGCCTTGCACTTCCCCACCCAGCTGCGCCGCCATGGTCTGCTGGCCATAACAGATCCCGAGAATGGGGACCTTCATATCGAAAATTTCCTGCGGCGCACGTGGGGCGGCGGCAAGCGTCACCGACTCCGGACCGCCGGAGAGAATGATGCCGCGTGGGGCAAATTTCCTGATTTCCCCGATCGGCGCATCCCAAGAATACAGTTCGCAATAGACCCCCGCCTCACGCACGCGGCGCGCGATAAGCTGGGTGTATTGCGAGCCGAAATCGAGAATAAGGATTTTCTGTGAATGCGGATCGGTCATTGGCCAATACTCTGCTTGTTGTCCGGGAGAAACAAAACGGCGCAATGCGCCGTTATTCAAAAGATGTCAGTCCTTTTGCCGTGAATGATTACTCCCGCTGATAATTCGGCGCTTCCTTGGTCACCATCACGTCGTGCACGTGCGATTCCCGAATGCCGGCGCTGGTAATGCGCACAAACTGGCTCTTGGTGCGCAACGTATCGATATCAGGGCTACCGGTATAGCCCATGCTGGAACGCAAACCACCCATGAGCTGGTGGATGATGTTCGTCATCGGTCCCTTGTAGGGCACGCGGCCCTCGACCCCTTCCGGCACCAGCTTGTCGCCCTTGGCATGTTCCTGGAAATAACGGTCGCTCGACCCTTCGCCCATGGCACCGAGCGAACCCATACCACGATAAGACTTGTAAGAACGCCCCTGATAGATTTCCACCTGCCCCGGCGATTCGTCGGTGCCGGCAAGCAGACTGCCGATCATGATGGTGCTGGCGCCAGCGGCGATGGCCTTGGCGATGTCGCCGGAGTAGCGAATGCCGCCATCGGCGATCACCGGAATGCCTGTGCCCTTCAGCGCCTCGACCACATTGGAAATTGCCGTGAGCTGCGGCACACCCACGCCCGCGACCATACGCGTGGTGCAGATCGAACCGGGACCGATACCGACCTTCACGCCGTCCGCACCGGCATCGCGCAACGCCTTGGCCGCCTCGGCCGTGGCGATGTTGCCGCCAATAACCTGCATGTCGGGATAATGTTTCTTGATCCAGCGTACGCGGTCAAGCACACCCTGCGAATGGCCGTGCGCCGTATCCACCACGATCACGTCCACCTCGGCATCGACCAGACGTTCGACACGCTCTTCGGTGCCCTGTCCGACACCCACGGCCGCACCGGCACGCAGCCGGCCCTTCGGGTCTTTGGCGGAACGCGGGAATTCGGAAGACTTCTGAATATCCTTGACCGTGATCAGGCCCTTCAGGCCAAACTTGTCATCCACCACCAGAATTTTTTCAATGCGGTGCGCGTGCAACAGTTTGAGGATTTCATCGCGCGCGGCACCTTCCTTGACCGTTACCAGTTTCTCCTGCGATGTCATGATACGCGACACCGGTTCGTCGTAGCGCGTCTCGAACCGCAAGTCGCGGCTGGTCACGATGCCGACCAATTTTCCACCCTGCGTGACAGGCACGCCGGAGATATGATGGGCGCGAGTGAGTTCCAGCACCTTGCGAATCGTGGTATCGGGCGAAACCGTGATGGGGTTGCTGATGATACCGCTTTCGAACTTCTTCACGCGGTGCACTTCCTCCGCCTGACGCTCCGAGGTGAGATTCTTGTGAATCACGCCCAATCCCCCTTCCTGGGCCAGACAGATGGCGGCGCGGGCCTCCGTTACCGTATCCATGGCGGCCGACAACAGGGGGATGTTGAGACTGATGGAACGCGTGAGAGAGGTTTTGAGATCGACGTCCTTGGGCAGGACGGCCGAGTGCGCGGGGAGCAGCAGGACATCGTCAAAGGTAAGGGCTTCTTGGACTATACGCATGCCGCATTATACGGAAGAGCCGGCCTGCCGTAAACTGCGGCGTGTAACCCCAGCCAGTTATTCCCCGTGTCGGGCAGGTTTTTTGCCAGGGCGGAACAACTTCAGGTTGACGTGAAAAAAATTGTGCTTTACCTTGAGACAAGACCACACTTGATCCAGATATTTTCAGGAGGAGATAGATGAAAACCGCTCTTACGATGTGCGCGTTTACCCTGATCATGGCCGGTTGTAGTTGGTGGACCGGGACCGGACCGTCCCAGGAGGTCGATTACAGCCAGCTGGTGGCCCAGGCGGAAAACGAGATCAAGATCGCGGAAAAAACCGGCTTCCTCTGGAATAACACGGAAAAATTCCTGAAGGAATCCAAAGAGGCCAAGATCGAGGCAGACGCCGCCCGCAAGAGCGGCGATAGCGTCAAGGCCGATGCCGAAATGGCCAAGGCGATAAAGCTCGTCAATATGGCGACCAAAGAGGCGCAACTGGCCCAGCAACAGGCCCGGGACAACGCCAACCCCGTCGCCCGTTTCGAATAAGCACGGAACAGTCCAACGCAAAAAGCCGGGGCGACCCGGCTTTTTTATTCTTGTTAAGAAGGCTATGTTTTGAGCATGGAAGAATTCCGCCCCGCCGCCAGCCCGCTTCGCGATGTCTACACCATCTCGCGTCTAAACCACGAAGCCAAAGCGCTGCTCGAGGGCAGCTTTCCCATACTCTGGGTGGAAGGCGAGATCTCCAACCTGGCGCGCCCGGCCTCCGGCCATGTGTATTTTTCCCTCAAAGACAGCCAGGCCCAAATCCGTTGCGCCCTCTTCAGCCGCCAGGCACGGCTACTCAGCACCGTGCCACGCGATGGCATGCATGTGCTGGTACGCGCCCGTGTCAGCCTGTATGAAGGCCGCGGCGAGTTTCAGTTAATCGTCGAACACCTGGAAGACGCCGGCGAAGGGGCATTGCGGCGCGCCTTCGAGGCGCTCAAACAACGCCTCGCGAAGGAAGGATTGTTCGAGGCGGTACATAAAAAACCGCTGCCGCGACTGCCGCGGCGCATCGGCATCATCACCTCGCCTTCCGGCGCCGTACTACATGACATCCTGGCCACCCTCAAGCGCCGCTTCCCGGCAATTCCCATCCTTGTCTATCCGGTGCCGGTGCAGGGGGAAGGCGCGGCGGAAAAGATCGCCGCGGCCATCAAACTCGCCGGACAACGCCACGATTGCGACGCGCTCATTCTCGCGCGCGGCGGCGGCTCGCTCGAAGACCTGTGGTCATTCAATGAAGAAATCGTGGCGCGCGCCATCGCCGCCTGCCCGATTCCACTCGTGTGCGGCGTCGGCCACGAAACGGACTTCACCATCGCCGACCTCGTGGCGGACGCGCGCGCGCCGACGCCCACGGCGGCGGCCGAGATGCTGAGCCCGCACCAGGAGGAATGGCTTGCACAATTCGTACGCACGGAGTCGCGCCTGGTGAAAGCCCTGCGCGATGGGCTGCGCAATCGCAGCCAGCATCTGGATTGGCTGGGCGCGCGTCTAGTGCACCCGCGTAACCACATTGTGCTCGTGCAGCAACGGCTCAAGGCGTTGGCACAACGGCTCACGCTCGCGCAAACGGCCAGACTGCACCAAGCCCGCTCCGATTGTCTCGCGGTGAGCGGGCGACTGCGCCAACAGACGCCTCGACCACGGCTGCAGGCCCTCCTGATTGAGTATCGGCATACATTCGAGCGCCTTGCCACCGGCATGCGGCGCGAACTGGATCGCGCCGCCATGCGCACGCAACAGGCGGTTCAATCATTGAATTCCCTGAGTCCGCTCGCCACCCTTGAACGCGGCTATACTATTGTTACTCGCGCCGATACCGGTACCGTGATTACCGACGCGCGCTCAATCAAACCGGGTGATCGCATCAAGGCCAAGCTCTCCCATGGTCGGATCGATTGTCTCGTGGAGAAGACACATGATGACTAAACTCGCCGCCATCGGCCTTACGGTGATTGCCCTCACGGCCGCGGCGGCGGAATTGCCGCAAGAAAACACTGTGCCCGGCGGCATCGCCATCGTTCCGCTGACTGCGGACACTGCGCCCATGCCGGTCGCGTATTTCGAAGATCAGCGTGTGATGGTCATACGTCACATGGGCTACTGGCAGGCGATCGTTGGCCTGCCACTGACTCTCGCGCCCGGACCACACGCCGTGGTGATCAAGGAAACACCGGAAAAAAACCAGGAGTATTTCTTTCTGGTCAGCCCCAAGGAATATGCATCGCAACACCTTACGCTGAAGGACAAGCACATGGTCGAACCCAGCGAGGAGGACCAGAGGCGTATCACCAAAGACCATGAGGCGTTGCAACACGCCTTCACCACGTGGACGGATATGGAATCGCCGCCGCTGCGGTTCAAACTGCCGGCCTACGGTCGGCTGAGCAGCGTGTTCGGGTTAAAGCGCTTTTTCAACAACGAACCGCGCCAGCCACACAGCGGCATCGACATTGCCGCGCCCGCGGGCACGGCGGTATTGGCCCCGGCGGAAGGAATCGTGATCGAGACCGGCGCGTATTTTTTTAACGGCAATACCGTGTTCATCGATCACGGCCAGGGCCTTATCAGCATGTTCAACCACCTGAGCCGTATTACGGTGCAGCGCGGAACCCACGTAAAACAGGGCGAGAAAATCGGCGAGATCGGCATGACCGGGCGCGCGACGGGACCGCATCTGCACTGGACCATCAGCCTCAACAACAGCCGTGTCGATCCCATGCTCCTGCTTGGACAGGAGGCCGCCAAGTTGCAAAGAACTACGACCGCCTCGCGTCAAGCCCCGCGTTAGCGTATCCGGTGCAATACGCTGCGTTATTGCGGCCGGACGAAAGCTAATCTTATTTAGCCCGCCAGAGGCGCACTGTCTTGTCGCGGCCTCCGGAGACCAGAACCGTGCCATCCGGTGAAAAAGCCAGCGCCTGTACGTAGTCTTGGTGGCCACTCAGATTCTGCATGACTGAGCCTTCCGTGGCATCGAACAACCGTATCGTCTTGTCCGCGTAGCCCGCCGCGAGCCACCGGCTGTCCGGCGAATAGGCCAACGCCAAAGCCGCAGAATTTTCTGTCAACGTGCGCACAGAGGTACCGGTTGCCGCATCCCAAATACGTATCGCCTGCCCGGCATCGCCCGAGGCAAGCCACTTGCCATCGGGCGAGTAGGCCAACGCGAGCACCTTATCCTTGTGACCAGAGAGATTCATCGCCTCCTGCCCGTTCGCGACATTCCAGATGCGCAGGGTCTTGTCCATGCCCGCGGAGGCAAGGTATTTTCCGTCTGGAGAGAAGGCCAACGCATAAATATCGTTGGTGTGTCCATCGAGTGCATGCAACCGCTTGCCGTCATTCACGTTCCAGATAAACACGGTGCGATCCTTGCCACCTGCGGCCAAGAGTTTTCCATCCGGCGAAAAGGCCATGGCATACAAGGCATAGCCATAACCGTTCAACGCCCCACGCTGGGCGCCGGTTTTCGCCTCCCACAGCCGGACGGTACCGTCGTCCCCCGCGGAGGCGAGCCAGTTACCGTCAGCAGAAATACCCATGGCGTTGACCGCATAACCATGCCGTAGCGTACCAAGCAGTTTTCCAGTGGCGGTCACCCACAGTTTGATCGTCTTGTCGGTGCTGCCGGAGGCAAGCCATTTACCATCGGGAGCCATGGCAACCGATTGCACCCAGTCCTGATGCCCTGTCAGCGTATTCGATGCCACCGAGGGCATGGAAACGGGTGGGCCCTTGTATTGCATCGCTAGCGGGGCGGGCTTGGGCAATGCCTTGGCATTGCCCAAGCCCTGTGGTGGCAGTTCTGTGTGTACCGGCGACGAAGACGTGGCTGGCGCACGCGCTGCGGGTGATGCCGCGACGGGATCATTTGCGCCGGGCCAGTAAACTTTGATATCGCTCCAATACACCACCGTCACCACGACCAGGCTTGCGACCATCAATCCTGCTGCCAGGAAACCAATGGCGAGTGAGCTGTTGTCCTTTCTTGTTAAATAAGCCGGCGCCGGCACCCGCGTTCTCGGGAACGAGGCACTGGAGGGCGGACGGCTGATGGATGTCGGCTGGGTAATATTCTGCCGTGATGGACGGTTCTTGCCGAGCAAGGCATCCTGAAACTCACGCGCCGACTGGGGTCTGTCTTTGGGATACACCTGCAAGGCCCAGTCGATGCACTCCAGCAGAGAGTGCTGGAAACCTTTCTTGACAATTTTAGTGGCCGGCAGCATTGGGTCGGTCTGATATTTGAGAATCGCCTGATAGCGCTCCAGGGAATCGTCCGGCTTCTTGCCGCAGATACAACGGTACATCGAGGCCGCGATCGCATACACGTCGGTCCAGGGGCCTGGCTGTCCCTTGTCAGGATATTGTTCCATGGGGGCATACCCGTGCGTCAGCGCCACCCGTTGCATGGCTGAACTGGAAACAGCTCGACGAGCGGAACCAAAATCAATCAGCATCGGGTTACCGTCCTTGCGCAGGTAGATATTCTCCGGCTTGATATCCAGATGCAGCATCTCGGCCTGGTGTACTGCCTGCAGGCCGTTTAGGACCGGAAGAAATATCCGCATCAGCGCCGGCTCATCGAGTTTGTTTCCGTGACGCTTCAGATGATCGGCGAGACTCATGCCCTCCTCGTATTCCATGACCATGTACGCCGTGCCATTGGCCTCGAGGAAACGCAACACACGCACAATATTAGGATGCTTGAACCGGGCCAGCGCCCGCGCCTCCTTCACGAAGTTTTTGAGTCCGGTTTGGTAATCGCGCACCGCATCCCGGGAGGGATTTGGAAGGATGGCTGTCCTGTTGTCGCGGTTGGCGATGTCCTGCGGGAGAAATTCCTTGATCGCCACTTTCGCGCCCAGGGACTTGTCGTGCGCCAGATAGGTAATGCCGAATCCGCCATGGCCCAGCACCGATTCAATCGTGTATTCCGCCAGCTCGTAACCGACGGGCAAGGCATTTTTGTGGTAAGCGCTCATGCGCCCCACCTCATCAACGAACTGATAAACGGCTCCACAAAATTGCCAAGTGGCATACGGACATTTTTATATTAGGTTTCAAACCAGTACTGAGTATAGTTCACGCGGCTTTTAGGTGCGTTTCCGGGTCGACCGGTGTTTGCCGGGCTTGCCAGGTTTGCGACGGGGGGTTGTTTTCCTGCCTTCGTAGGGGTTTTTCTCCGTCCGGCACTCGACCCTGACCGGGGTGCCGACCAGGCGAAATGCCTTGCGAAAGACATTGGACAGGTAACGCCGATAGGAGTCGGAAAGCGCAGAGGCTTGATTTCCGTGCACTACCACGATCGGCGGATTTTTCCCGCCTTGGTGGGCATATTTGAGGCGTATCCGCCGGCCATGAACCATGGGCGGTGGGTTAACGGTCACCGCGTCCTCCAACACCCGGTTAAGCCTGGGGGTGGTGAGGGTCTTGTGGGCCGAGAGGTAAGCCTCGTCCACGGAGGGGAACAGACTGCCGATCCCCTGCCCCTCCTTGGCCGATATGAAATGCGCCCGGGCAAAGTCGAGAAACGCCAGCTTGCGCTCCAGTTCGCGCTTGACCCAATCCCGGCCAGACTCATCCACCAAGTCCCATTTGTTCACGGCCACCACCATGGCCCGTCCGCGCTCCAGGGCATAACCCGCGAGACCCGCGTCCTGGTCGCTCACCCCCTCGCGCGCATCGATAATAAGGATGACGACATTGGCCTCATCAATGGCGTGCAGGGTTTTGATGACGGAGAATTTTTCCAGTGCGTCGTCAATACGCGCGCGGCGGCGCACACCGGCGGTATCGATCAGAATATAGCGCTTCCCGGAACGCTCAAGCGGAACATGGATGCTATCACGCGTCGTGCCCGGCTGGTCACACACCACCACGCGTTCCTCGCCCAGCAACGCATTCACCAACGTTGATTTGCCAACATTTGGTTTTCCAATGATGGCGATACGCGGAACATCGTCCGTGCTTTCTGCGTTCTCATCCGAAACCGGAAATGTGGCGAGCACATGCTCCATCATCTCGGGCACGCCTTCGCCGTGGGCCGAGGAAATGGCATGGGGTTCGCCCAGGCCCAGCGCGTGAAACTCCGCCACCACGGTCTCCGGGGTATGGCCTTCCGTCTTGTTCACGGCAAGCCAGACGGGCTTGCCGAGACGGCGGATGTCCGTGGCCAGTTCACGGTCAACAGGATGCAGACCTTCGCGACCGTCAACAATCAGGATAATGGCGTCGCCCTCGGTCAGCGCCTCCCGTGTTTGCATGGAAATAAGCTTGCGTATTTCACTACGATCGCCATCCAGAGAAGCTGTGGCCGTGGCCACGCCCTCCACAATACCGCCGGTATCGACCACAAAATACGGCTTGTCGCCAATCCGTCCATCGCCATACTGGCGATCGCGTGTTACACCCGGCACGTCCGACACCAGCGCGGCGCGGCTACGCGTCAGTCGGTTGAAAAGAGTGGACTTGCCGACATTGGGGCGGCCGACAAGCACGACTACCTGTTTCATTGAAATTTTTCCTAGACCGCAACGGCCGTCAGCGTAACAAAAATGGTGCCGGGTGTGTCAGTTCATCTCAAGGCGCAACGCAAACAACGTGCCTGACTGGTCGTTGACGTAAAGCATGTTTCCGCTGGCGATGGGTTGCGTGAGAATGGGGGCATGGCCAACCCGGTACCGAGCAACAAAGTGTCCATCCTCACGCGACAGCCAGTGCACATACCCTTCAAAATCTCCGACCGCGACGAACCCATCCATGTAGCGCGGCGCATTCAGGTTACGCAGATGTAATTGACCCTGTTTCCAGACACTCGCGCCGGTATGCTGATCGAATGCCACGACATCGCCATGATCGTCGGTGAGGTAAATATTTTTATCGTCCGCATCCATGCCGGAGTAGGTAGACACATCACGCGACCAGAGAATGCGGCCGGTCCGCATCTCCACGGCAATGATCTTGCCCTGATAGGACGCGGCATACAGCATGCTGCCAACCGCCAACGGCGATATATCTACATCCACCAGGCGTTCGATCTCGTTACGCCCATGCGGCTGGGATACGGCCAGTTCCCACAAGAGCTTGCCATCCTTGAGCTGAATACCGGCAATCTTTCCACTGGCAAACCCGGTCAACACGACATCGCCGACGATGACAGGCGCGGCGGTTCCACGCAGGCTGAGCGCCGGCTCCAGGCGCTCATACACCCACAACCTTTTGCCGTCGGCCGCGGCAAGGCCGACGATCTTGCCGTCAATGGATTGCACCACGACGACATTGGCATGAATGGCGGCAGGGGCGAGAATCTCACTCGACACCACGCTCTCCCACAGCTGCTTGCCGTTGTTCCGGTCGAGCGCGATTACGTGCCCCTTGTTGGTGGCGACCACGACCAGTCCATCACCAGCGCCGGTGGCACCCGTCACGGGCTGACCCACGCGCGTCGCCCACAATTCATGACCATTGTCCGCAGCATAGGCGCTGACGCGGCCACGCCGATCCGACACGTAAATAATCGTGCCATCGAAATACACGGAAAGCTTAACCCCGCTTTTGACGGCGCTCGCGCCGATGTCGACGCTCCAGACTTTCTGAACTTTCCGCTCGGCAGTAAAATCCGTCAGCGGCGCGGGAGGTTCACTCTCGATCTTGCTGCCGCCACAACCGGCCAGCAGAGAAAAAACAGAAACCAGCACCAACCGTTTCATCACAGTGCTTTCTCCGGTCCGAGGTCATCCAGCTTCATGGTGAGCACCGGGAGGTAAGGCGATCCGTTGGGCAAATGCTTAAGCGCCTCGCGATAGGCCGCGCGCGCCTCGTCGCGATGCCCCTGCGCCGACAGGATGTCACCTTTGAGTTCCTGGTACTCGGCCTCAAAACCCGTCTGATCCTTGACGTTGGCCAGCACCAGGGCGGCGTCCATTTCACCACTGTTTACAAGGAGTCGGGCCAGACGCAAACGCGCCGAATGTGTGGCACCGCTGTCCTTGGCGTGGTCGATCACCCATTGCAAGTTCTTGCGCGCGGCGGCGGCGTCTCCCGCTTCATAATCCACACGGGCATGTAGCAAAGCCGCCATGGCGGCATAGGGCGTCGAGGCATATTCCGTGATCAGGGTATCGCCCATCTTCATCGCCTCGTTAAGATTACTAGTGCGCAAACTCTGCACCATCTGGTCATAAAGCACGGAGGCGGCGACCAGGTTCTGTTCTTTCTGGTGACTCCAGTAGCGAAAGCCAAACAGAACGACCAGGCCCAGGATGACGCCAAAAATCAGCGAATTCCCGTAGTTTTTCCACCAGACTTTGAGTTTATCCAGTTCTTCCTGTTCCGTGTACGAGGTCAATTTTTTCTCTCCAATTCAAGTTTTTGTTTCAGGTAATCCCCCAAGGCCGCCTGCGTCACACTTGCCTGATTCTCCGCCTGGCGCAGGTCTTTAACGGCCACTGATCCGATTTTAACTTCTTCGTCCCCCAGAATCAGCGCAAACCGCGCGCCACTTCGATCCGCCCGCTTGAGCTGGACTTTGAGGCCACCAGCGCCGCAATTGGATTCAATCCGTACACCGGTATCGCGCAGCTGCTCGGCCAACGTCATTCCCTGTTTTTCGGCAGCCTCACCCAGGAGGACCAAGTACGCCTGCGGACGCATGCCATGGGCTTCATCCTGCTGCGTCAGCAATTCAACCAATCGCTCCATGCCGACGGCAAACCCCGCCGCTGGCGCAGGCCGTCCACCCAACTGCTCCACGAGACCATCGTAACGACCGCCGGCGCAGACGGCGGCTTGCGCGCCCAACCGATCCGTCGTCCATTCAAACACGGTGCGCGTGTAGTAATCGAGTCCACGCACCAAGCGCGGATTGACCGCGAAGGAGACACCCGCCTGGGTGAGATACTCCCGCAAACGTTCGAAATGCCTGCGCGACTCGTTGTCCAGATGGTCCATCAGGCTCGGTGCTTCGGCAATAACGCCTTGCATGTCCGGATTCTTGCTGTCGAGAATGCGCAACGGATTCTTGTCCAGCCGGCGCAGACTGTCTTCGTCGAGCTGGGCGCGTTTCGTTTCGAGGTAGCGCAAAAGCTCACGACGGTAATCGGTGCGCGCCGCGGACGTGCCGAGCGAATTGATTTGTAGCGTCAGCCCTTCGAGCCCGAGCGTGCGCCACAGACGCACACACATCAGGATAAGTTCGGCATCGACATCCGGACTTTCGATACCAAACGCCTCCACACCGATCTGATGAAACTGGCGGTAGCGACCCTTTTGCGGCCGTTCGTGGCGAAACATCGGGCCGGCATACCACAGGCGCTGAATCTGGTTATGCAGAAATCCATTTTCGATTCCGGCGCGCACGCACCCGGCCGTCCCTTCGGGACGCAGTGTCAGGTTGTCGCCGCTGCGGTCCTCGAAGCTGTACATCTCTTTTTCCACGATGTCCGTCAGACTGCCAATGGAGCGGGCGAAGAGCTCCGATTTCTCCACGATAGGCAAACGGATCTCACGGTAACCGTAGGCAAGCACCACATCGCGTGCGGCCTCCTCGATCACACGCCAACGGTCGACGACATCCGGCAACAGGTCGTTCATGCCCCGGACGGCCTGAATAGACTTGCTCAATGGAATTTCCTCAACCGGTTTGTTTGATGGGAATGGTTTTTCTGCCGGAAACGATTTCCGGTGATTCCAGCCGTCTCCGCAACTGCTCGCGGATGACGCGCTCGATCTCATCGACCAGCTGTTCGTTATTGACCTTATGGTCAGGCTTGCCGTCGATATAAAGCAGGCTGGGCGTGCCACCGGCAAGGCCCACCTGTGCGGCACGCGCCTCGCCCGGCCCATTCACACAACAACCAATTACCGCCACGTCCATCGGTTCTTTGATATCTTCGAGACGCTGTTCCAGGGCATTGACAGTGGCGATGACATTGAATTCCTGGCGTGAACAGGAAGGACAGGCGATGAGATTGATGCCCTTGCTGCGAAGATGCAGGGATCTAAGGATATCGAATCCGACACGCACCTCCTCCACCGGATCAGCCGCGAGCGACACGCGGATGGTGTCGCCAATGCCTTCAGACAACAGCATGCCAATGCCGATGGCGGATTTCACCGCACCGGACCGGAAACCGCCGGCCTCGGTAATACCCAGATGCAGCGGCTGTTCAATTTTCCCGGCCAGTTGCCGATAGGCCGCTACCGCCATGAATACGTCCGACGCCTTGACGCTGACCTTGAAATCCTCAAAACCAAGTTTGTCGAGCATGTCGATGTGCCGCATGGCGGACTCCACCAGCGCCTCGGGCGTCGGCTCACTATATTTTTTCTGGAGATCCTTCTCGAGCGAGCCTGCATTGACACCAATGCGGATCGGGATACCGTGGTCACGGGCGGCATCCACCACGGCGCGGACGCGGTCCTCACGCCCGATGTTTCCCGGATTGATGCGCAGGCAATCGGCGCCGAGACCCGCCACACGCAGGGCAATTTTGTAATCGAAATGAATGTCCGTCACCAGTGGGACATTCACCTGCTGTTTTATTTTTCCGAATGCCTCGGCGGCCTCCATCGAAGGTATCGAGACACGCACGATGTCCGCGCCGGCATTCTCCAGTGCGCGGATCTGCGACACCGTGGCCGCCACATCCGTGGTCTCGGTATTCGTCATGCTCTGGACGCTGATTGGCGCGCCGTCGCCCACCGGGACGTTGCCGACCATGATCCGGCGGCTGCGGCGGCGCTTGATGGGATTCTCACAGAACATGTCAGTTATCCACATCCGCCTTATCGCCAAGCGTGAATCGCGCCACCTGGCCACGCTTGTACTGGTTGATATCGAAAACCTTGCCGTTGAATTCCAACTTCACGCCATCGGCATTGCCGATAAACACGCTGAACGGCGCGAGACCTTCGATACTGACACTGCGTCCCGCCGGTACCGTCTCATACAGCAGCTTGTTTTCTCTGGCATCGCGAATGTCCGCCCAGGATTCCTGCGCCGCATGCAGCACCAGCCGTGAACGCGGCGCGCCCGGCGCCAGTGCCGCTGTCTGTTTGGCACGCGCCAACGCCCGGTCCGTACGCACGGGCGACTTGAGTGGATCCGTCGGCGAGACATTGAGAATCATGCCGGAAATCGTGGCCTGGCCCGGAGCCAGCTGATTTTGGGCGGTCTTGGGTTTTTCAGCCACGGTGATATCCGGGTGTACATCAGTTTCTGGCGCCAGTGTGTTTTCCGGTGCGCCAGTCGCTGCGGGTGCCGTGATGGTTGCGACTACGCCGCTGCCGGCTATTAACGAAGCAGGTTTTTCCGCCGCGCCGTCACGCCCAGCCGGTTCCGGCGCCAGAGGCTGATCCAGGCTGACAGCCGGTTTTTCGACCGGCGCCGGAGATTCCTCATTCTGGCCACGCCACCAGACGATGGCCAGGCTTACCACCAGCACCAGCACCAAGGCCGTGGCCGCCTTGACCAGATGATCACTGCTCGTGACTTGGGCCGGAGGGGCCTACGGCGGCGGGGCGATCGGTTCCGGCGGCGCCACGACTTTATTATACGTTTCGATCACCGAGGCCGCCGGAAGCCCAAGCAACTGCGAATAACTGCGCAGATAGCCCCGCACATAGGTGGGGCCCGGCAGGGTTTTATAGTCGTCCTGCTCCAGCGCCACAATTTGTTTCACTGACAAGTGCAGTTTCTTCGCCGCCTCTTCTGGTGTGATGCGCCGTCCTTCGCGCGCCTGGCGCAACATCGCACCTGGTCCCTTCGCCGCCGTCGCGGCGGCCGACTGATCCTTGTTCTCCGTCATTTGGTTTTCCTCGAACCCTGAGAGTATTTCGACAACTGGGCCGCCTCGGCGGAATCCGGAAATTTACTCTTGAGCCGCAATCCATAACTGGCTTCGGCATTTTTGTTCCCCAAGGCATGCTCGATGCGCACCGCTAACAACAGGCTCTCCGGCGTATCCGGACCGGATTGAAAATACCGCTCGATGAATCCACGCGCGGAGAGGAGTTGGCCGGCGTCCAGGCTGATGTGCGTCATCTGGTACAGCGCCGGGGACAATTGCGGATTGATCTGCAGTGCCTCGCGAAAGTATTTTTCAGCAGCGGCCGGCGCTGGCTTTTTCATCAGGCACACGCCGGCATTGAGGTTTGCTTCGGCGGGTGTTCGGTATAACTGATTGGCGATTGCCTTTTTGAACCACTGTTCCGCTTCGTCGATACGCTCATGACTGCATAAAAAGACACCGTAGTTGTTCTGCGCCTCGGGATTTTCCGGCCTCGCATTGACTGCCTTGCGGAAATAGCGCTCTGCTTCATCATCCTTTTTGAGCCGCAGCTGCAGCAGCGCCATTATGTTATTGGCCTGCGAGTTTTCCGCGTCAAGGCGCAGCGCGTTTTCAATATTTTCCTTGGCAATTTCCAGCTGGCCACGCTGCAGATACAGTACCCCCAGCTGCACCTGGGTCTCGACCATTCTCTGATTCTTGTCCCGCTCGTCCTTGCGTTCTGACGACGAGGCACAACCGGCGACCAGCCACACGCCCAGCAGAAGCGAAATTATTTTGAGTCCACGGCTCACGTGCTGCCCACTTGTCTCGCCAAGCGGCGCTGACGGCTGGTGCGGTCCTGCACCTGCCCCGCGAGTTGCCCGCAGGCCGCGTCGATATCGTCCCCGCGGGTCCGGCGGGTAATGGTTGTCAACCCTGCCTCAATCAGCACATCACGAAACCGATCGATGGCGTTTCCTGAAGAACGTTGATAGGACGTCTGCGGGAACGGATTAAAAGGAATTAGGTTCACCTTGGCCGGCACATCGCGCAACACCTGCACCAGCTCACGGGCATGTGCCACGCTGTCGTTGATACCAGCCAGCATCACATATTCGAACGTAACCCGGCTGCGCGGCGAATCGGCGCAGTAACGGCGACAGGCGTCGAGCAATTCCCGGATGGGATAATGCTTGTTAAGCGGAACCAGCTGATCACGCAGTGCATCATTGGGTGCGTGCAATGACACCGCGAGACTCACCGGACACTCGTCTCGCAGCCGATCCATGATCGGCACCAGTCCGGCCGTGGACAGGGTGACGCGCCGGCGCGACAGGCCATAGGCCAGGTCATCCAACATGATGCGGATGGCCGCTGTGACATTATCGAAATTAAGCAGTGGCTCACCCATCCCCATCAGCACCACATTGGTGATGATGCGCTCGCCTTTGGGATCGCGCCCCAAGGCACGGTTTGCCAGCCACACCTGTGAAATAATTTCAGCCGTTGTCAGATTGCGATTGAAGCCCTGATGGCCGGTAGAACAAAATGAGCAGTTCAGCGTGCAACCCACCTGCGAAGACACGCACAACGTGCCGCGATCTTCCTCCGGGATGAACACGGTCTCGATGCCATTGCCACCGGGAAGCCGCAACAACCACTTGCGCGTTCCATCTTCCGCCAGCTGATCGGCGATCACCTCCGGCACCGCCACGCAGGCAATCTCCTTGAGCCGCGCGCGCAATTCCTTGCTGACATTGGTCATGGCGTCGAAATCTTCCACACCATAGTGATGAATCCACTGCAGGACCTGCGTGGCACGAAACGGCTTCTCGCCGATGCCGACAAAAAATTCCTGCATCGCCTGGCGGTCGAGATTCAGCAGGTTGATTTTTACCACCGCGACTTCGCCGACCGTATCCGGCTTGGCGGTCATAAGTATCTGTTCTTCAGCCATGCAATTTCCGGTAGATCACAAAGAGAATGATGCAACTTCAGGAAAGAACGGGGTTTTCAGCCCCGACACAAGCTTATAGTGTAGCGGCTAGACCGTAGGCAGACAATAAAATCAGGGTTTTTTGCGGAGATTCGAGCGGGATAACGGAAATTCAACCCCCGTATTCCTCCATCCAGACCATCTGAATAGCCTCCAGAATCTTTTCTCCGGAGCGTTCCGGGATATCGTCGAAATCCGGCAACTCCTGGACCCAGCGATGCAGGTCCGTAAAGCGTGCCGTCATCGGGTTCACGTGCGGAAACTTCTCGCACAACGCGATGGCGATCTCTCTGGTATCAGTCCACTTAAGACCCATGGCCGCCCTCTTTCAATGCTTCTCGGAAACAAGGTTAATCGTGTATTTCGGGATCTCGACCACCAGATCCTCTTTTCCCACCTTGGCCTGGCAACTCAAACGTGATTCCGGTTCAAGACCCCATGCCTTGTCGAGCAGATCTTCTTCCTTTTCCTCGGCCGTTTCCAGGCTATTGAACCCTTGGCGCACCACCACATGGCAAGTGGTGCAGGCGCAGGCTTTTTCACACGCGTGTTCGATGGGAATCCCGGCGTTGAGGGCCGCATTGCAAATGCTGGTCCCGGGTGCGACCTCAAGGGTCTTGCCCTCCGGGCAAATCTGCGGGTGCGGCAGAAAAGTCAGGCGCGTCATGATGCCGGCTTCGCGGCGGACGGCGTGCTGAATTCATCAAGGCGGTGACCCGCCAACGCCTTGCGGATATTGGCATCCATGCGCCGCTGCGCAAATGCCTGGGTGGCACGATCAAGCGCCTCCATCGCACGTTTGATCAGCACCACCTCAGACGTGGCGTGCGCCTTCCTCAATTCTGTCAGGGCATGATCGATCGCGGAACGCTCGTCGGCGCTCAGCAGAGCGCCGTCCACCGCGAGCGCCGAACTGACGGACTCCAGCAGGCGGTCAGCATTCACTTGCTGCTCGCGCAGCTTGCGCGCTTGCTCGTCTTCGCGTGCATGCGTGAAGGAGTCGCGCAGCATGGTTTCAATCTCATTGTCGGTGAGCCCATAGGAAGGCTTGACCACGATATGGCTCTCGACACCCGTGCCTAATTCCTTGGCGGAAACACTCAGTAAACCGTCGGCATCGATCTGGTATGTCACGCAAATACGTGCGGCACCCGCCACCATCGGCGGGATACCACGCAGTTCGAAACGCGCGAGCGAACGGCAATCACTGACCAGTTCACGTTCTCCCTGCACCACATGGACCAGCAAGGCCGTCTGGCCATCCTTGTACGTAGTAAAATTCTGCGCCTTGGCGACGGGAATCGTGGTATTGCGCGGAATGATCTTTTCCACCATCCCGCCCATGATCTCGATACCGAGCGACAACGGAATGACATCCAGCAGCAACATCTCGTCATCGCGTTTGTTACCGATCAGGACATCGGCCTGCAAGGCCGCTCCGAGGGCGACAACCTTGTCCGGGTCAATATCGGCGAGCGGCTGACGTCCGAAAAACTGCGATACCTTTTCACGCACACGTGGGATGCGCGTGGCCCCGCCGACCAGCACCACACCGTCCACCTCGGCAATCCGGATACCGGCATCGCGCAACGCGCGCTTGCACGGGGGAAGCGTGCGCTCGATGAGTGGGTCGATCAATGTGTTCAGCTGTTCACGCGTGAGCGTCCCTTCCCAGACGCCATGCTGTCCACGCTCAGTATGAAATGGAGCGCGCTCACTATTCGTCAATGCTTCCTTGGCAACGCGCGCATCGCGCAACAATTGCCGGAGTTGCCGGTGATCGGCGTCATCCCGGATGCTTGCCTGCTGCATGACCCACTCGGCGATGGCATGGTCCATGTCATCGCCACCCAGCGCCGAATCGCCTCCGGTAGCCATCACCTCGAACACACCGCGGTTCAGGCGCAACAGGGAAATGTCGAAGGTTCCGCCGCCAAGATCGTAGATCGCATACACCCCCTGGGGATTCTTATCGAGGCCATAGGCAATCGCCGCGGCCGTGGGCTCATTCAACAGCCGCAATGTATTAAGTCCGGCAAGACGCGCGGCGTCTTTTGTGGCCTGGCGCTGGGCCTCGTCAAAATACGCCGGCACCGTGATAACCGCATCGGTAATTTCGGTTCCGAAGGTTTCTGAGGCACGACGCTTCAGACTCTTGAGTATCTCGGCGGATACGGCCACCGGGCTTTGTTCACCGGCCACGGTGCGGATACGAGGCATCGCCGAGTCGCCCCGCGAGAATTCATAGGGAAGGGATTTGCCCAGACGTTTGACGTCTTCGATGCCACGGCCCATCAGCCGCTTCACCGACGCAATAGTATTGAGCGGGTCTTCGTGCGCCACCGCCATGGCGTCTTCCCCCACCACCGGTTCGCCCTTGTCCCGGTAGCGCACCACCGAGGGTAACAGATGCCGGCCGTGCGCATCCGGCAGAGTCTCGGCTATGCCGCTGCGCACACAGGCCACCAGCGAATTGGTGGTGCCGAGATCGATCCCAATCGCATAACGGCGTTCGTGCGGCGCGGGCGACTGTCCCGGTTCGCTGATTTGAAGCAAGGCCATGTTGGTTAGCTAATTAAACGTGCCGTCACTGATTACAAAGTGGTATTAATGTATCCGATTCATCGGGTCGCCGGCGACATACCCTGCTGGCAGGGGACCGACTCTGGTGAGGGCGGCAACACTTCGACGCGGTCGTCACTTAAATCAATTCTTCTTCGAGGTTATCAATCTCTTCGCGTAACTTATCAAGAAACTGCATTTCCCGAACGGCAGCCCGCGCCTTTCTCGTTCCCTCTCCCCCGCCTTCCGACAGGTGTTGCCGAAACTGTCCCACCGTGGTCTCCATCCGCCGATCGATCTGATTTGCCAGCTCCGCCAGTGGTTTATGCGGGTTTGTCGTCCGTTTCACTTCTTCCAGACTCTCACGCAACTCTATCTGTTCCGTGAGGAAAACGGGGTCCATCGCTGTGTCCGTTTCGGCATCCACATCGATACCCTTCAGGCCCAGAAGATAACGGGCGCGTTTGACGGAATCACGTAACGTCTGGAAGGCTTCGTTGACCAGCGTCGTCATCTGCATCGACACCCGGCGTTCCTGATCCGAGCCACTGGCAAACTTGTCTGGATGAACGCGACGTTGCAACTCGCGGTAGCGCACAGAAAGATCGTCGGTGTCGATATCGAAAGTTACCGGCAGGTCGAACAGCTCAAAATAATTTTTTCCCGACTCCACCGGCATGCCGACAGCGTCTCCCCGTCTTATACGTTAAAGCTTTCGCCGCAACCGCAGGAATCCTTGACGTTGGGGTTATTGAACTTGAAACCCGCATTCAGGCCTTCCTTGGTGTAATCGAGTTCGGTGCCATCGAGGTAGACAAGGCTCTTGGGATCGACAATCACTTTCACGCCGAAGCTCTCGTACACATTGTCTTCCGGTTCAATCTTGTCAGCATACTCGATCACGTACGCCATGCCGGAACAGCCGGATGTACGAACACCCACGCGCAGACCCTCGCCCTTGCCGCGTTTCTCGATAAACTTGCGCACACGTTCTGCAGCGGCTTGTGTCATGGTCACAGTCATATCAATCACCCTTTCGCGTCATTAATGCCTCAGGCGGCATTCATCTTGGAATCTTTGCCGGCGGCCTTCGTCTGAAAATCCGCGATGGCGGCCTTGATGGCGTCTTCGGCCAGTACCGAACAATGTATCTTCACCGGCGGCAGTGCCAGTTCTTCGGCGATCTGCGTATTTTTTATCTGGCTTGCCTCTTGCAGCGTCTTGCCCTTGACCCATTCCGTCAAGAGCGAGCTGGAAGCGATGGCGCTGCCACAGCCATAGGTCTTGAACTTGGCGTCCTCGATAATCCCCTGTTCGTTAACCTTGATCTGAAGTTTCATCACATCACCGCAGGCCGGCGCACCGACCATGCCTGTCCCGATCGACGGGTCGTTCTTGTCGAACGTGCCCACGTTGCGCGGATTTTCATAATGATCCAGAACTTTATCGCTGTATGCCATCTGTTGTGCTCCTGTAACTACGTTACCCCTAATTTATCAGTGCGTTGCCCACTGCACCTTGCTGATGTCGATGCCTTCCTGATGCATTTCCCACAGGGGCGACAATTCGCGCAGCTTGGCGACCTTCTCCTTCACCAGTTTGGCGGTGTAATCGACCTCCTCCTGTGTGGTAAAACGCCCGAAGGTAAAGCGCAGAGAACTGTGCGCGAGTTCATCGTTGCGTCCCAGCGCCCGCAGCACGTAGGAAGGCTCAAGACTTGCCGAGGTGCAGGCCGAGCCAGAGGAAACCGCGAGATCCTTGAGCGCCATGATCAGCGACTCTCCCTCGACGTAATTGAAACTGATATTGAGATTCCCGGCGACACGGTGGGCGAGATCGCCGTTAACGTAAACCTCGTCGACATTCTTCAATTCGTTCAGCAGGCGGTCACGCAACTGGCGCAGGCGTTCGTTTTCCGCGGTCATCTCCAGCTTGGCAATGCGAAAGGCCTCGCCCATGCCGACACACTGGTGCGTGGGCAGCGTACCGGAACGCATGCCGCGTTCATGACCACCGCCGTGCATCTGCGCCTCCAAGCGCACGCGCGGCTTGCGTCGCACATACAGGGCGCCGATACCCTTGGGTCCGTAAATCTTGTGTGCGGAGAGCGACATCAGGTCGACATTCATGGCGTTGACATCGATGGGTGTCTTGCCGGCGCTTTGTGCGGCGTCGCTGTGAAAAAGAATTCCACGGGCGCGGGTGATCTTGCCGATGGCGGCAATATCCTGGATCACGCCGATTTCATTATTGACGTGCATAATCGAGATCAGGATCGTGTCCGGGCGAATGGCTGCCTGTAATTTGTTCAGATCGATCAAACCGCTCGACTCGGGATCGAGATAGGTTACTTCAAAACCTTCGCGCTCCAGTTGACGGCAGGTATCCAGCACTGCCTTGTGTTCGGTCTTGCAGGTGATGAGATGCTTGCCTTTCTTGTTGTAGAACTGGGCCGCGCCCTTGATCGCCAGATTGTCGGACTCGGTGGCGCCGGAAGTCCAGACGATTTCCTTGGCGTCGGCATTGATCAGCGCCGCCACGTGGGCGCGCGCTTCTTCGACCGCCTCCTCGGCGCGCCAGCCGAAGGAATGCGAGCGCGAGGCCGGATTGCCGAAATCGCCATCGAGCGTCAGATAGCTGCACATCTTTTCCGCCACACGCGGGTCCACCGGGGTGGTGGCGGAATAATCGAGATAAATCGGTTTCCTCATGGCTTCTGCGTCTCCAGATATTCGTGGTTATCGGCCTTCAGCCGACGGCCCGTCCGGCCATTCGCCGCAACTGACCCCGTTGCGTGGAAAGTGCCGCAATAAATAAATCGATGTCTTCCTCTGTGTTCCCGGAAGCCAAACTGACACGAATCGAACTGCGCGCCAGCGTCGGCTCCACGCCCATCGCGAGCAGAATCGGGCTCGGTTCCGGGTTGCCGCTGGCACAGGCCGAGCCGCTCGAAATCGCGAAGCCCGAACGATCGAGATTAAGCAACAAGGTCTCGCCGTCGATATCCGGCATGCCAAAACATACCGTGTTTGGCAAACGCGCGGCCTCTGCCGCAAAAATCTCGATGCCACCGATCGCACGTAACCCCGATTCCAGCCGGTTCCGGAGATTCCCGGTGCGTGCACCGTAATCGGCAAGCTGCGCCTTAGCCAAACTCGCCGCCATGCCAAATCCTACGATACCGGCGACATTCTCGGTTCCGGAGCGTCGGTTCTTTTCCTGTCCGCCGCCATGCTGCAACGGCGGCAAATCAACTGTCTTATCGACAACCAGCGCGCCAACGCCTTTTGGTCCATTCAACTTGTGCGCAGAAAGGCTCATCAGATGCACGCCGCTGGCAACGAAATCGACTTCGATCTTGCCCGCCGCCTGCACCGCATCCGTATGCATCAGCGCACCGCCCGTTCGCACTGCCTGACTGATGGCCGCAATGTTCTGTACCGTTCCGGTTTCGTTGTTTGCCATCATCACCGATACCAGCACCGGTGAAAGCGTCAGCGCCTGTTCCAGGACATTTTCGCGCAGACGGCCCTGACGATCTACGGCCAGGGTAGAAATCCGCCAACCGTTTTTCTTCAACGCGGCGGCCGAATTTTCCACCGAGGGGTGCTCCGTGGCGCCTATGGCGATGCTTCCCGGCCCTATGTCTGCGGCCACGCCCTTGATGGCAAAGTTGTTGGCCTCGGTACCACCACTCGTGAAAACCACCTGGCTCGGGTGGGCATGCACCAGTTCCGCGACCTGTTCGCGCGCGCTATCCACCGCCGCCCGCGCCAACCGGCCAAAACGATGCGTGCTGGACGGATTGCCATGATGTCCCGTGAGGTAGGGCATCATCGCCTCCAGCACCCTCGAATCAAGCGGTGTGGTGGCGTTGTGGTCGAGATAAATCGCCATCGACGTTAATTACAGATAACAACGTTTAGCGTACCGCGACCTGTACCCGGTTCTCCTGGCGCGTGGCCACTGCCTGGACATGCGGCTTGGCGACCAGATCCGCGAGCGTGATCCCGCTGAGAAATGTATGGATGCGCTCACTCAGGTCTTCCCACAGCTGATGCGTGAGACAGACTTCATCGCCGTGACAATTTTTCTCACCGTTGCAGCGCCGGGCATCGATATTCTCGTTGATGGCGTGAACGATCTCCGCCACGGAAATCTTGGACGGTTCTGTAGCGAGCGTATAACCACCACCCGGACCACGCACGCTGTCCACCAGCCCACTGCGACGCAAACGCGCAAACAACTGTTCAAGATAGGAAAGAGAGATACCCTGGCGCTTGGCGATCTCGGCCAGTGTCACTGCTCCTTTCTGATAGTGCAGCGCCAGATCCAGCATGGCGGTCACCGCATAACGTCCTTTAGTAGTCAGTTTCATGGATGTATTCCCATACGATTATTAAGTTCTACCAGTTTACATACTTGATAAATACAGTCAACTATTATTTTTGTCACTGCCGTTTTGTGGGGTTTCCGGGGAATGCGGGTCGAGATTGGTGACGTCGAGATCCGGCAGATCAAGATTAACCTTGATGCCAGCTTCCTTGAGTGCTTGTGACAAGATTTTCATCTTGCTATCAAATAGATGCATGTGGTCCAGCATGCAATCTATAGCATGGGCAACAGGATCTGAGGCCTGCTGGGTCATGCCATAGGCATCGAAACCAATCTTGCGCGCCATGGCCTCACGCTGCTGGGTTTTGGTATCGGAGGACTTGGGTGGGACGATTCTCCCGGGAATTCCGACAACGGTGGCTCCTGCCGGGACATCTTTCACGACCACGGAGTTCGAGCCCACACGGGCGTTATCTCCAATCATGATGGGTCCCAGGATCTTGGCGCCTGCCCCGACCACCACGTTATTGCCCAGCGTGGGATGACGTTTCTCCTTCTGCCACGAAGTCCCACCCAGCGTCACACCGTGATAGAGCGTGCAATCGTCCCCGATTTCGGCTGTTTCCCCGATGACGACACCCATGCCATGGTCGATAAAAAACCGCCGGCCAATTTTGGCGCCGGGGTGAATCTCGATTCCGGTAAGCCAGCGTGCCAACAGGGACAACATGCGTGCAAGCCAGCGCAGACCCCAGACCCACAGGCGATGCGATATACGGTGCATCGCTAACGCGTGCAGCCCGGGGTAGGTCGTCAGCACCTCAAACGTCGACCGCGCCGCCGGATCGCGCTGAAAAACACTATTAATATAATCGTGCAGGCTTTTGAACATTAAATTAAATTTCCTGATGCTATTAAGCGGTTCTTGACTGTTCTTGTCAAACTCTAGGCCTTGGTTTCTGTATGGAAGTTAGTATGCCACGCAAAATGTTCAACTCGTTACGGTCAAGTTGCGCCCGGTTGTAAAGCCGCATCAGACGCCGCATCAGAAAACGCGGATTGTCCGGGTCGAGAAAACCAGTCTGATGCAGCACCTCCTCCAAATGCTGGTAAAAAAGCCGCATATCTTCGCTACCGACCGGTTCGGCTTCTCGTTCCTGCTGGTCATCCGCCACCCTCCCGGCCAGCTCCGCCCGGTATATCTCATAGGCCAGGATCTGCACAGCGCAGGCCAGGTTCAGAACAGGGTGCTCAGGGTTGGAGGGGATGGTTACCACGTACTGACAGCGGTCAAGCTCAGGATTCGTGAGTCCCATGCGTTCCTGACCAAACAGCAGCGCCACCGGCCCCTGTCGCGACCCGGTCAGCAGCGTACGGGCACACTCCACGGTATCCAGCTCCGGCCACTCAATCCGCCGCATGCGCGCGGTGGTGCCGATGACGAGATGGCACCCATTGATGGCCTCATCGAGGGAGTCACAGACCACGGCACGCTCCAGAACATCACCCGCCCCGGCAGCCCGTGCTGTCGCCTCCGGGCTTGGAAAGTCTTCGGGGGAAACCAGATACAGGCTCTCAAGCTGCATGTTCTTGATGGCACGTGCGACGTCGCCGACGTTGCCGGGATGGGTTGGCCGGATCAGAACGATGCGGATATCGATGAGAGGCATGCAAGTCCGCCCTAGATTGATGGATAAATGTTATTTTACAGGGATAACCCGGCAAGTTCTGCTTTTAACAGGCCTCCGGCGCCTATACAATGCCCGCCGTTTTGCATAGTTCTTAACGCTACTTAACAATCAGGAAGCCTCATGCACCCCATGCTCAACACTGCGGTCAAGGCCGCGCGTGGCGCCGGAAACGTCATTATGCGCCATCTGGATCAGTTGGAACGCCTGACCGTGGAAAGCAAGGGTCGTAAAGACTACGTCAGCGAGGTCGATCGCATGGCGGAAGCGGAGATCCTCCGCGTCCTGCAATACGCCTACCCGAACCACGCCATCCTCGCGGAAGAAACCGGAGAGCACGCGGGGGACGATTACCAGTGGATCATCGACCCGCTCGATGGCACCACGAATTTTCTGCATGGCTTCCCGCACTTCGCCGTCTCCATCGCCCTCAAGCATGGGGACAAACTGGAACAGGCCGTGGTGTTCGATCCGGTGCGTAATGAACTCTTCACCTCTTCGCGCGGCGCGGGCGCGCAATTGAATGACCGGCGCATTCGCGTCAGCCGCGTCAAGGAACTGGAATACGCCCTGCTCGGCGCCGGCTTTCCGTTCCGTTCCCACGACCACCTTGAAATCTGGATCAACACCCTGCGCGATCTCATGATGCACACAAGCGGCATCCGCCGCGCCGGTTCCGCGGCACTCGATCTCGCCCACGTGGCCTGCGGACGCTACGATGGCTACTGGGAATTCGGGCTGCATCCATGGGATATCGCCGCCGGATGCCTGCTCGTTGAAGAGGCCGGCGGTCTCGTGGGTGATTTCGCGGGCGGTCAGAACTTTCTGGCGAGCGGCAACATCGTCGCGGGTAATCCAAAAATCTTCGCGGAGATACTGCGGCACATCACGCCGCACCTGACACCGGAATTGTTGCGCTGATTACGGTTCGTTTCCCCGCACCTGCCAGTATTTATTCTTCACCGTTGACCAGCGTTTGACATATACGCCTTTGGCGTATATATTGATTTCATGTTGTTCGAATTCATCGAACTGCCGCCCTTCGCAGCCATGCGTGAGGAGCTGTTCGCCGACGAGGAGAACTTCGCGGCGTTCCAGATGTATCTCTGCCTACATCCACAAGCTGGCGATGTTATTCCCGGTACGGATGGTTGCCGCAAAATCCGGTAGGCCGCCAAGGGCAAAGGTAAACGTGGAGGCGCAAGGGTCATTTATTTTCTGCGTCTTGCCGAGGGGCGAATCGTGCTGGTGGCGGCCTACGGCAAGGGTGAGCGCGACGACGTGCCCCGTCCCTGGCTAAGGAAACTCAAGGAGATATTCGATCATGAGTAAGGCTAAAAAGTTGATCCGCAACTATCTCGACGACCTGGAAGCCGGCAAACGCCCAGCGGTGGCGCGGCGCACCGTGTTTACACACCAAGCCGATGGATCCGTTCTGCGGCGCATTGTGCGCGCTGACGGCACCGTGGAGCGCAAGCAGCGCATCCCGGCAAAACAATGGGAGATCGCCGCGGCGCGGGCTGGCACCGGGCTGTCGCAGGAACGCTTTGCCCGCCTTCTCGGAGTTTCCAAACGCACGCTGCAAGAATGGGAACAGGGACGCAAGCGGCCTTCAGGTGCAGCGCGAGTGTTGCTGAAGATCGCCGCCCGGCGACCGGATGTGCTGCTCAAATACGCTGCATAAACCAGACTGGCGGCTTCTTGCGCAACTCAGCATAAAAGTGAACAGCACCTGACGCCGGAATTGTTGCGCTGATTACTGAAAGGACTTTTTAGGAACAGCGGCCGGGAACTTGACCCCGCGCTCTTTGAATTGAAATGCTAAGAGCCCGCCGGCTCCTGCATCACATCGGCGCAGACAAACTGCTCGACGGAACCGGTCTGTTGTAAACGCTGAAGCGGACGAATCAGGCGGGCGGGGATGTTTTCTTGCACCAACCACACGTCACGACCCAGCTGACAAGCACCGCGCGGCGCCAGCAGTGTGGCGGGCTGGGGCGGAGCCTGCATGGCGGGCAACAGCAGTCCGGCAAAATAAACCGACGCGGCGGCGTTGTCGCCGTTCCCGGGCCGAATGGAAACCGGTTGCACACTTGGCGCCAACAACTCCACACCCATCTGAAGACAGCTGGCTTCCGGGCTTTTCATCCAGCGCACCACACCGACACTCCAACGCTCCAGATCGTCCGTGCGTTGGATGCCGATCACATCGCCGACACGCACCGATGTTTGCATGCTGCCGTAGCGCACCAGAAACAATCCCTTCGGTCCACTGTCTCGCACCTGCCAGCGATCCATGCGGAAGGCCTCGGAGGCGGTTGGGACAATTTCGATCGGCGCCGGGGACGACTGGTCCGACACGGGTTCATCCAGCGGAATAAAGTCTTCCTCCTGATCCATGTGCTCTGGCAGAGTGACACGGTCGTCCATCGTGACGCCGCTATCCATCGGCGCAGGGGTCGCCAGCGGCTTCTGGCCGTTGCTGAAGAAGTGCACGGCGCCGACTCCCGCACATACGAAAACATACCCGGTGCGTTTAATCCGCACGTGCCGTCGTTGTACGCTCAGCCCCCAGACACGCACCACGCGCTGTAACATTTCAAGACAGGCGGAGTCGAGGCAGTCCACGCCGATGTCCATCGACCGCGCCGGTTCGCCGCGTTGCAGACGGGTAATAAAGGTACTGACGGTTCTGGTGAGTTCGCTGACATCGAGCAGGCGCATCTCAGGCCCCGCCGACACCTGGGTGTCTCGCGGGAATGGAATCGGCGGTGCATCCACCGACTTGATCAGGAAATGGCCCATGGGGTTTGCGGCTTCCCCGAGGTTCTGCAGCGTTGCCTTTGTCGCCCACTTCTGCAGGAATCGTTGCAGCTGCCGACATTCGTCTTGCGGCATGTGATAGGGATTGGATAAACCGAGCAGCAGAATCCTGAGGTAATCCTGCGCGATGCTGGTTTCCGCCACCGAATCCCTGGAAGCCGCCGCATCATTGTGTATTCCGCGCGCCTCGGCGTAGCGATAGAGGTCGTGAATCTCCTTCCACACACCCGCCGGATAAGGCATATAGACCTGATACGAGCGTAGCAACACCTCACCCAGGTATTGCATCGCCCGGGTCAGGGTCAGGGTCAGCAACGATTTCTTTCCCCACCACAGGCGACTCGACGGCAAATCGCGCAACGCCGCCTTGTAGCCGTAGGCCATCTCCATGTGCAACTGACGAATAAACTCGGCCAATTGCCGCTTCTTCGGCGTCAGCGGCAGTGCCAGCCGGGAAAAATAGGATTCGAGCGCCCCCACCACCGTGGCCACCGGACCACGATAAATCTCCATCAGCTCGAAACGCCGCGGCGCATCAAGATTCAGTCGATTCAAGGTGTAAAGGGACTGATAGATTTCGCGTGCCGCCTCCGCACTATCTGCCAACGGCAGGGAAGCGAGCCAGACACGCGCATGTTTCGGGTCTGTTTCCGTCGCCCAGGCGGAAGTCCGTTTCTGCGGTATGGAAAGGGCAAGCTCTGCCACGCCAGCAACCTCCGACAGTCCAAATGTTTTTTAGAATACTTTCAAGTAATTATATAGCACACGCCATATCATCCCGAGGGCTTACAGAATGTAGGACTGATGCGATAACCCGAAAAAGGTGGGACACAGGCCGATTTACGCGGCTTTTCGTACGGCTGCCAAACACCCAGCGCCTTGCCGGCTATATTCTGGAATCGCTCTATCAAGCGGATGCCAGCCCATCGTTCCTTGCGGGTTCCATATACATATATAAGGTGCGAGCGTGTATTATTCGCCGCGATTTACATTTATGGAGAGCTGCAATGACCTACGTGGTCACCGAGAACTGCATTCGCTGCAAATACACCGACTGCGTCGAAGTCTGTCCCGTGGACTGCTTCCACGAGGGTCCGAATTTCCTGGTCATCGATCCCGATGAGTGCATTGATTGCACGCTGTGCGTGCCGGAATGTCCGGTCAACGCCATTTTTGCCGAAGATGACCTGCCCGATGATCAGAAACAGTTTACCGCTATCAACGCGGAACTCGTGAAAAAATGGCCGGTGTTGACGGAAAAGAAAGAAGCCCCCGAGGATGCCGCGAAGTGGGAAAACGTTCCCGACAAACTCAAACACCTTGAACGCTGACAGCACGATCCAGATTGTCCCCTTTGGAGAGGATCCGCTACGCCAACTTGCTTTCCTCCTGCTTGACCGGGAAGCCACGCGGCTTCCCGATTTAAGTCGACACGTTGTCCTGTTTCCACAAACCAGTGCCATCCCGCGTTTCCGCCAAGTCCTGCTGAACCTGGCCTCGGAACGCGGCTATCCCGCGCTGCTCTGCCCTCAAACCCATACCCTCGCTTCCTGGGCGCAACGCTACGCCGATCCGGAATCGTGGCGGTTGAGCAACACCAGCCGTGAACTGCTGCTCTTTGAATTACTCGCAGCACTTCCCGCTCTCCCCAAACAAGCCGGAGGTTGGCCGCTGATCGACAGCTTGCTCGCGCTGTTCGATGAACTAACTCTGAACCAGTCCGCACCTTCGGAACACCGGGATGATTTTGCACGTGCAGTGGCCAACGGTTATGGAATGGTGCTGGATGAGCTTGCCCCCTTCAGTAACGAAGTAGAACTTGTATACACCCTTTGGCGTGCTTGGCGAGAACGACTGGCCCAAGGTCGTCTGCAGGATCAGGCACAAATGACAGTGGACGGTCTGGCGCGCAGCGTGGTGCAGATACCCGGTCATACGCATGTCTGGCTTGCCGGTTTTGTCGACTACACGCACGCGGAACTTGAATGGGTCAAGGCGATGCACACGCAAACACGGCTTACGCTGCTGCTACATGGGGATATGGATGAGAACCCGGACAATCCGGTCGCCCATACATTGCGCACACTGGAACACGCACCGACTCCCGGTAACACAGATGATGCGTACTCCTCCTTCCTGCGTCGCGCCTACGCGTTGAATGAAGGATTCCTGAAAGACCGCGCCCAGGTACAGCGCGCGTTGACCCACACGAGCCCCGCCGGCAACCGTCTGATTATCTACGAGGCAACGGACGTCGAGCAGGAAGCACGGGCGATCGACATCCAGGTACGACGCTATTATCTGCAAGGTTGCCGTAACATCGGCATTGTCACCAACGACCGCCGACTGGCCCGACGCGTGCGCGCCCTGCTGGAACGCGCCCACATCAACCTGCAGGATGCCGGGGGTTGGGCGCTGTCGACCACCAGCGCCGCGACCGCCCTCTCACGCTGGCTTGAATGTCTGGAAACCAATTTCGGGCATACACCCTTCCTCGATTTTCTCAAATCCCCCTTTCTCAACCTCGATGCCTCACGCGATGAATTTGGCCTTCTGGTATCGCGCTTCGAGCAGGTAGTGGTGCGCGAGTGCAATATCCTCTCCGGGCTCGATAATTACCGTGCCGGCGCAGAACGGGTCGGCCCTGATCTGGAGCGGTATTTTGGTCCGGAAATTCACGGATCGCTTACCCGAGTCTTCGACCAGATCGAAGCCGCCGCCAGGCCCCTCTCGGATCTGATCCATGATAAAAATCAACGCGCCTCTGATTTTCTGCATGCCCTGCAGGGCAGTCTCGAGAAACTCGGGTTAAGCGCGGAGTACGGCAAAGACGAGGCGGGAAGCCAGTTGCTGGATGTGCTGGATGGCATGCGTCAGGCGTTAGTGCACAGCGACGTACGCCTGGGCTGGAAGGAATTCAGCCACTGGCTGCACCGTAATATCGAACAACGCCGCTTTCGCCCGTTGCTGACGGGCGGAGGTGTTGAATTGATGGGCTTTGCGGAAAGCCGGCTCTACCGGTTTGACGCCTTGATTATCGCCGGCGCGCTACGCGAACACCTGCCTGGAAAAATCGGTACGCCGCCCTTTTTCAACGATGGGGTGCGCGCCCAACTCGGATTGCCCGGCCTGCGAAAACGGTACACCGTTCTGTTCCATGATTTCCGCCGACTGCTTGAAGCCGCCCCCCGGGTAATGATCAGCCTGCACCGTGAACGTCGTGGTGAAAAACTCATTCCAAGCCCCTGGGTCGAACAGCTGCGCACCTTTCATGTACTTGCCTATGATGAAACGCTCGCGGATCCTGTTCTGGACAAACTCATGCAAATGCCGAATCTGGCTATCGTCCACCGCGATACCGCCCTCCCCATACCGCCAAAACAACCGGCGACGAGACTGCCGGTTAGCATGGTGCCTCAATCCCTGACGGCCACCTCGCACCAAAGCCTCCTCAACTGCCCGTATCAGTTCTACTGTGCCTATGGGCTGGCACTGGCGCCAGAAGAAGAAATACGCGCTGAAATGGAGAAGTCGGATTTCGGAAAGCATGTGCATCGAATCCTGCAGGCGTTCCACCAGGGCACGGAAGGACTGCCCGGACCGTGGTGCAAACCGCTTAACGCCGCCACACTCCTGGAAGCAGAAACGTTGCTCAAACAAATCTCGGCGGCGGTATTCGCGGGTGACCTGCGCCGAAACTTTCTTGCCCGGGGCTGGCTCTACCGCTGGGAAAAAAACATTCCTGCCTACCTTGCCTGGGAAATGGAACGCATGACCCGGTGGCACGTGCAGGCAACCGAAGTTCGGAAGGGACGTTCCATTATCGATGGCGCCACACAGATCACCCTGACCGGGCGTATCGACCGTCTTGATTCCAGCCCGGAGGGTTACGGCATTATCGACTACAAAACTGGCACCATACCGGACACGACGTCCGTGGCGAACGGCGAAGAGACGCAACTGGTGTTCTATTCATTACTGCTCGATGAAAAGGTAGCGCAAGTGCTGTACCTTTCCGTGCAGAACGATGCCGTGACAGAAAAAATGGTGCTCACAGGTGACACACTGGCCTGGTTGCGTGAAAACGTAAAACAACGGCTGGTCCGGCTCAAGCGCAGTCTCGATAACGAAACCGCGTTACCGGCCTGGGGCGACAATGAGACATGCCAGCGGTGCTCCATGGAAGGGATATGCCGCAAGGAGATGTGGGCCAATGACGCCAGCCTCGCATAACGACAGCATAAAAAAAGGCGGCCATGAAGGCCGCCCTTTTGCTGCAATTCCCGATCTACCTAATGCACCTAAGGATACATCCATGCATCCCGGCTACTTCCTTGTGTCCATTCTGTCTGGGTATTAACTGAACATCCCTGTCAGCATCCATGCCATACGTTCACTATAGGCGCCCATGACGAAATTTCAAGAAACGGGACAGGCGCGGCATGTTTATCGAAAATAAGATTTAACTTATTGTTTTACATATAGTTATATGCCTTTATCCGCTTATTGCACAAAAGCCATAGCCCTGTGATCGACATCCCTCTCGCCACTTCGCCGGAAAATAATGTCGTGGTGCATGCCGCCGCCGGCACGGGCAAGACCTGGCTGCTGACAAGCCGGATTCTGCGGTTGTTGCTGGAAGGCTCTGCCCCCGGCTCCATCCTCGCCATCACCTTCACGCGCAAGGCCGCGGGTGAGATTCATCAGCGTATTTCCGAACGACTGTTCGCCATGGCGAGTACCGGTGAAAGTCATCTGAGCGCATTACTGACGGAGCTTGGGGTGAAAGCCGACACAGCCCACCGGCAAAAGGCCCGCGGACTTTACGAAATCCATCTGAACGCGATCCATGCGCTGCGCACGACCACCTTCCATGCCTTCTGCCAGGAAATCCTGCAGCGTTTCCCGCTGGAGGCGGAGGTTCCGCCCGGATTTGAACTGATTGAAACCACCCGGGCGCTGGAACATGCCGCTTGGCAGGCTCTGGAACGACAGTTACGCCAGCAACACGATACCAAGCTGGCACAAGCCATGGACATCCTGCTCAGAGAGTGCAATGGCGTTGCCAATGCCCGCAAGGCGCTGGATGAATTTCTGTCCTATCGGAGTGACTGGTGGGCCTATACCGAAAATCAGGCCGATCCCGCCGGGTATGCCACGTCGCATCTGCAACAGGTGCTGGCCATCCCGGATGAGACTGACCCGCTGGATACCTTTATAGCCAATCCCGATCTGCGCAAACGCGCAAATTGCTACGCACAATGGCTGGCCAAAAACCCGACCGCCACGAATCAGGCCCATATAGAAAAACTCACGCTGGCGTTCTCGCCAGAACTCGCGCCTGCCCGGCGAGTATCCCTGTTCTCATTCGTATTTCTGACAGACAAAGGAACACCACGTGTCCTCAAGGCCACCAAGACGCTCACCGAGAAACTCGGCGGCGCGGGGCAAGAGGAACTGCTGCGGCTCCATCAGGAAATCACCGCGCAATTGCTGGAAGCGCAGGCACGCCACAAGCGCTATTGGACCTACATGATTTCCCGGGCCTGGTTTGTCTGTGGCCAGGCCTTGCTGGGCCATTACCAGCGTCTGAAGGAGGAAAGTGGCGTTCTGGATTTTTCCGACCTCGAATGGAAAACCTGCCAGTTACTTAGCCGCAGTCGGCATGCGGAGTGGGTGCAATACAAGCTGGACCAGCGCATCGATCATCTGCTGGTAGATGAATTTCAGGACACAAACCCCACACAGTGGCGACTGCTGTTACCGTTGCTTGAAGAAATGGTGGCGGGTGATCCGGAACGTCGGCGCAGTGTGTTTCTGGTGGGCGATGAAAAACAATCCATCTACCGCTTCCGCCGCGCCGACCCACGGCTGTTCCACACGGCGCATGAGTGGCTCAAGGCACATGCCCAGACGGAAACCTTTGCCCAGCATATCTCGTGGCGCTCTTCTCCCGCCATCATCCGTTTCGTCAATCTCATTTTTCACATTGCTGACGGCGAAGATCCGGCTGACACCTTGCCCAACGATTACCTGCTCCACGGTTTCAACCTGCATGACACGCAGCGCCAACAACTGTGGGGCAAGGTGGAGGTGCTGCCGCTGATACGCCGCAACAAGACCGATAAAATCGACACGGCCCCGGCGTTGCGCAATCCGCTTGAGGCACCCAGGCAAGTCGAGGAAGATGAACGCCACCACGAGGAAGGCGTGTTGATCGCCGGGAAAATCCAGGAACTCCTCGATGTGCCGGTCGCGGACGGAGACGGATCACGGCTGCTGAACTACGGCGACATCATGATATTGCTCCGCGACCGCCGCCATGCCCGCGCTTACGAGGATGCCCTGCGTGACGCGGGCATACCTTATATTGGAACCGGACGCAGTACGTTCCTAGGTTCTCTTGAGGTGCGCGACCTCATCAGCCTGCTGCGGATACTGATCGAACCCTACAACAACCTGGCGCTGGCTGTTTCCCTGCGATCCCCAGTGTTCTCGGCGACCGACGAGGATCTCGTGTTGCTGGCGCAAAACACCGGATTCGACTCATGGTACGAACGCCTGCAACAAATGGCCGACCTGGATGCGGCACGCACACTGCTTCGGCGCGCGCGGCAATGGCTGCCACGCTGGCGCGGTTATGCCGACCGTATCCCGGTACACGACCTTCTCGACCGGATATATAGCGAAGGCGACCTTGTCGCACGCTATGTGGCTTCCGCCCCCGCTCACCTCAAGTTGCGCGTCGAGGCCAACCTCAATCGTTTTCTGGAACTGGCGCTCGAAGTGGACAGCGGCCGCTACCCCAGCCTGGCACATTTTCTGGACCGCCTGGAAACACTCGGGGATGAAAAAACGGACCAACCGCCTGAACCGTCCTGGAACCGGAAGCCGCGCGTACGGGTGATGACCATCCACGCGGCCAAGGGGCTGGAAGCACCGGTCGTATTCCTGGCGGATGCCGCTAGCGACGGCAGTAACCGCGACCGGGGCGTGCGGTCCCTGATTGAATGGCCCGTCACCCACGCCAAGCCGCGCCATTTTCATCTTATTGGAAATAAGGAGATGGTCGATGAGGTCAGCCAATCGCTCCTCGGTTCCCAGAACGTGGCAGCCCGGCGTGAGGAAGCGAATCTGCTTTACGTCGCACTGACACGGGCCAAACAGATACTCTATGTCTCGGGATGCGAACCCTCTCGTGGCGAGCGCGGCTGGTATGGTTTCATTGAGAAGCGTCTGTGCCGGGCGGAAACCACGGGGCAGGCGGAAACCATTAGCCTGGAAGTCAGTCATGTGACGGCGGATGACGACAAAACCCACTTCAACACCTGCGCCAAAATAGAATTCGGTGACCGTGCCTCCGCACCGGCGGAGATATCAGGGAGTATGTTGGAAGAACAGGCTGTCGATCCCGCCTTGTTGAAACCGCTTCCGGTCACCGACCACAGAGGCATGATCCAGCCCAGCCACCTCGCGTCGGAGGGTGACAAGCCGGTAGACGAACATGTACCGGCAGACGTCTCCAAGGCGATGAAACAACGCGGCATCGCGATCCACCGCATGCTGGAGCAGCTAACCGGCAGCAAGACGCGGCTTGAGGTGGAAAGAGCATTACACCAGGAATTTTCGGAAACCATGCCGGAAACAGAATTCCTCGTCTGCTGGAGAGAAGCCTGCGCCGTGGTCGACCATGCGGCCCTGCGCGAATTTTATGACCCTTCGTGCTACGAGGCAGCACACAATGAAATCCCGATCCTCTACCGCGACGACGGCCAGGATGTCTATGGAATCATGGATCGGCTGGTGATCGGGAAGGAATACATGATCCTGATCGATTACAAGACCCACCGGCGGGCTACCACCGAAAATATCCAGACACTGGCTGAGGGGTTTGCGGGCCAGATGCGCCAGTACGCGGCGGGTGCCAGTCGTCTCTGGCCAAACAAGAAGTTACGCGTCGTGCTGCTTTTTACCGCGTGCCACGAAATCGTGGAGATTCCCTGGCCGTAGACGGCGAGCATGGAAAATGCCTTAATTTAGCCAACCCCGGATTCCATAACCCTCCGTGCTGAACCGAATCGTGGGTTACCGATTCCAACGTTGGAGACAATGGCTGGACACGACCGGGATTGTCGCGGTAGGGATGCCCCTTACTTTTACCGATCGGTATTGCTTCTGTTGTGAATTACCACACAAGGATCTAAGTTGTGAGAATATCTGCCTACCAGCCGTAGGCATGAGACTCATTCGCAATGTGCTACATGAATTTAAATCAGCTTAAAAACACTTCCCGCAGGGTATTGATTCAAGTCAATGTGCCGATCCTAATTATGGATATAGTTTTTCACGAAACCCTGATTCAACGTGACCAAGCAAAGGAATTCAGGACGGCTAGCAGGGATGTAAATTGATACTGCAGAGGCAAGCCGCCGCGATCGTGTAACGTAATTACCGATCGACTATTTTTTCGACGGTCACCTCCGGGGGATATTCGCCAACATGAGCGCCACGACTCTTCCTGGCGCACGCGATACCGGAAACTCGGGTTTGAGTATGTTTGATTAGTTTTTTGAATATTTCAACGCAGAGTTTTTGGCAACACGCGTGTATCACTCATGACTAAGGAGAACACATAATGCCGCGCTCTACCATGGCCGTACGTTCCGCCGCACTGGCCGCGCTTTTCCTGACGGGGGTTGCCGTCGTTCACGCCGAAGACCCGGCCCGGCCGGGCGGGGAAAAAACCGCTTTCTGCGAACAATGTCATGGCCCCAAAGGGTGCGCCCCCGTACAGGGCCTGATTCCCAAGCTGTGCGGGCAGAACACCGAGTACCTCGAGGCGCAACTGTTAATGTTCCAGGACGGCCGACGCCCGCAGCCGATCATGCACGCCACGGCTAATCGGTTGTCGGCGGATCTGGTTAAGCAGCTTGCCGCGTATTATTCGAAGATACCCTGTCCGCAAAAATAATCGTGCGGAATGAGTGGTTTTCCATCGCCCTGTCAGGTCAACACGGCCTGTACCGCGCGGTTGCGACCAGTCTCTTTTGCCTGATACAGGGCAAGGTCCACCTGCTGCAGGAACCACGCGGCGGGTTCTTGGCTGTGGATTTCCATTCCCGGTTCCAGACAGGCGAAACCCACGCTGACCGTGACATTCAGGTCGACACCTTCCGGTATCACAAACGTGCTGTCCGCGACATTGGCGCGCAGGCGCTCGGCAATCGCCACGCCTTGCGCTGACGTGGTTCCCGGTAGGAGCAGCACGAACTCTTCGCCGCCGTAACGCGCAAGCACGTCGCTGGCACGCAGCTCCTTGCCAAGGAGGCTCGCTATCTGGCGCAAGACACGGTCACCAACCTGGTGTCCGTATTGATCGTTCACCAGTTTGAAAAAATCGACATCCACCATCATGCAAACCAGCGGTCCGGCATTTCGCGTCCAGCGCTCTACTTCTTCAACTAGGCGTCGCTCAAAAAACCGGCGATTCGCAACATTGGTCAGGGAATCCGTCAGTCCATCGAGCTTGAGCCGTTCTTCGTTTATGGCATTGTCGATGCACAATGCCGCGACCGCCGCCAGATGTTCGAGCAAGTCTGTGGCAATGCCCGGCACGAAATGCCGGGGATCACGGCTCCCTTGGTTGAGGCTGCCAATGAGTTCGCCACGCCGCACAAGCGGTGCCAACGCCACCGATCCCGCAGCGCAGGAATTGCCTGCGAAAAGCTGGGTGCGAATGCGTTCATCAGACGGTCCAAGTTTCGGCCGCCACGGGCGCGGGTGGAGCGCCTCCAGTGTCTCGCGCTGGATCGAGACGAAACATCCCGGCTGCAGCTCTGGTTCCGCTCCGCCATCGAGAAGGCGCGTCATTTCGTATCCGGAATCGGTACAGGCGAGCGCGACGCAATCGATGCCGGGGAAAGTTTGCGGGATGTCGTTGGTAAGGATGCCCACCAGTTCGCGCAATGAATGCGCGCCGATCATTTTGACTTCAATCTGCCTGAAACCGGACCAGATACGCTCATTGTCGCGCAACTGATTTTTCAATCTCGATAAATCCCGGTCCAGAATGGAGTCTCCTTGGTGCATTTCCTTATGTCGTGAAGTTATGGCGCCTTGACACTACCACCCGTGAGCCCCAGCATCGCCAGAAACCGCGGCAACGGAACATAACCTCCGATCCGCTGCCCGTTGTCCAGAAAAATCGTGGGCGTGCCATCGATGCGCAGTTTCTCGCCCAGTGCGTAGTGCTGATCCACCGGATTTTTACAAGTCTTCATGTCGATCTTGCCACCGGACTTGGCAATGCCGATCGCCTTCACCCTGTCCTCCGCGCACCACACGGCCACGGAACGCTTATAGGTCTCGGAACCAATACCCGCACGCGGAAACAACAGGTAACGCACCTTGACCCCATTTTTCGTGAGTTCCGGAACGTCATGATGCAACTTGGCGCAATAGGGGCAATCCACGTCCGTGAAAACCGTGATCGTGCGCTTGGGGTTCTTTGGCCCCATGACGATCATGTTCTGCTCGCCGATTTCATCGAAGAAGTGCTGGCTCATTGATGCACGCCGCGCCTCGGTGAGATTGGTATGCCCGCTTAGATCCATCATGTCCCCCATCAAGAGGTACTTGCCATCGGCGGTGACGTAGAAGATTTGTGCGTCCATCTCCACCTCGTACAAGGCAGGCGAAGGCGAGGCCTTGATGCTAGCCGCGGAAAGCTCGGGGAAAGCGCGCACCAGTTCAGCCTTGACTTGCTTTACGTCCGGGTCACCAGAGAAGGCTGGGGCACACAGGAGAAGGCCAAGAAGACAGAATGTAGAAGAAATACTACGCCGCATAAATAAAGATTCCCGCTGGTTGGTTAAAGACGCGCCACGGATGAATTTCAGCGGCATTAGTAGTGATAATACTGATCACCTGCACCGGGCGCCAGCCCGGAGGAATTGAACGCAGCCTCCCATACCGTGGTCACGCCGGGCACCTCATCGACCAGGCAATGCCAAGTTTTAATGAGGGCACGAATCAATTTTCGGGTAGTTGCCCAGCCAGATAGACCCCCCATTGGGGCACTTGGTTCGCGCGCCGTGACAGCTGGCCAAGCTGGTGCATGTCCGTAATTCGCCGAGCTACCTCTGCCGGTTTGCGGTCGTGCCGTGTAAACAGCGCCATAATTCTTAGTTAAACACAATAAATACATACAGTTACAGTCATCAAACGATCAATTAGACGCTGGACTGGCCTGAATACGCAAATATGCATACTCCAACATGGACTATGCTTGTCACTTAATGAAAAACATTAAATAACGGACTGAAATGGCTGCATCCAAGGAAGACTCTCCAGAACGATTCACCACCAAGCTGGCCAATTGTTTTGGGCTACACAGCCTGCGCGGGCGGTACTCGTGCATGGTTTTGCTGTTTGCGCTGATCATGATCACTACGGCGTGGATCGCCGACAAGCAGGTCAACAAGGCAACCGAGCGCAGTGTCGCTGCTGTCGCCGACAAGCAGGCTATTCAGCAGACATTGCTCAGCATCTTGGACGATGTACAGGCGGTCTCGGCAAACACACAGAAGCCCAGTGATCAGCGTGGCGCCACGCCGGATCGTCTGGAACAGGCCCTGTCACAGGCGACAGCGCTTACGCGGAATGCCTGGGTCAACAAAACACCGGCGGCCGCACGGAACGTACAACTGTTGGTGGGATATCTCACGCAGCTCCACAGCGAAATCACGCGGCCAGCCGGCGGCCAGCCGGGCTCGGCCAAACCATCGTTCGGCGCCATCACACAGCCGCTCATCAATCACATCAACAAGACGTTGATGGTTCTTGAGAACGATACGAATACCTACACAACCGAGGACGTGTTGGTTCTCAGCCAGGCACTCGACCATCTGTTGCACTCTCTCTGGTTTCTCACGCTGATCGGTATCGCCGTCACGGCTTTTGGAATCCTGATATTCGAATACGCAATCAGGAAACCCATCGCCAATATCACACACGCGCTCAAAGCCGAAGCGGAAGGAATAAAAGATATTGCCGTGCCAAACACGCACACGATGGAAACACAGAATCTGGTTTCCGCTTTCGATTATTTGCGGCGGCAGGTCCATACACGCCAACAACGGCTGGAAACCATCCTCGACAATGCCGCGGAGGGGATCATCACCTTCGACGCTGACGGCATCATTGAAAGTTTCAACCAGGCGGCGGAACGCCTGTTTGGCTATGCCGAAGAGGAAGTGGTGAGAAAGGACCTGAGTCTTATTATTCCTCCCCAGACCCGCGAAACACGGCAAGACTATCTCAAGCATTTCATACGCACCGAAATCCAGCACCTCATCGGCCATGAGGGCGAAGTTACCGGGCGCCACAAGGATGGCGCCACCTTCCCCATGGCGCTCAAGATCAGTGCCATGACACTGGATGGGAAGGAACTTTATACAGGATTGGTCGCGGACATCAGCGAGCGCAAGGCCATGCTCGAACACCTGAAGAACATGGCCGAGCACGACGGATTGACCGGCCTTTACAACCGCAGTTATTTCCAACAGGAGCTGGATCGTGTCGTGGAACGCGTCAAGCGTACCGGCGGGATGTGCTGCTCGGTGCTCTATCTCGATCTCGACAACTTCAAATACGTCAACGACACTCTGGGACACGCCGCCGGCGACCGGTTGATCATCGAGGTGGCCCGGATACTCCAGAAACGCGCACGCAAAAGCGATCTCATTGCCCGCTTCGGCGGCGACGAGTTTACGGTGCTGCTCTTCGATACCACGCCGATGCTGGCAAACAAGATTGCCGAATCGTTTCGGACCAAGCTTACCGAGTACACCTTCCGGCACAGCGGCGAACAGGTCGATATCGGCTGTTCCATCGGTGTCACCACGGTCAGCCCGCAGACGCCCACCGCTGTCTCGGTGTTGTCGCAAGCCGACCTGGCCTGCCATCTGGCCAAACGCGGCGGCCGCAACCGGGTGCACATGTTCACCCCCTCCGATGCCGAAAGCGTGACGGCCATGACGCTCGACATGGGCTGGTCGCGCCGCATCAAGGAGGCGATCGAGAAAAACCTGTTTGCCCTCGCCTGCCAACCTATCGTTGATACCCGCACGCGCGAGATCGACTCTTATGAAGTGCTGATCCGGATGGTTGATGAACGCCGTGAACTCATCATGCCCTCCGGTTTTCTGTCTTCGGCGGAACGATTCGGCCTTTCCGCCGACATCGACAAATGGGTCATCACCCATGCCATCTACGCCCTAGCCCAGCAACATGAGACATGCCCGAATTTGCGTTACGCCATCAATCTTTCCGGCGGCACGTTGACCACGCCGGGCATCTGCGAATTGGTCGAAGCCATGCTCAAGGAAACCGGGGTCGACCCGACCGCCCTGACATTCGAGGTCACGGAAACGGTGGCCATCGCGGACATGGCCGCCGCCGAAATTTTTCTCTCGCGGCTGCGGTCCATGGGTTGCCAAACCGCGCTGGATGATTTTGGCTCCGGCATGGCGTCGTTCGCCTACCTCAAGGATCTGCCCGTCAACTGCGTAAAAATCGATGGCCGCTTTGTGAAAAACCTGGCCTCAAGTCCGGTGGACCAGGCCATGGTGAAGGCCATGAATGAAATTGCCCACGCGCTCGGCAAGAAAACCATTGCCGAGTTCGTGGAGAACGAGGAAAGCTATAAACTGCTGGTGGAGTACGGCGTCGACTACGCCCAGGGATATCACTTGGGAAGACCGGACGTAACTCTGCCCTGCGAAGCCATCGCCCGACTGGCGGGAAACACCAACATCTGTAAAAAATAACCGGGGTCGTGACGGCCGGTTTTTGTTGGCGGAAACCTTACCCTATTTTTCGACAGGCAACCCGGCATATTGCCATTCCGGGAACCCATCTTCCAGACGTCTGGCCTTGAATCCCTCTTCCCGCAATCTGGCCACCGCCTCGAAAGCCAGGATGCAGTATGGCCCGCGGCAATAGGCCACGACTTCCTGATCGCGCGGCAACTTCTCCAGCTGCTGTTCAAGTTCCTTCAACGGTACATTCAGCGCGCCGGGCACATGCCCGGCGGCGTATTCCTCGTTTGGCCGGACGTCCAGAATGGTCACCATGCCATCGCGCACGCGTTGCAACAGTTCCGTACGAGGGATGGGTTCAAACTGGTCCTTCTTCGTCAGATAGCTGGCAACCAGGCGTTCCACCTCGGCGAGTTGCTTTTCACCGAGTTGGTGCATGACATTCATCAATACAATGATCTGGGGGTCGGCCAGCCGATAATGTACATAAACCCCCTCGCGTCGCGTGCTGACTAGTCCTGTCTGGCGCAGCAGCTGCAGATGTTGTGATGCGTTTGCTACGGACAATCCGGTGAGGTTGGCCAGTGTCTCCACGGTGCGTTCACTCTGGGCCAGGTATTCCAGGAGCTCAAGACGATGACCGCTGCTCAAGGCCTTTCCCAGACGGGCAAACTGCGTATAGAGCTGTTTTTTAAATCCCAACCTTGGCATGGCAATACCTCATTATCGACATGATTATTATAGGCTGCCGGGCATGGCTACTCCATGTAAATGGGCCGATCATCCTTAAATTATCGCATCTGTGGCACTGAATTGTCGCGCTGCAATGCTGAATTATCAAACACAGGCCGCCACTACCTACGACACAACCTCACAAACGCGATCTTAATACCTGCGCAATTTCCTCGTCCGTAAGCAGAATAGGATTGGTCTTCATGCTACTGCCACGCGAACCAGCGACAATTTTTCTGATGTGCTCCTCGCGCACGTCGTAGACCGCCAACGAAGGCATCTTGAGTTGCGTGGTCCATTCGTTGAGCACTCGCACCAAAGTACTCCAAGCCTCCTCCCGGTTGTGGGGCGGTGTCTCCGCCAGCAGTTCTCCCACCTTGGCATATTTTTCCAGCGCCGGACTCTCTGGTGCTCGGCGGTGTAACACCCGAATATTCATATCTGTCGCCGCAGCCACCAGCGTGCCACAGACAACACCATGGGGGATGGGAAAGCAGGCACCCAAGGGCGAAGCAAGCCCATGCACAGATCCCAAGCCAGCCTGCGCCAGCGTAATCCCGGACAGCAGCGCCGCATAGGCCATGCGTTCCCTGCCCTGCCTCGCCTCGTTGCTGTCACCCCCGCGCCAGGCGGGGAAAAACCCTTCGCGCACGGCCTGCATGCCAGAGTAGGCCAGCGCGTCCGTAAACGGATTTGCGCGCGCTGACACGAACGATTCCAACAATTGCGTAAGCGCATCCATGCCATTGGCGGCGATGATGTCAGGCGGACAGGTAGCCAACAGATCCGGATCGACCAGCGCAACCTGCGCCACCAGGGCATCGTGGCGGAAGGACTTCTTATAACCATCCACCCCCTGCATACCTAATACGGCATTCTTCGTCGCCTCGCTGCCCGTGCCGGCCGTGGTCGGCACGGCAATAAATGGTGTGGCCGGACCGACATAGGGAATCTCGCGTCCCACGCCTTCGAGGTGATCCAGAACAGAATTACCGTGCGGCAGCAGGCCCGCAATCGCCTTGGCAGCATCGAGTGCACTGCCGCCACCAATACCCAGTACCACATCAATTTTTTTGTTGCGGAAGGAGGCTACAGACTTGTCCACAAGTTCTGGTGAAGGCTCACCCTCGACTTTCATTTCCTCCCAGGCAAGACCGGCAGATTTCAACCCATCGAGCAATTGCAGCCAATTTCCGGATTGGCGCAACGATTCTCCACCGGTCACAATCAAAACGCGTTCTCCGTACCCGGCAAGTATATCTGGCAACTGCATGAAGGTACCGGCCCCGAAAACAATGCGGGGCAGGCGCGATACTGAGAACGAGCCAACAGAAATCATGATGCGTCAGGGAAGAGGTCTTTGTACGGGACACCTACGCGTGGTGCCGCCATCCATGGCGCCACCGTGTCGCGCCACTTCAGATAATGTGGTGTGCTCTTGTGCGCTGCCGCGGCGACGGTGCTTTCATAAGCTTCGTAGAGGACAAACTTCGCCGGATCTTCGGATGACTGCAACACATTGAAACGCCGGTTACCGGACTCGTGCACCGAACCTTCGTGGTTCAGGCGGCTGGCATCGATGAAATCTTCGATGTGCTCTGGCTGGACGTGAACCAGGACGATCATGACCTGCATGCAACCTCCCTCGCCATTCCCTTGAAAAATATCTATTGTAAGAGATTCTTGCGGAATTTCTCCTCTGCCCTGAACGACGGCCTTGAGAGACGCGGCGCACGTTTGATGTTACGCCACCGTGAAACGGCATCTGCCGGTGCCGGATCGCGCGGGCCAGCACAAACAATGGCTCGTTATCAAGCATGGACCTATAATACGTAGCGACCGAGAATTTAATGAAAGGGTCTCAGATTGAGGCTTATTCCGGGATCGGGATATACCGATCAGGTGACCCTGCACATTTTATGTGCCGTACATGATCCGCCGCTTACCTGGCGGGATATGATAGCCATCCGGCTCTCATATCTGACACCTTCATGACGAACACCGTAATTGTGTAGATAAGAAAAAGGATTAGTCATGCAAGCTTCGCCCGCCAGGTGGTGGCTCGGTATATCCCTGCTGGTATGCCATGCCATCGCACCATCTCCCGCGGAGTCCGATGAAGCCATTCCATTGTATAGCTTCAACCAGAGCCCGCTTGTGCAGATATTCGGCCTGCCAGCGATCGGCGATGCGCGTGTATTGAGCCCTGAGGATGGTAACCTGTCCTTGCATCTGCAGATGGCCAACAATTTTACAGACGCCTTAAATCGCAATGAACACCTGGTGCTGGACGGCGAGACCCACCGTTTCACGCTGGTAATGCGCCAGGGGCTTTCAAACGGTCGCGAGTGGGGAATCGAACTACCCTATGTCACCCAGAGCGGTGGGTTTCTCGATGGCCCCATCGAGCACTGGCACAGTGCATTCGGCCTGCCGGATGGTGGTCGTCCCGGCACCACCCGTAATTTGATCAATTACCGCTACACGCGTGATGGCGCCGATCTTGTGCGTGTAACGCAATCCACTTCTGGCGTGGGCGATGTCCGTCTTACTGGTGCTTCACAGCTGGCGGATGCGCCGGATGGGAAGAATATCGCACTGCGCGGCAGTCTCAAATTTTCCACGGGGGACAGCGCCGGGCTACAGGGGAGCGGCAGCACCGATCTTGCGCTGTGGTTAAGCATGGCACCGAAATCGCCACCAGCCCATACGTTGAACGGTTACGGCGGAGCGGGAATTCTGTTCATGAACAAAGGTGACGTGCTGCCAGCGCAGCACCGGAGTTATGTCACCTTCGGCAGCATCGGCCTCGGCATGCGGCTGTTCCCGACGCTGACGATCAATGCCCAGCTTGACGGTCATAGCCCCTTTTACGAAGGCAGCGACTTCCGACAACTCAGTGCTTATGCCATACAGGGCTTGCTTGGTCTCTCGTGGGAATTTTCGCCGAAAAAACATCTGGAGGCGTCTGTCTCGGAGGACTTGATCATCAATACCTCACCCGATGTCGTGTTCACCCTGTCCCTGACCCTGCCCTTCTGATCACCCCATGGACTCAAGCAACTTTCCTAACCCCTGGTCGAATGGGGTGGCAGGCACGCAGCCATAAACATTCTTGAGACGCGCCACATCGGCGCAGGAATGCTGGATGTCACCGATCCGTGCCGCTTCATGGCGTCTCTCAGTTTTCTTCCCCGACAGCTTTTCAAGGTTGTCTAATAGCTGCAATAACGAATAGCGTGTGCCGGTGCCGACATTGAAAACACCGCCGGCCCCGCGTGTATCCCGCAAGGCCACGGCGAGCAGTTCCGCCAGATCGGCGACATACACAAAATCGCGGGTCTGTTCGCCATCACCGAACACCGTCACTGGCTGGCGGCGCCGGAGCCGATCGACAAAAATACTGATGACGCCAGAATACGGCGAAGAGGGATCCTGTCGTGGACCATAAATATTGAAAAAACGGAATGACGTGGCTGGCAATCCGAATTTGTTGAAATAATAAAGCAGGTAATATTCCCCGGCGAGCTTGTCGACCGCATAGGGAGAGAGCGGTTTCGGAATGGTTTCCTCGGAGACGGGTAGCGCCACGGTGTCACCATAAACCGCGGCGGAACAGGCATAGAGAAAACGCTTAATGCCAAAACGGCGAGATGCCTCGAGAAGATTCAGTGTGCCGTCGAAGTTGCACTGATGGGTCGTAACCGGATCGTCGATGCTCGCCTGCACCGAGGCCACGGCCGCGAGATGCACCACGGCATCCATACCCTCCACACAACGATTCACAAGCGAGACGTCCCGGATATCGCCTTTGACGAACTCAATGGCGGGATTCTGTGGAAGATTTTCGAACTTGCCCGTGGAAAGGTTGTCGAGGATTCGAACCTTATCGCCAACCGCGAGCAACCTTTCTGTCAGATGTGAACCAATGAAACCGGCGCCGCCGGTAACCAGCACTTTCATCCCGCATTTCCTGGTTGTTTGAATTTATGTTGTGCCACAGAAACCATAAGCCTGTTTCAATTTTGCGCACTGATTGAAAAATGTATGCTAGCTCATGCTAGATATGGCGTAAACCGAAATGCGACCGGGCTTGCGAATGGTCCGCTGCCGGGTGGCTACATCGAACCGTCCGGGTTGCACTTTCATACCAACACGCGTAATCTTTTCGCAACGCTGAAAAATAAGATATGGCCTCTGATATGTCATTTGCACGCCAGATACGTCAAAAAATTGGATCGATAGCCTATCAGGCCCGCGTGAAGCAGTTCAAACACAGCCAAGAATGGCTATCCCACCGGCACAACAAATACTTCCCGAAAATCGACTGGAAATCGGTCCACGATGGCATCGCCGCCGAGTGCCGTCAACGCGATATCCCTCTTGAGGAACTGACTGTCGACAAAGAAGACTTCAATGCCTTTGCGCGGCGTTTCCGGCTTCCGTCATTCTCGCTGTATGCCCGGCGTTGCCGCGAAAAAAAGATGATGGAACACTACATTGCTTTTCTGTTGATGGGCCTGACACCCGGTAACCGCTACATCGACATCGCCAGCGAAAGCAGTCCATTCCCCGACCTTGCACGGGAAAAACTCGGACTGGAAACCTATTCCCAAGACCTGACCTATGCACCCGGTTTCCATGGAAACCGGATCGGCTCAAGCGCTGATCGCCTTCCCGTTGACGATAACTGGATCCACGGCGCGTCGCTGCAGTGCGCCTTCGAGCATTTTCAGGGGGACATTGATTCGAATTTCATTCGTGAGATCGCCCGCGTACTGAAGCCGGGTGGCCGTTGTGTCATCGTGCCGCTTTACATGAGCCAGAAGGCCGTCAACCTCTACGATCCCCTTCTGTACACGAACTGGGACGACGCCAAGGCCGACCCCGAAACAGAAATCATCGCGGAAATCGCGTTAGGTGGACACTTTGAGCGGTTTTATTCCCCGGAAACGCTGCAACGGATCCTGATTTCAGGAATCGGCCTTGACTACCGGATGTATCACATCACCGGCAAAGAGGCAGTTTTTCCAGGCATCACCCCCTATGCACTTGAACAACTGAACCGCGTCCGTTACGCGCTGGCAATCGAAAAGGCGCAAAGGTAATGTCTGCGTAACACCTCGCCGCACACCTGCTGGCAGAATACTTTGGCGAAGCTCCCTCTCTGCCATCCCAAACCATTCATTAAAATGGCGCCGAATAAACCGTTCATCAGAGCTAACCGCCCGTAAATCTGTTTCGTGTGCATTTTCCTTGAATTTCCTCGTATATTTGCGAGATTCAAGCTGTAGAAGCAGTATCACGCAGGAGACCTCGGGGAAGGGGTTATGGGAAAACAACAGAATGGACATGGAACGCTTGCAGTCTCCAGTTAAGCATAGCTCGAACCTCCTTCATCTCTCACTTACTTTTGTGATGCTGTCTTCCGTGCTCCTCAGCGCCTGCGGCGGTGGTGGAAGCAAGGGTGGCGCAAGTAGCACTACGACAGGCACATCCACGGTCAGCCCCACCAGCACAAGTAGTTCTGGTGGCACTACAAGCTCTGGTGGCACCACCCCAACAAGCTCTGGTGGCACCACATCAATATCCGTGGCCATTACCAGCCCTACCAGTGCAAGCACGCTCACCACAACCAGCGGAACGGTAACCCTTGGCGGTACGGCTTCGAGCGGTGTGACGCAGGTAACATGGTCGAACAACCGCGGGGGCAGCGGCGTGGCCAGCGGAACCACCGCATGGAACACGAGCGGCATTGCTCTGCAAAGCGGTACCAACACGATCAGCGTTACGGCCACGAATAGTTCCGGTACCACGGCAACGGACAGCGTCGTGGTTACCTACAATACCGGTACCATCACCAGCGCGACCTACTATATCTCTCCCTTGGGTGGCGACGGCAATGACGGTAAAACACCGACCACACCATGGAAATCTTTTTCCTATGCCTTTTCCCACATGGCTAGCGGCAACGAACTGATTCTGCTCGACGGTACCTACTCCGAGGCGGCCGGTACCGGCTACATCAGTTATGTCGGCACCAATTCCGGCCAGATTCCCTCCGGCATCGACCAGACTCATCCGACCTATGTGCATGCCCTGAGTCCGGGAAACGTGAAAGTGATGGGTGCGCTGTTCGTAGGCCGCAGCACCGGTAACGGTGGCAAACACAGCTACATCACCGTTGAAGGAATCACGTTCGATGGCGGAACCACGAGCAATGCCGGAAGCCTGTACAACACAGGCTACGTCACCATCAAGAACTGCGGCTTCCATTCAGAAAGTCAGTCGGCAGGTTCTGTATTGGGTATCGGTACGAATGACGGTGATTGGGGAAATTCCTATGATGTGCTTCAGGACATATGGATCTGGGGCAAGGAACGCGCCAGTTTTATAGTATATCGGTCCGACCATATCGTCGTGCGAAGAGCAGTGACCAGACAGGATGGCTGCGACAGCTATGCCAATGGGTGCGGCAATAACAGCGGAAACTACATCGTCGGCACAACAATTTACAATTCATTCGACGTTTCGTTCCAGAACGTCATTGCTGCCGACAACATCCAGGGCCCAGGTGGCTACGCCGGCGCGGGCGATTTTTATACCGCGTGGCACAACAACTATGTCTATCCCTGGTACGGGAACGAATGGCTTGGCACCATTTCCCTCAACAGCGGGTTGTCAGCGGGATACGGATTTGATCTGGACACCATGCCGGCGGCACAGCAGCCCATGGCAACCTATAGGGATGTCGTCGCGTGGAACGGCACCTTTGCGTTCAACGCCCAAGAAAATGGCTGTGGCGGCGCCTGCGACGCACAAAACCTTATTGTGTCGAACGGCACATTCATGGCTTCTTCCGGAAACGGGTTCCGTATCGGTTCGGACATGGCGAGCGGGCAGCATGACATCAAGAATATCGTTGTCCTGGGTTCAGGAACCAATGGCGTTAATTCCGTGGCCCAGCCCAGCTATGTCGATGTCTCCGGTTCCTGGTCGCAGGGAGCGTATAACCAAGCCCCTTGCGTCATTGGCTGTCTCACCACCGATCCACAATCGAACGGCTCGCTTAAATACATTGTGCGTATCGAAAATGGCTCTCCCCTGAAGGGCACTGGCTATAACGGAGCTGATTATGGCGCCAACGTCGTCAATCGTTATGGCGCCGATGGCAGTCGCTATGGCGAGGCGAATTACAACACCCTGACCTCCACCCCGCTCTGGCCCTGGCCGAATGAGTCCCGGATCAAGGCAGAAATGTGTGCCTCCGCCACCCGTGGATTCTGTGCTGCGGGCACTCGGATAGACGGGACGGGACCAATCACTCTCACCACCTACATTTGGGAAGCGCTTAGGAATCCGATCCCCGCCGGGATCTACTAACCTGCTTTCAGCAGCCTCTTTCAGTCAGCGGCAACAACACATTTGAGGTTCATTTCCATGGATAGGGAAAAACTCAGTCTTCTTATCGTCCTTGCCCCCATCCTGCTCGCCGCCTGCGGCGGCGGGGCGGGTGGAACAAGCGGCAGTTCGGCCCCAGCAAGTAGCCCAGTAAGTAGTACTGGCAGCAGCAGCGGCGGCACGACGGACACGACGGCGCCAACCGTGACCATTACAAGTCCAACCACCAATGCTACCTACGGCACTGGCAGCGCCACCCTCAATATCGGCGGGTCCGCTTCCGATAACGTGGGCGTCACGCAAGTTACCTGGTCCAACAGCCGGAGTGGCAGTGGCACGGCAAGCGGCACTACGTCGTGGAGCGCGAACAACATCACCCTGCAAAGTGGCAGCAATGTCATCACGGTAACGGCCCGAGATGCCGCCGGTAACACGGCCAGCAAAACCCTGACCGTAACCTACAGCGACACGACACCGCCGACGGTATCCTCGATTAGCCCATCCAACGGCGCCACCAATGTCTCGATCAGCCCGGCCATCACCGTCACCTTCAGCGAGACCATGAACGCCTCCTCCATCACTGCGGGCACATTCACCGTAAATGGGGTCACCGGCAGCATCAGCGTAAACGGCGCCGGTGCCACATTTACACCGTCGAGCGCATTGGCGAGTTCAACCAGCTATACCGTCACCATCGTGGGTGGATCGAGTGGCGTGAAAGACGCCGCAGGCAACCCGCTCGCCTCGAACTACACATGGACATTCACCACTTCCGCGCCGATCGCCTGCGGTAGCGCCACTGTCCTGTGCGTGGACGACACGGCTGGACCCACACAGCAATACGCCACCATTCAAGCCGCCGTGAACGTCGCGATAGCCGGTGATACCGTGCTGGTTTATGACGGTACCTACACCGGGTTCGTCGTTTCCGCGAGCGGTACTTCGTCCAACCCGATCGTGATCAAGGCGCAGGGCAGCTCTGCCGTGATCAATCAGCCAAACAGCCGGGGTGAAGGCATCACGATCAGCAACGCCAGCTATGTCACTGTCGAAGGCTTCACTATTACCAACATACCCGGATACGGACTCGCCTCCCACGATGCAACGCCGGACAGCCCCATGCATGGACTCGTCATCCGCGGCAACACGGTGCAGAACTCGGGTACGGGCAGTACCGCCAACTCGCCGAATATTTACATCTCTGAAGGGGCCGATTCACTTATTGAAAACAACATTGCCAGCGGTTCCGTTCAAAGCCACGGGATTTATCTCGCCAACGGCGGATCGGACAACACAATCGTGCGCGGCAATCGCTGCTTCAACAACGCCAAGGCAGGCATTCACTTCAACGGCGATATCACTGTCGGTGGTGACGGGTATGAGACAGGGCTGACCATTGAAAATAATATTCTGTATAACAATAGCGGTAACGGGTTGAATATGGACGGCGTGGGTGATTCCACCATCCGGAATAATGTCATCTACAACAACAGCCCGCATGCGATGCGTGCATTTCAGATCGATGCTGCCCAAGGACCCAGAAACCTCAAGATCGTCAACAACACATTCGTTGAGTCGAATACCGGCGGCGGTGCGGTACTCAAGATCACGGAAGATCAAGGCGGACATACGATTTTCAATAACATTATGATCAATGACGGGAGCAATGGGAGCATCGTCGTCAGTAATGTCAACTTAAAGAGCAATAACAATGTCGTCGCCGGTGGTTTCTCGCTGGACGGTGAAACAACCATGCTTACCCTTTCCCAGTGGCAAAGCAGCGGTTACGACGCCAACTCGGTAGTGTCGACCTCGACGGTACTTTTCACAAACCCCGGGTCAGCCGACTATACCCTGAAGAGTGGAGCCCCCGCCGCCAACAGCGGCCTGGCGTCATTTAACAGTGTCTCCGCACCAACCGTGGATATCCTGGGCATCTCCCGGCCACAAGGTGGCGCCTACGATATCGGTGCCTACGAATCCTTCTGAGAACCCGGGCCGGCCGCGATATCCCGCGGCCAGCCATTTTTTATAACAGCCGTCTTGCCCCTACCAGCCCAGCGGTAAGGGTGGGGAAACCTGCAGCCACCTCCATTCAACTCCCAGAACTCTTCTAGTCTTGGCGCCAAGTAGAATGACCTGGCGCTAGTGAACGGCCTCCGGGGCTGGTAAAGTCCTACCTAAGACAGGCCTAGCGCGATAATGATGCCTCGGCCGGGGAAGTTTACTGGCCCAGTGCACAATAATGACGGGCAGCAACAGCGGACGCGGTACTTGCAATCCACCTGACATGCCTGAGACACACGACATTCCTGACCTGGCGATGCATGAACTTGCGAAACGCTACGGATGGGAAGACGAACTGGTTCAACTCCTCTCGGCCCTGCCAGAAAACGTCATCGACCATTTCGTTACCGAGTCGCATTCGTACGACAAGGACGGTTGGCGCTACATCCTGCCTGAGCTATCCAGCACGTCGCACGTGCTTTGCCTCGACACCCGTTTCGGCACCACCTCGGCGGCGCTTGCCGAAACCGGGGCCAACGTAACCGCCTTGCATACCGATCCTGCCTATATCAAGCTCATGCAGTATCGGATCGATAAACTTAACGCCATCCACATTAACATCCAGCGCATCGAGAAAGACTTTTCTGTTCTTCCGTTTCCTGATGCCTCTTTCGATGCCTTTGTGTTCCACGATGTGGTCAGCACATCGATGCCGGATGATGCCACACGCCAGTCAACCGTTTGCTATCTGAAAAAACTGTTCAAGGAAGCTTCCCGTGTGCTGCGACCAGACGGGTTTGCCTATTTTGGCCTAGGCAATAACGTTGGCTTTACTGTCCTCCTGCATAAGCTGAGCCGCAGCCCGGTTAATGGCGCGGCGAGGCAAAAAATGATATCTGCATCCCATGCCAAGCGGCTCATCCGAAACGCAGGCTTCAAGAACATGCGCACCTATCCTTTCCTGATCGACACCGACCGTGTGCACGAGGTCATACCTGCCTCCGGCTACCGCTCCACCAAAAACAGTTTTTCCTTTAACGAACGTCTCAAGCGCATGATCCTGGGGAAACGGGGTGCCCGTTATTTTGCGCCTGCATACGGATTTGTCTGCGCCAAGCGCCGGCTGCCGCACAGCACCATTCAGAATATGACGACAGACCTGGCCGCCAGAAAAATTCTGGCCGGTAATCCAGACGACATGCTTGAATTCGCGCGATATCTTGTGTTGCAGGCCAAGACCGTGGTCTCCCTTGGGTCAAGCATGACAGGCCGGGGGAACCTCATTGCCATCATCCCCAAATTGCAGAAAATCATCGACTGGCGACGGCGGGAAATTCCCATCGTGAGTGAACTGCGCGCCCGATCTCCCTTTCTGTCCGCCAGACTCCCGCAAACCTACCTGGAGTCTTCTTACAAGAAGGAAACATTTTTTATCTTGAGTGAAATTCCGGGTATCACCATCGATCGCAAGGTTCCACACCTGCATGCACTGACACGCCATGCCACCGATTTCCTGATTCGCTTCAATCTGGAAACGCAGATTGAAACCTTGATAACGCCAGACATTTACGACCGTATGTTTGGCGACCTGTTCAGGCAAGTCGGGCAAAACTACCCGGAAACCAGGGAAATCGTCGGCAGGATCGACGAAAAAACACGCGCCCGTCTCGCTGGCCGGTCGCTGCCCGTTGTCTGGTTGCATGGCGACTATAAGCTTGAGAACCTCATGTTCAACAGCTCTAGCCTGAAGATCGAAGGCATTATCGACTGGGAACACTCGCGCAAAGACGGCCTGCCCTGGCTCGATCTGCTGTATCTCATCACCTACAACAGGATTATGACGGAAACGAGGGAGTTTTTTTCCGTCTACCGGGAAACCGTCATGGAAATGAAATTCGATGAATTCGAACAATCCCTGGTGTCGTCCTACCGGAAGGCGATCCCCGTGACTCCGGATATTATGCCGTTACTGGTTTACCTCTTTTTTATCCACCACATTGGCTGTCGCTATCGATATAATATGCGTATGGAACAGGATCGTAATCACATCCTCGCCACCCTTGGCGACATCGAAACACGCCTTGACCGGCACTGCCACTAACCGACCACCTGCTCAATTACATGGCAAAGGCCGCATTCTACATTTCCGTATTGCTGATCGGTTATAACTACGTCCTCTACCCTGTTTTAATCATGTTGCTGGCGCGCCGATGCCCCGATGCCGGCACTGCCCTGTCTAGTCCAACTATACCGCCGACCGCAACCTTGGTCATCGCTGCCTACAACGAAGAAAGGGTAATTGAAGCCAAGATAAAGAACTCCCTGGCATTGAACTACCCGAAAGACCAGCTTCATATCCTGATTGTGACCGACGGGTCGAGCGATGAAACACCGGACATCGTTCGACGCTACGCTGGCCAGGGCGTGCGGCTATTGCACGAGGCAGCACGCCGGGGGAAAACCGCCGCACTGAACCGCGCGGTGGCGGCCATCACGACGGATGTCGTCGTTTTTTCCGATGCCAATAACATGTTTAATGAAAATGCGCTGCGGGAACTGGTAAAACATTTCGCGGATCCCCATGTCGGCGGCGTATGCGGCATCAAACAAATATACAGTTCTCCGGACCGGGAATCGAGCCTCGGCGACAGCCTCTATTGGAGGTACGAATCCGCGATCAAGCAGGCAGAAAGCCGGTTCGACTCGATCACCAACGCGGATGGAGAAATCTTTGCCATACGCCGGTCCCTGTATAAACCGATTGATGAGTCGGTCATCAACGACGACGCCGAAATTACCTTTTCCCTGGTTCGCCAGGGATATCGGGTGCTGTATGAACGTGCCGCAGCGTCGTTTGAACATGCCTCGATCCGTATCGAGGACGATTTCTATGTAAAGGTCCGGATGGTCTCAGGGGGTTTCCAGACCATAGCGCGGCATTGGTGGTTCCTTTTCCCGCCACGTCAGTGGTTCACATTTGCATTCGTCTCGCACAAACTCCTACGCTGGCTGGCGCCTGAGCTCATGATCGTCATTGCCCTCACTTCCCTGTGGCTTATGGAAGAGACACGCTTTCTCGCCGTCGTCATTCTGCAGGTTATTTTCTACTCCCTGGCCATCGCCGGTTGGCGCGCTCGGGGACAGGATCATGTCTCACCACTGATCTATGTACCGTTTTATTTCTGTGCCATGAACCTCGCCGCATTGCTCGGGTTATACCGCTACATCGTCAGGACTCAGACAACGCATTGGCGCAAGGCGGAGCGATGATGTTATCTGCCTGGATCAGCACAGTACTGGTGCTTTGTATATTCTTCTATGCCTTCTGGTATCTGGTCCATTCGCGAAATATGCAGTACTGGCTGGGGTCTTACCTCATCTGGAAGTTCTCAAGGCTATTCCGTCGCCGGCCTGCAAACCGGCATGTCTACTTCTGCTTTGCTGATCATTATGAGCCCTACGGCGGAGGGTCGGACAAATCTCGCGCCCAGCAACGCGTCAGGCAATGGACTGATCAATACCCCCGCATCGCCGCACGGCATCAGGACAGCTTCGGGAATCACCCTAAACACACGTTCTTCTACCCCGCCGAGGAATATGATCCTGAGCTGATCGACCAGTTAAAAGAGCTGAGCGCAAAAGGCATGGGCGATGTTGAGGTCCATCTGCACCACGACAACGATACGGCGGATAATTTCCGGTCCGTGATCAACCAGTATGTCCATACATTACATGAGCGGCACGGTCTTCTGCGAAAAGACCCAGTCACCGGGAGAATCATCTACTGTTTCATTCACGGAAACTGGGCACTCGACAATTCACGTCCGGATGGCCGTTGGTGCGGGGTAGACAATGAAATCGGTATTCTGGTGGAGACCGGATGCTACGCGGACATGACCATGCCATCAGCCCCCAGCGACACCCAGACACGTAAGATCAATTCGATCTATTTTTCCCGCGGGCAGCCTGGTCATCGCAAATCCCACGATTCCGGCCGCGATGCCGGCATCGGCGATTGGGGCGAACCCGGTGAACTGCTGCTGATCCAGGGACCGCTGACACTCAACTGGAAGGAAGCCAAGCTCGGAATAATCCCGAAGATCGAAAGCGCGGAACTTTCCCACGATGCGCCGCCCACTCCACATCGCGTTCGATTGTGGGCCGATTGTGGCATCTGTGTTAAAGGCGCCGAGGAGCATGTGTTTATCAAGATACACACACACGGGGCCACGGAAAAATCCATGCAAATGCTCTTTGCCAATGATGGTTTTGAACGCTTGTGGAGTGAGCTGGAGCGACAGTATCGGCGTGGCGACGGCAATACCCTCCGATATGTCACGGCATGGGAGATGTACAGCAAGCTTAAAGAATTAGCCCTGAGCCGCTGAGCCGATCTGTGGCCCTCAACTGAATATATGCGCGTACTACACATTATTGAGTCACTTGAATTCGGCGGCGCGGAAAAGATCGTGATCAGTCTGGCCAACAGCATGGCCGGTACACACGATATCTCCATCTGTTGCCTGAAAAGAATTGGCGCTCTGGGATCCGAGGTTGACAAACGTATCCATGTATCCTGCCTCAGCAAGGGTGAAGGCAACGATTACTTTTTGCCGTTCAGGCTGGCATGGCTGATCCGGAAAAATGCCTATGACGTCGTACACACCCACAATTGGGGCGTGTTCCTGGAAGGGGGGCTTGCCGGGTTCCTGGCCCGAACGCCTGTATTGATCCACACCGTACACGGCCCCTACACCGGATACCCCGATGGCTCGATCTCCCGCGTCAAAATGGCGCTCCGTCATTTTTCCGAGCGCCTCGTCGCCCGCGGCTTCAACCGGATCGCGGCGGTATCGGATGCCATCCGCCAATACATCGTCGAGGAAATAAAAATAGATCCGTACCTTGTGGTCACCGTGCACAATGGCATTCCCGTCGGTGACAACCTCCCTGCTCACAGAACCCGGAACAAGGATGTGGTATTTATCGCCGTTGGCCGCCTGGCAGAGATCAAGAACCACAGTCTGATGTTGCGGGCTTTTCATGAGGTGATGAAGGCGGGCCTCTCAGCCCGTTTGCTCATCGTTGGCGACGGTCCGGAACGCAAAAATATCGAGGACTATCTGCGTCAGAATCAACTGGAAGGGAAAGTGGTCCTGTTGGGATTCCGTTCCGATATTGGCGAATTGCTGGGTGAGGCAGACATTTTTGTCCTGACATCACGCTATGAAGGCATCTCGGTGGCCCTGCTGGAGGCCATGCGCGCCGGACTACCGGCGATCGCCACTCGCGTCGGCGGTATTCCGGAAACCGTGCGCGATGGCAAAACCGGACTGCTCGTCGGACTGGATGACCTGCCAAGCCTGACACAGGCCATGAAGCGGCTGATACAATCGGAGGAATTGCGTCACGAGATGGGAAAACACGGCCATGATTTTCTCACTGAGGAATTTTCGCTGACTGTCATGACGGAACGTTACAACAGGCTTTATTCCGAATCGGTGTGATAATGGCGAAATTCCGATGAAACTCAACATACTTTATCACCATCGCACACAGGGGCGTGGCGCCGAGGGTGTGCACATTACAAGTATCGTCCACGCACTGCGCGCCATGGGCCATTCCGTCACGGTGGTATCCCCGCCCGGCGTTGATCCGTTGAATCCTGCACACAGCACTCCGGTCGACAAATCCCGTGTCCGCACTGGTGGTGTACAGACGCTCTGGAAACTGATCAGCAAGTACCTGCCGAATTTTCTCTTCGAAATTGCCGAAATCTTCTACAACATTCCGGCGTACCGGAGACTCAAGGCGGTGCTGGCTTCGCAAAAGTTCGATCTGATCTATGAGCGCTATGCGTTTTATCTGGTTGCTGGTGCTGTCCTCGCGCGTAAACAGGGCATTCCCTTTGTCCTCGAGGCCAACGAGGTCAGCGGAATTGCCAGCCGCGCGCGCAAGCAATCCTATCCGCACCTGTGTTCGCGTTTCGAACGTTTCCTTTTCTCCCGTTGCACCGGAATCCACACTGTCTCCTCGCATCTCAGTAAAATGATCCTAAAGCAGGATGTGCCGGAGAACCGTGTGCACGTCGTCCCCAATGCCTTCGATGTGGAGAAGGTCAAAGGCATCGGAAAAAATGAAACGCTCCTGAAGAAGTTCGATATTGGGAACCGCCTTGTCATCGGTTTTGCCGGATGGTTCGATCACTGGGACCGGCTCGATTTCTTTGTGGAGGTATTCCGGGAACTTCGGAAATCCCATCCCGATATCGTTCTGGTGCTGATCGGCGATGGTCCGGTAGTAAGCGAAACAAGACGACTCGCCGACTCCTACGGTCTTACACGCGACGTCATCTTTACCGGCGCCGTCCCCCGAACCGACATCTATCATTATCTCTCTCTTCTCGATATCGCGGTGTTGCCGCACTCAAATGACTTCGGATCGCCCGTGGTCATGTTCGAGTTCATGGGCCTGCGCAAACCGGTTGTGGCCCCCCGGCTCGCCCCCATTGAAGATGTCCATCGGGATGGTGACACGGCCCTGCTCTTCAATCCACTGGATGTGAACCAGTGCCGCGGCGCCATCGAACGTCTCATCGTCTCTCCCGAACTTCGCGAGCAAATCGCTGAACGCGCCTACCGCAAGCTCACCACCCACCATTCCTGGCGCCGCAACGCTGAACTCATTCTGCATTCCGCAGGAATTTCTGCGTGAGCCCGGATCAGTAATTCCCACATGACACTGGCGTCCATCTGCGTCGTCTCCGAACTGCCGCCACCGCCGGGTGGCATGGCGGTGCAGGCCCAGCTTCTCTCCGACAATCTGCGCAAGCAGGGGCACACCGTCTACAATGCCCCCACCAACCCGCTCAGCCAATCATCTGCCCTGCGCCAGCTCAAATGGATCAGGGGCGTGCTGAACCTGAACCTGTTCCTGGCACGCCTGTGGCGCGTCTGCTGGAAGGCAGATTGTGTACACGTCTTCAGCCATTCCTACCTGAGTTTCTTTCTGTTTACCTTTCCGGCAGTGGCTGTGGGCAAGCTCTTGGGCAAGCAGGTCATCATCCATTATCATGGCGGCGCGGCAGACACGTTTCTCCAACGCTGGTTTTGGCTCGCCCGGCTGGCTCTCGAATCAGCAGACAGAATCATTGTTCCATCCCGGTTCCTGTCATCGGTCTTCCAGAAATTCAACATAGCGACCGTTGAAGTGCCAAACATTCTGGAGCTCAAGGCCTTCCCTTTCCGGGAACGCTCTCCTTTGCGCCCACGCGTGATCATGGCGCGCCACCTGGAACCCACCTACAACATCGCCTGTGGTATTCGAGCGTATGCGCTGCTCAAAAAGACGTTTCCCGATGCCACCCTCACCGTCGCTGGGGACGGCAGCGAGAAGGCCGCCCTGGTGTCACTGTGTCGTGACCTGGCGATCGCCGACAGTGTCCATTTCGTGGGCAATGTGGCAAACGAGCAGATGCGGTCTCACTACGATCAGGGCGATATTTACCTTAATTCCTCCCGGGTCGACAACCAGCCGGTGTCGATACTGGAGGCCTTTGCCTGCGGCCTGCCCGTCGTGACAACTGCCGTTGGCGGTATACCGTATATGGTCACGCATGGTGAGGATGCACTGTTGGCACCGGACAATGACGCCGCCGGCCTTGCCGCCCACATGGACACACTGCTACGTGACCCGGCTCTCTGCCGGCGGATCATCCAGAACGCACACCGCCGCATCCAGGAACACGCATGGGAGAACATCTATAGTAGACTGAGTGTCATCTATCCCCAGGGAAAGAATGCATGAACCTGTACCAGGATGTTTTTTTCAGAGGCCTCGATCTTCTGCGTGGACGCCACACTATCGAACACCTACATTTCCTGCGCCAATCCCAACTTTGGGACCGGACCACCCTTCGCCGCTGGCAACTTGACCGGCTCAATGCCCTGCTGCAGCAGGCCCGCCACAACTCCGACTACTACCGGAAGGCTCTCGGTGGATTATCGCTTCCGCTCGGATCGCTGGATGAGCTTCACCGCCTCCCCGTGCTCACGAAGGATCTGATCCGGGCAAATCTCGACTCCATCCAATGCCGCAACATCCCGCGTAACCGCTTTGTCATGAGTCGGACCGGTGGCTCGACGGGCGAGCCGATCTATTATTATTGGGACAAACGCGGCATGGACTGGAACCGCGCCAGCGTCTATCGCAGTGCGGAATGGGCCGGGGTTGCGCTCGGCGAACGAACCATCCAGATGTCTGGATCGCATTTCGACTATACCGAGTCACAGAAGTGGTTCAATCGCCTCGTCTACTTTCTCCAGCGCTACCGCGACTACTCCGTGGCCTACCTCACGGACGAGATACTGGAACAATACTACAATGGCATGCGCGCCTGGCGCCCCACCAGTCTCTGGGGCTATGCCAGCGGGTTGAACGCTTTTGCCGAATACATACAGAGACGCCATGCCGGTGTTTCACTCGATTTTATCCACGCCATCGTTACCAGCTCGGAAACCTTGCGCCCGGAACAGCGCAAGACTATCGATACGGTCTTCGGTCATGGCAAGGTGCACGACCATTATGGCAGCCGCGAGATGTATGTTGGCGCCGAATGCCGGGAACATCAAGGATACCATCTGCACGCCGAGATACTGCTTGTCGAGGTCGTCGATAAGGAAAACAAACCCTGTCACCCGGGCGAAACCGGAAGGATTCTCCTCACTGACCTGTCCAACCAGGCTTTTCCCTTCATCCGCTACGAGATCGGCGATGTCGGCGCCATGGGGGAGGACGATGCGTGTCCCTGCGGGGTGACACTCCCAAGACTCGCCCGGCTTGAAGGGCGGGTCGCTGACCTGATCGTCCTGCGTGACCGCATTCTGACGCCCCCGAACTTCGCTACCCTTTTCAGCGACATGCAGGGGATCAAGGCCTACCAGATCCGGCAAGAATCCATGGACAGGCTGGATGTGCTGATCGTGCCAGACCACAACTACACAGATGATTTTGCCCGTTATGTCGGCGGAGCCATTGCACAGATGGTGGGAAAAAATGTCGAGGTGACGGTGAAGAAGGTCCCGGAAATTCCTGTTTCCGAGTCGGGGAAACGCCGCTATGTCGTGTCCTCCGTGAGTAAAAACCAGGTTTAATTATCATGAGTATTGGAAAACTCGTCAAACATGGGCTCGGTCGACTGTTCCCCGGGACAGTGTTGATCAAAGGCAGAAGCTCGCCTCAGCCACGGATTGCGCTGACATTCGACGACGGGCCGCATCCGGACCACACAAAACGCATCCTGGATATACTCGACAAAAATGGCGCAAGCGCCACTTTTTTTCTGCAAGGGAGGGAAGTCGAGAAATACCCCGCGCTAGCTCGTGAAATTCATGCCCGTGGGCATCAGATCGGAAATCATGGGTATTCACATCTTGATGCCAAGCGCACTCATCAGGATCTCTATGTCGAAGACACATACCGTGCCCAGGAAACCCTGCAAAACACAGTAGGTACCGTGTTCGAAAAAATATTCAGACCCCCTTTCGGAAACATCACGGGCACCACCTTTCTCGCCCTGGCAAGATCCGGTTTCCAATTCATTTTCTGGTCAGTGGACAGTCGCGATTCCTTCATCAAAACCCCAGCGGAGCTCGTCTCCCACATGGCTTCCCTGAATGTGACCGATGGCGATATCCTGCTCTTCCATGAGGACTATCCACACACCGTGTCGTCATTGCCAGAAATATTGAACTATATAAAAACACGTTCACTGGGTTTCTCGCGGATCAGCGGTTTTTAGAAATTATTCCTGGTGTCTGCCAACCCATGGCAATAAGGAACAACCAGGACTACCAAGGACGAATAACATGAAACATGATCGACTGAGACTGTGCTCACCCATTCTGGCATTAATGCTGCTTGTTTCCTGTACCTCGCTTGCCACCCCAGACAATGGCACGAAAACCCCGTCCGTCTATTTCATTTCCCCTTCCGGCAGCGACTGGAGTAACGGCAAATCAGTCGAGTCGCCCCTCAAAAGTTTTTACCACGCCTTTGGCAAAATGTCGCCAGGAGATGAGCTCATCCTGTTGGATGGCGTCTACTCGGAGGCAGCAGGTACCGGTTACATCAGCTATGTTGATACCCGAGAGGGAATTGGCGGACCGAATTCCGACCAGGTCCCCTCCGGGGTGGATTCAACGCACACCACCTACGTGCACGCACAAAATCCAGGCAAGGTACAAATTATTGGACGGTTGTTCGTCGGAAGATCCTTCCGCAAGGACAGCTACATTACGATTCAGGGTATTACCTTTGAGGGCGGCGGAAATCTCTACAACACCAGTTATGTCACCCTCAAGGACTGCGGCTTCCATGGGGCGTTCGGTGTCGGAACAAATGACCACCAGCATGGAAGCGATCACAACCTGATTCAAGATGTCTGGATCTGGGCCTCCGGCCAACGCGTCATTGCCATCAACTACCGTTCCCAGTTCAACGTCTGGCGGCGGGTCATGGTGCGGGGCGACGGCTGCGGAATGCCGCAGTGCCGTGGCAGTGGCAACCCCAATGTTGGCATCACCGTGTACGATTCCAGCCACATCTCTATGCAAAATGTGATCGTGGTGGATCGTGTCCTGGCGCCTGACGATTATCCTTATTCTGATTTTGCCGTGGCGCAACACACACCAGGGGACCATCTCTTTGGGGATAATGAGTGGCTCGGCACCATTTCACTAAAAGCCCCCGATACCGGTTACTACATGGAGCCGGACAACGGTGGCACCATCGATCCCACCATCCGCATCAAGGATGCCGTGGCTTGGGATTCCACCGAACTTGGCTTCAATTTCTCACGTGCCGGCACGCACAACACACTGGAGAATCTCACCACCAAAGCCCGCGGTGGTGACGGAATCCGGGTTGGGCCTGTATTGACCACGGGCACGCTACGCAATGTGATTTCTGTGGACGCGAGGCGTTTCGGCATCAACTCCAAATACCCACCGAGCCACGTTGATGTCTACAATGCCCGCGAAGGTGCCTTTAACCAGACCAACTGCACCGAAGCCTGTTACACCAAGAATCCCGCTGCCGATGGTGCGACGCCCTCATTACGGTATATCGTTCGAATCGAGGAAGGTTCGTTCCTAAAAGGCCGCGGTCATGGTGGCGAAGACATAGGCGCCAACGTCCTCTACCGGTATGGCACGGATGGAAGCCATTATGGGGATCCGAATTACAACACCCTCTCATCCATCCCACTCTGGCCCTGGCCGAACCAGGATCGCATCAAGAAAGAAATGTGCGAGAATTCCGGAGTCATGCGTGGTTTCTGCAAGGCAGAGTCAATAACGAAATACATCTGGGAATATTTGGGCAATACGATGCCTGAAAATCCCTATACCGATCATGACACGACCCGGAAAGGGAAGAACCGCGTCGGATCTTCCTGAAGGAACACCGCAAACCAGGCATTCGGCATCAGTAGTGCCCCAACGTCGCTGAAAACGCCCAAGATGAATCCGTAACTGATTGATTCTTTTAAGTGCCGATTCGTACATGCGGTTGAAATCGGTAACACTTTGAACATGGCCTCAATACCGCGCCAAACAAGGGTTATGGGAAGTTTATGCATAAAACGTTGGGACAGAGTGATTCAGCATGATAAGTTTGGAAGGCACGGGATAGCGTCAATCGCCATGTCGACGGTGTTCGCAGTTACATGAAAAAATATGAAACCCTGTAAATGACAGCAACGACAGCAACGCACGACACTGACTGGTGGCGGCACATAAATAGCAAACTGGGCGGCCAGATTCCTGCGCTCTATGGTGTCCGGGCCGTCGCCGTGTTCCTCGTGATCCTTTATCACTTCGGTTTTGACAGCGTGAATGGGGCGCTTGGCGTAGAAATATTTTTCACGCTCAGCGGATTCCTGATTACCTGGTTGCTGCTCAAGGAAAACGACGCGACAGGTACCATCTCGTTTCGCGGCTTTTATTTACGCCGTACGCTACGAATATTCCCGGCGATGTATGTCTATCTGCTATTCGGTCTGGCGATTCATCTGGTTCGCGGCCATCAAGTCCCGTGGGCGGACGTCGTGGCCTCTACGTTCTACCTGGAGAACTACCATGAGGCCATCTTTCGTACGCCTGACAACTATATGGGCCATACCTGGTCGCTCGCAATTGAGGAACAGTTTTATCTGCTGTGGCCACTGGTAATGTATCGGCTGCGAAATAACCTGCCACGGCTGACCACTGTGCTGTTGGCGGTAATCATGGGCGTATGGATATTACGCGTGGTGCTGCACTTCGGTCTCGGCGTCTACCAAGGATACATTTATCATTCTTTCGAAACCCGGATGGATCAACTTGCCATGGGGTGCCTGCTCGCCGTTCTGCTTAAACGCGAAGTATTAACCAACGTCTGGCGTTTCATCACTTCTCGCACCTACCTGCCTGCAATCGTAATAGCCGTGATTGCTGCGTCGTCGATGCTGCATGGATCGTTCGATTACCGGTTCGCCATAGGTTACACGCTTGAACCGTTGCTTACGGCCATCCTTCTCGTGCAATTAATTGTCCTCGCCGAAACAGCACCATGGAAGTTCTTTAATGGAGTCATCATGGGCTTTCTGGGTAGAATCTCTTATTCACTCTATCTCTACCAGCAGCTCACGTTGTACACCGCACGAAGTTTCACCGCCGAATATCCAGTAGCCATTCAGCTGGCATTTGCCATTGCCGTGACAGTGGCGTTCGCGGCATTTTCCTACTATTTTATCGAACAGCGATTCCGCTTGAGGTCTCCCGATCACGGCTAGCGCGTGTGGGACCGGAACTGTTATGTCGGTATGGGATCGCGGCGTCTATTGGAAAATCTCGGGCAAACCCAGCAACCCGGTAAAATAGGCGCGGCTTGTGTAGCGTTCGACATGCTGCCGGCGCAGCCGGAAATGATCCAGGCGATTCAACCGGTTCACCCCCGGGACGTAAGACACACCCAACCGGTAACCGGCGGCCTTTGCCGAACTAATGACGTTCGCATTAAACGCCTCCGCCCCACCTACCGGGTACGCCAGCACGGAAACCGGCTTGCCCAATTCCCGTTCAAGGTGAGCCATGGATTCGGCAAGTTCAGAGTCGAGCGACGGACCGTCCAGACTGGAAAGAATCGGATGGGAAACGGTATGCGAACCAAACTCAATACCATGGAGGCTCATCTCCCTGATCTGTTCCCAATTGAGCGGGTGACTATGCCGCAGACTACTACGGTCGACGACGGCTCCGTATTCCTTCTCAAGGCGACTCAAGAACTCCAGGCGTCTTTCGTTACTAAGACTCTTGATGGCAACCAGTAAGTTGTCGGAGGCCGTGCGCCTCGATGCCACGTCTTCGCGGAGATGCACAACCAGTCCAAGATCGTCGAATTTCATTACCCCCGGTCTGGCACGATAAAGAATATGCGCAATCAAATCGAACCAGAATGGTTTATCACTGCCCACATAACCAGTGGAAATAAAAATTGTTGCCGGTATGTCAAGCGCCTTCAGAACTGGAAAGGCATGATGGTAGTTATCGTCATACCCATCATCGAATGTCACAATCACCGGGCGCGGCGGTAAGACTACCCGACCGTCCATCGAATCAATAAGCATCTGAAACGTGATGGGGCTGTATCGATCCTTCATGTATTGCATTTGCCATGCGAACTCCGTCGGCGTTGCGCTTACAAGCTCTGGATCGAATGGAAATGACGATTCGTCGACCACATCATAAACACGGTGGTAGGCAAGTATGGGAAGGTCGCTGACTGCCAAATGTCGCAGAAACCCAGCTAATGTGCCCATGCCAGTGTACCGCATGGCCTTGGCAAGAATTTCTTTTTTTTCTCATAGGGCCTTAAAGGTCCTAGGACCAGGCACCACATGGAAATCAGGCATACACCACCAAGAAGGCTTTCATACCGACAATCCAGCCAATCGTAATGACCGACAATCTCCAGAAATCCTTCTCGGTAAATTGTATGGGCTGCTTTACAAGATAGCCCACACCAGCACATACCCCAAGAAGGAAATACAGTGTCTCATACTCCAGGGTCACAAACATTGAGCTGATCAGATAGCCGGCAACAGCCAGTCCCAGTGCCGACACATACGACATTCCTACCGGGTCATCCGTTTCCAATGCATAACACACCAGGTTTTTGAAGGAAATATAGATCAGGCCAAACCAGAAAAATAGCCCAATGACGCCTGTCTCACCCATGATCTCGATCGACGAGTTATGCGCGATAAGCCTGCCAGTGTAGCCTTGGAAGTTTCCTTTGCCGATGCCAAAAACAGGATTCTGCTGCACCATCTCCACACCTTCAATCCACATATCAATGCGATGTTTAGCAGATCTGCTCGGGTCATCCATGGTTGTGAGATAACTCGGCGCTAATACGAATGCCACAGTGACGATTCCACCGATAATAAATATCTTGGAAAGAGATATCTTGTATCGGAGTGCAATAAACAACGAGATCAAGGCAAGCGTAGTCAGAAAACCACCGCGCGAACCAGTATAATAGATGGCAACCAACAGCAATGCCGTCGTGGCAACGGCTATGATCTTCATGCCCTTCGTAAACGTGGGCGACAGAAAATGAAGGGCGAACGGCAACGCTATCGTATAGATGACGCAGAACACACCAGGTCCATCGAAAATATTAATCCAGCGCGTACGTCCAGGCTCGCCTGCCGCGGCCGCGGAGGGATCGATCCAGCCGAGCGTCTGGCCTGCCCAGCCCAACCCTGACTCCCCAGTCATATGCTGAATACCTTCGATTGCAAGGACCACGGCAAAAAAAAGCAACATGCCGCCCACTTTCTTTACATGGTCAATAGAGGATACCGTGGTAGAAACCAGCTTGTACAAAACAAACCATTTGGAATAGTTCAGGATGATCTCATTGCTACGGTCATGAAAACCGTTAACCATCGTGGATAAAACGATCCAGAGCACCATCAATAGAAAGAACTTATCCTGGGCTGTGATGATGAACTTGTTATTCGACGGGAAGAGATAGGCGGTCAGGGCCCAGACTGGGTAAATATACAAGTCGACCCGCATGTCGACGAATGGCTCAACCCAGAGCTGCGGCGCGATAAATAACGTGGTTAGATAAATAAATATTAGGAACACGATCCATCACCCTGCACAAACTCGGTTCTTGCCATGGGGTTACCCTTTTTTAACGAAAGTCGAGAGTACCGTTCTGAACCACATGATCTCATCATCCGTCAACGCGCCTGTATACACCAGAATTGTCAGGAAGCCTGCCAGCAGGAGAAGTTTAAGTGGTATCGCTAAATGCAGTGGTGGGTGCCCCAAGAGTAACATCAGGAAATAGAAAACCAGAGTGACAATGATGATTGTCAACAGTTTTCGATATTCGTAGGCAACACTGAGATAACGTTGTGAAATCCGGTTAGTAACGTAAAGTACGATACCGGCGGTAATTACCTGGGCGACACAGGCACCCGTCAGCCCGAATAAACCAATCATGATGAGATTGACAACCGTACTTGTCAGCGCGCTGATCAGTCCAATATAAAATACGTTCCTGGTCTTTTTTTCATACAAGATGCCTGTTTGAACAGGATAAACCATAACCTTGATCGCACTTCCAATAATAAGCACCGGCAGGATATCTGCCGCTGGCCAATAACTGGCCTCTGACATGACGGAAAGCAGGTCACGTGCAAAATAAGCGATGCCCAGTCCAACAATGGCCACACCGATGAGGAGATAACGGACAATCCTGGCCTGAACTTCTTGCGCATCACCGTCCTTCATGATGGAAAAACGGAATGCGCCGTATGAACGACTGAAGGGCTCACCGATCAGATTATCGAGCAACCCCGAGAACTTCAGCGCCAAGGCGTAGATACCCAGTGCCTGAAGACTGAGCATGCTGTTGATCAGAAACCTGTCTACGTTGGCGGAGATCAGACCGGCGATGGTGCTGAGGAGGAATGGAAAACTGTACTTCAGTACTGGAATCGCCTTGCTCATCTCAAACCGCCACCCACATTGGCGCAGCGTATAGCCGGTCAGAAAAGCCCAGCCCGCCGCCACCGCCAAAAGATTTCCAAACAAAACGCCCTCCACTCCTGCCGAGAGATAGATAACGAAATACGTATTGGCAACAACCTGAATGATGAGCTTGGCCAGGGAAATGCCGACAAACAGGCGTGATTTCTCCTTGGCTCTGATATACGCGAGACAAACCTGGGACGAAAGCTCCAAGACCAGAGAGGCCAACACTATCATCACGCCGCGACTGTATTCCGGTTTTCCGAATACATATTGGGCGATCGGCTCCTGCCACAAACTTACCAGACCCGCACCAACAGCGGTTATCAGGAATGAGACGATGAAATTGGTACTGACGACCGCCTTGCGCTCGGGTTCCGTGTCGTATTCATAATAGAATCTCAGTGTCGCATGCGCTATCCCGATGGATAAAAGTCCGGCCACCACAGCGGAAATGACGTAAAAAAGTTCGATCGCGCCGTACTCGGCAACGCTGAGGTAGTTCGTGTAGATCGGCAGTAGCAAGAAGGCGGCCAGCCTGTTCAGCACATTCCCGACTGCATAGATCGACGAATGCTTGAAAAATCTGCCTAATGGAGCACTGGTGGAGTCCAAATTATACCTTGCTGGTCTGTGGTTCTTGTTGACCCAAATGAAGCGATGCTACAAAAGGCCCTTCGCCGTCAAAACATCTTGCATCGTACCAAACTTGAAATCACCCAGCAGCTGCTCCAGACGCGTCTGACATCTGGACAGATTTAGATAATGCCTGAACCGGGATGTTATACTCGCCTGCGCAATGCGCGGCTGATCCGGGTCAACCTCCCACGGATGCAAATAGAATACAAATTCGTTCCCTGCCCGATTGATTCTCGCTAAACCCCATTTAGTCATGGGATAGGGAAATAAGCGAAAATAGCCGCCACCGGCCACGGGGAGTTTCAACTTCTTGTACTGGAAGACAGAGATGGGGAACTCCACGATTTGCCGACCTTCGGGCGTCTTAACCAGCCCTGGCAACGGATTGGCATCGGGTATGCCGTAACGGTCATGACGCATTGGGAAGATGCTCGAATCGTATTGAAATCCTTCCTCACACAAGATATCGAGCGCCCACAGGGATTTCCTGGTAATTGAATAGGTAGCGGCACGGTAGCCAATGACCTTCTGCTGGCAGATATCCTCTAACAGGGCCTTGCTGTCACGCGTTTCGGATCGGAATACTTCCCGGGACTGGCTGTATACCAGGGTATGACTCATGCCATGCGATGCAATCTCATGGCCTCGATTTGCAATTTCCCTGACCAATTCAGGGTGTCTGCTGGCAACCCATCCCAGAATAAAAAAGGTGCCCTTGACGGTGTGCCGATCCAGAAGATCAAGCAGGATTCTCGTATTGTTTTCCACCCGCGAGACGTAGCTCCCCCAAGAGGACTTGGCCACAACCCTGGCAAACGCCTCGACTTGATAGTAATCCTCGACATCAATAGTGAACACATTCTTCATGATCAATAACTATGTATCAATGGAGTGGGAATCTGTAGTTTTTTTATGGCCGTTTTTCTCAGCGACCTGCGGTGGATTTGTGCCACGCTTGAACGATCTTATCTTGTCCTTGACCATGGCATAAAAATACAGGAAATACCCCTTTCCTGAGCGAGGATAGGCGTACAGATCATACATAGGACTTTCCTGGCACCCGAATTCGGATTTATATGAAACCGTCCCGCCTTTCATGAAATCATACTTCTTCATTCCCGCTCGGATAGCATCCTCAATAGCATAGCTGTGAGAAACCAAACCAGGCGAGTATTTCGAGGCACCTTCGACATCGAAACCCGTTTGGTAGAAGTAATCTGCCGTACCACAGCGGAAATTATAGAGCGCTGAGATAACAACTTTATCGAGGCGTAAAAGGCGGAGATTCAATATCCCCCTTGGCAACAATCTGTGTATAAGTTTTTTGTGGTAGGTGAAAAAACGCTCACTGATAAATACGCCTGTTCGTCCGCGACTAACCCAACGCAGCGCATGCAAGCGGACCAGTTCAGAAAAGGCTGCATCAACCTCCGTTAGCTCTGCGATCTGTTCCTCCTCCACAGAGCCTGCCCGCTCCAACTTGCGGCGTTTATACAGCAGACGTTTCTTGGTGCCGTTATCAAGCGTCGCAAGATAATCGCTCCATGAACCAGGCAAATCAACACGGTAGCGGGTGCCGATATGTTCATGCCGCGAGTGTATACCGGACTCATTCATTATCTTCTGAAGGTGGGTTATTACCAGGGAATCGTCCATGACATCGTTGAATACGATCTGGTCCCACTGAAGATAACTGGATTGAAAATACGACCACACACATTGTGCCACTTGAATCTCGTACCCATCCACGGCAATAATATCCAGGTATTCGGATGCCACTTCCTCCCATTCCGGCTCACCCGTGCCAAGGAAACGCAACGTTCGTATCCTCGTAAGAAAGAATTCTGTCGTAGGCATAATGATAAATGGGGCAATTCCGACAAGCGTTTCACCAGAACGCAACAGGAGAATGCGTAACTCTGTTTCTGCGCCGCCATAAACCTCCCACCATGTAAATAGCCATTCCCACGTCAGACAGATCGAACGAGAACGGGACCGATCCAGCAGTCGGTTCCACTCATCATGCAAACCTGAGAACTCGGACACATTGGTGACAACAACAGGGGTCAGGGGGGTATTCATCGCTTGCGGGTGCCGCACCTGGAATAATGCGATTTGACAACCAGAATGCTTCTGCCTGGGTGCATTACCCAAGCGCCATACATAAACGAGCCGTCCTTGTGGCACATCAAGAATCATCCTCCAGGTGTATGGTGCGCATTATTATTTACGCGAGATACGGCCGATTCAATTTTCCTGGAAAACAAATGGGTCGATTAGGGAAGGAATAGCAATGATGCGCCGTCACCTGGCAGATACGAGGAATAATACTCACTGCACTACCAAATTCCATTATCCGGACTCTCATAATTCCAGTCTCCGAATAATGGAAAATAATTATTTTTCTTGCCCGATCCGTTTCTTTTTGGTTGCCTCAGTATCGTGGCGCTCACCTTCAAGAGATTCGGCAATCCGCCTGAGCAGGGACTCAATGCTGGCCATTTTTGTACTCATGGCGGACAACGCAGGAGTCAGGGAATCGAGCCTGCTGATCTGGCTGCCGATGTTTGTCAATGCCTTGGTAGCGTCGTGAAGCAGCCCCTGCGCCTCCGTGCCACCACCAGCACTGACATCCACTTTGCGCCGCCCCATGCGTTTGGTATAGGGCAGCCACTGCAACTCTTCTATTGCCGAGTTTAAGACATTCAAGGACACCGAATGTACATTGTCCGCGAAGGCACAGGTCAGGCAGGTATCGCATAGGGTGTTGATCAGACGCGGGATGCCGCCGGTATACTTGTAAATGACAGGCATGGTGTCCGGACTGAACATACTCATCGGGTCCGCTATACCCGCTACTCTCAAACGGTGGATGATGTAATCACGCGTGTCTTCTTCCGATAATGGTTTCAGGTGGTAGCGCAACCGCACACGCTGCTGCAATTGTTCCATCTCCGGAGAATCCAGCAGGTCATTAAGCGGGGGCTGCCCGACTAAAATAACATGAAGCACTTTCTCCTTGCGGGTTTCCAGCCCTGAAAGCATACGAATCTCCTCCAACACCTTCATGCTGAGATTATGCGCGTCATCGACCACGAGCAGCAGTTGCTTGAGCTGCAGGAAATTCTCCACAAGAAAGGTATTAAGCATATCGAGCAGCTCAACCTTCTTGGAATTAAAAGGGTTCAGGCCGAATTCAACCAGAATCGACTGGAGAAACTCCACTTCGTCCAATTGAGTCTGGAAAACCTTTGCCACCAGGACATTCTCGTCGAGCTCGGACAACAGTTTCTGGATCAGCGTTGTCTTTCCGGAACCGATTTCCCCCGTGATGACCACGAACCCTTCGCGGTTCCACACGGTGTAGTCCATATATGCCTTAGCGCGCGAGTGTGCCCCGCTCATGTAAAGGAAGTCAGAGTCCGGGGTAAGCCGGAACGGAAATTCCTTTAATTTGAAAAACTCTAGATACACGGATTATCTCCCAATCAATGGCTTGTACAGCGGGCCGCTCGTGTACATCACACTTAAGAGTACGCGATTATCGATGAAATTAAACGTTGGTATGGTGCTGGTGCGAACGGTATGCCGCCCTTCCATGCCAATGGTAACGTTTCTCGTAATAAGGTGGGAGTATCTCAGGCCAGAGTCCTTGTCTTTGTCATTTCTGACGATATTCAGATATTCCGTTCTGGTGTAATCGCTAAAAAGTGACGCTGTCGAGTCGACGGAAAAGAAGTAGCCTAACTCAAGATGGCCGCCGGTTTCCGTACGATCGACTGGCGTAACCTCGTAATTGTATTCATGCTTGAAGAGCTGAAATAAAGCCCCTACCTGGCTTCCGTGCTGTGTGTAATTCATTTCGCCGTGTTTGGCCCGATACATATCGCCGCTCGCCGTGGTTTGGGCCACGGAGGGCATGGAGACCGCTGCCACGACCGGAGCCGATTGTCCAAGCGTATGCGGTGTATTCGCCGTTGTCGACGCTGACAGAATGTCAGTCCCCACATCGGAGAACTCGCTCGTCAAAACGAGACTAAGGGTGGATTCCGGCGTAAGTTGGCGAATCCATGAAAACCTTGCCAAATCGCCATTTAGATCCTGTCCGTGGTCCCGATTGATATCCGTCACGCCAAGATCTAATACGAATTCCGACCGTGAGGGCTGCACTCTTGCCCTGAAAAACATGTCCTGGCGGGTGTAGTTTGTATTCAGTATATCGTTATCATAATTGACACGAAGCACCTCGTAATTCAGCGAGTAGGTTGTCGTGGCGGTAGATTGATAAAGGAAGGAAGTGTAACCGGAAGTACGGTTGTTGCCTGCATCGACACGGCCGGTATATACGTTTCCATAGCGTGCACCCAAGGCAAGGCTGCTTACCGGTGTGAACCGGATATTAACATCCGGCCCGGTACTCAGGACATTGACGTTCGTCCGATTGTCAGGCGTGCTGGCTGCTGTGGCGTTTATCTGGAGTTGCTGGTATGTGTCATCGAGCATCCATGTGAATTGCTGCGGCGAAATAGTCCAGACAGCGTTAGCACTCATATTCGCCAAGGTTTCATTGCCGTAGACTTTATTACGGTAATCTACATACTCAACTTGGGAAAAAAGACGCGCCGTCACATCCGCATTGCTCTCCACGTAGGTAAAACCACCGAGAATCGAGTTTATCCATTCATGCCGCTCGTTGACTGGTACGCGCGTGATGTTAGAACTGCTGGTGCCCGTGTACCCAAGGCCATAGGCGAAATCACCTGCATCCGCCTTGGGCGACCCGCCTGCGCTGAGTGCCACACCAAGAATTATCGCAAAACTATTTATGCGACTAAACTTCGCTGAGTTATTGTTCACTTTGCTCGAGATGTCTTGTAATTATTCTTGCGGGATATCGCTTGTGATATGAACGAAAATGGATTTCTAACTATGTTGCGCCATCCAAGATCGGGCACTTGTGGCTCGTTATTGAATACCACACCAAGCAGTTTCTTCTCACTGATTGCTTTCACGCTGGCAGTAACCTGTGTTTCTGTCGCTTTGCCGTACGGCACAACCAGCAAAACATAATCACATAATTCAGCCAGAATCTGCGTGTCCGCCGATTCTGTCATGGGCGGAGCATCCAGAATGATGTAACGCTCGTGATACCTCTCGCGAACGCTATCTAAAAGCCGTTTCATCTTGATGGAGGTGAAATACTCCGCAGGTATCTCGCGCCTGCCGCCGGAAGGTATGACTCGCAACCGCTCTATTCCTATCGGATGGATAATCTCGGATATATCCATATTCGTATTCTCAAGATAATCCGTCAGGCCATGAAACGGGTTTTTTTGGCCGGCAAATAAATTATGCAGGGAAGGATTTCTAAAGTTGCAGTCCATAAGAAGAGCCGTCTTGCCGGCATCAAAAGCAAACGCCGCACCCAGGTTCATCGCTACAAAACTGCTGCCGCCTTCCCCCGTCACCGAGGTAACCATGATAATGCAGTTCCTTCCCTGGGACTTTTGCACGACCTTGGTTCTTATTTCCCGGAAGGCGCGCACTGTTCCGTTTTCGTCCATCTCGGGATGAATGATGCGGCTCTTGGCCATGAAGCCCTTGTCGAGCGGTGCTATTTCCCGCATACGGGCAATCAACTCACTTCTGCTGGCGCGCAACTCAACCTCAGACGCTGACACCAGACCTGCAGAAACGGTCGAGAGCTGCTGCCCAGGGTCTGCCCGATCTTGCGGGGATACCACCCTGAGAGCTCCCGTGGCCTTGGCTTTATTAAGTGCTTTTTCGATCTTGCTCATGGCTAGAATACCTTCATGATCCGCAGAAAACTGACACCTACGGTAACCAGCAGGCTCGCACTGACAGCAAGCGACAGCCAGCCCACCTCACGTCTCGCTACCGCGACTTCAGATGAAACCCACATGTGGGGAATCGTTGCCAGCAGCGGTATTTTGTGTTTTTCGGTGATAACCAATCCAATCCGGATTTTTTGATCTACCTGAAGCATCAGATAAATCAACAGGAAAGGGAGAATAGTGCCCAACACCATGCCACCGATGATGATATGAATAAAGCGCAGTCCGATCGGCTCAAGCGGAAGCGTGGCAGGCTCCTGAATCTTGAAATTTAATCCCTGCCGCTCCGTATCCATGTGCATCGACACACGGGCATTTTCACGGCGCTTCAGAAGGTCCTGATATATATCCCGATTGACCTGATAATCCCTGGTCAATTCCGTCAGCGTGGCTTCGCCGCCGTGCACGCGCCTGCCTCTCTCCAGTTCTTGTTGTAACTGCCGTTTGGCTTCGTTGAGACGGGCATTCAGCGTGTCCATGGTAATCTGTGTTTGTGACAGGTCGCGTTTCAGTTGCTGATACATCGGATTATTTATCACATTTTCATCGATGGTCACCTTGCCACTTGCCTTAGCGGCATCGCGCTGCGCGCGATCTGAAGTAATGGCTTCCTTCAGGTCATCGATTTGATGCTTAATCCGGACAATGTCGGGGTAAGTTTCAAGATAACTCAGCCGGAGCGTGTCGAGCTGCGATTGAAGCTCGGCAATACGTGAACGGTACTGTCCCTCCCGCGAAAGGACAGTTGCCACCTCGGCCTCGCCGGACAACTGTTTCTCAAGCGAGATCTTTTTGACTTCCGTTTCCTTGAGTTCTTGGTCCGTCTGCTCAATTTTGGTCTGCAGCGTACTGAGTCTGCTGCTGATGTCGGCGTCACTACCCGGTCGGGCATCAAGGTTGGCGGAACGGAATTCCTTCAGCTGTTCTTCCGCCTTGGAGAGCTTTTCATGGTATTCCTCAGTCTGCTTATCGATGAAATCGAACGCCGCCTGGCTTTCAGCGGCTTTGGCGCCAAGACTTTCAGCGATGAACAACTCCGCCAGTCTTTGCGTTGTTCTGAACGCACGCTCCGGATCATCATCCCGGTACTCGATCTTGATAATATCTTTTCCTGTGCCCGTGATGGTTATTCTCTTGGAAACCTTTTCGATAATTTTTTCCTGCTCTTCTGGAGATGGCTTACCCTTCAGCCAGCCCACATCCGCCAGAACTTGATTCAACATCTTGCGTCCATAAATCACTTCGCGTGCCATTCTGGCGCGGTCTGCTACTTCGGTTGCGACCGCCGCACCCTGCATCAATGGCTGGATAATCTTCTTGTCGTCCACAAGAATCGTGGAGGAGGCGCTGAACCCTTTGGGCCATGACAGACCGGCAACCAAGGCAATAAGGTTAACGGCAACAAAAATGGCCACCGCCTGCTTGCGGCGGGAGAAAGCCTCATTGATGAGCAGATTGCGGCGCTGCTCGGAATGTATATTCATCTTCGTCTGCCTTGGTATTAGAACAGTCTTTCCGGAACCGTGACCACATCTCCCGGCTTGAGATCCATATTGCTCTCAAGCTTACCTTTGGTAAGGATATCGCCCAGATCGATGTCAACTATTTCTGTTTTAGTCTTCGTCTTGCGATATAGCTTGGTACGGTTTGGCGAAGCAAAATCATTGACGCCGCCCGCCTCCAGCACGGCATCCAGAATAGTCATTCCTTGGCGGTAAGGCATTGATCTCGGAGTGCGAACCGCGCCCGTCACCCGGACGCGAGAGAGAAATTCATGACTGCGCAACTCGGTCAGAATAACCGCTACGCTTGGTTCGCGGATGTAGGCAGAAAGTTTATCCTTAATCAAGGCCGCCACTTGCATGGGGGTGTTGCCGCCAGCCTGAACATCGCCAATCAAGGGAACCGATATCTTGCCATCGGGCCGCACCGGCACTGTCGTGGTCAGTTCGGGGTTTCTCCAGACGGTGACCTGCACACGGTCATCCACACCAATACGGTAATCGCCATCGACATAGGAGGCAAATTGCGGTGAATCACTTTTTACGTTTTCATCAGGCGCCCCCGGACGAGAGGCGCAACCCGCGATCAGTGATACCACCCCAAGCACTACCGTGATGCGAAACAAACTCATTATTTTCCTCTTCTGGAAGTTAAACTATGTCTAAAACGCCAACCTGAACACCGCAAGCTGACACACCTCAATTATCCGTGGATAATTTGAGCTATGAACAGCTTTTTGCACTCCGCACGTTAAATTTGCACTGGTTTCTACCCCGCATGGACCGCCAAGTTTAGCAGGGACACCTGCAGGAAGAGTTTGCAAACCTCATGCCATTCTTATGCAAATAACCAATACAATTATACAATTAACGCTCATGAAAGTGTGCCAAACATCTGTCCTCATAACTTAGTATAAGTATTAAAAAAATACTTATGTTGAAACATAAGGTTATAGTGGTTTAAAAGAAGTATATTGATTAACATATTCATTGATGAATATGCGATTAGCAGTAGAATACATCCTCTTCACTGCTTGCTGTCTTCCACCAGCCACGCTCCAAAGCTCCCGATAAAGTGCCTGATTTACCTGGACACAGATAGCCGAATTCTTCGGTTAAACCATAAATTGACTGGCCAACCACCAACCAAGACTGACTCCCCATGCCTAGCACACACACAATAGTCAGCTATCGTCATTGATGACATGCCTGAGAAATACAGAAAAAACTACGACGTCCTCGGCGTCCGTCCTGGCGCCAGCTGGAAGGAACTACGCAGCGCATACAAGAATCTGGTGAAAATCTGGCACCCGGACCGTTTCCAACAAGATACTAATCAGAAAAAAATCGCTGAGGAACGCACCAAGGAAATCAACAGGTCATATAAAGAACTATCTGAGCATTTCAAAAAGCATGGCGAACTACCAGCCCTAAAAAGCAACGCCATCGAGCGGCCTGCGGAAAAAACATACGCCCCCCAACAAGATGCGCAAGAGAAGGCCAAACAGGAAACTTCTCCAGAGGCTCTCAAAGGGACATACACTTCAGTTCCTGGCAGCAAAAGGTCAAAGAACTTCTCCAGGGCGATCTTGGCCATTACACTGATCGGATCAGGCCTGCTTGCATGGCATCTGATTCCTGAACGCCCACTTCAGGATGACGAGACACAAACGTCTCACGCTACTGAAACCCAGGACACCAATAGCCACGCGGAATCAGCCGCCAGAGAGAGCTCATTCACGCTTGGCTCAACACTGGGCGAAGTAATCGCCATTCAGGGGATACCCACTAGAACTGAGAAAGATATCTGGCATTACGGCAACTCCAGAGTTTACTTCAGCAAGGGAAGCGTCATACGATGGGAAGAAAGTCCGGATAATCCACTCAAGGCGCAAATTCTGCCAGAAGCGCTACAACTGCAAACACCCCATTTTACCACCGGCTCAACCAAGGCCGAGGTCATGAGAATTCAGGGAGCTCCTGAACGGGACTCCGGTAATGTGTGGGATTATGGAGTCTCTCGAATATATTTTGAGAAAGACCGCGTCACGAAATGGTATGAGTCGCCCCTTAACCCCCTCAAGGTGCGTCATTGAAACAGACTCCTGACAAACCCGTGGCCCGCTAATCAACGCGCCCCTTTGCCGAAAAGAATAACCTGGGCAGTCTGAAACAGAATGATTAAATCGAGAAACAAAGTGCGATTCTTTACATAATAAAGATCGTATTGCAGTTTCTGAATAGCGTCTTCAACCGTGGCGCCATAGGGGTAACGAATCTGTGCCCAGCCGGTAATGCCTGGTTTGACGGTATGACGCGACTGATAGTATGGAACCTCTTTGGCAAGTTCTTTGACGAAATGCGGTCGTTCCGGCCGTGGTCCAACAAAGCTCATGTCCCCCTTCAACACATTAAATATCTGCGGCAGTTCATCAAACCGGGTTTTGCGGATTACACGGCCAACACGAGTGACTCTGTCGTCATTTTTTTTAGCCCATTGCGGAATCCCATCGTGCTCGGCGTCCTTACGCATGCTGCGAAACTTCAGCACATAAAAATTCTGGCCATGCTCGCCCACACGCTCTTGACGATAAAATATAGGTGTGCCACTTTCCAGAAAGACCAGCAGCATCGTGACCATCATGATGGGAAAGGTAAGCAACAGCAGTACGGTACTTACGGTTATATCGAACACACGCTTGGCCATGTCTCTGAGAGACCCGCGCTGAAAACCATCGGAAAATATCATCCAGCTCGGGTTCAGGGACTCAACCTGTATCTGACCTGTTTCGCGCTCGAAGAACGAAGGCAGGTCGATAACGTCAATTCCCGCCAACTTGCATTCCAGGAGTTGATCCGACGGCAAGCCGCCATTACGCCGTTCGCGGACTCCCACAACGATCTCATCGACTCTGTGTTTCCTGGCGATTGCCAGGATGGAACCCTGGTCACGTAACATTCTGGACGCGTTGATACAACGATCCGTATTGGTCAGCGGCAAACAACCGACAAGATTGAACTTGCGGTTTCCCAAGGCGTCTTTTTCCAGCGTTTCGACTTTGGCGGAACGGCTGCCAGACCCAAGCAACAGTACACGCCGTCTCAAAACATCGTGATCAACAAACTTTGTAAAAACAAAACGAGAGAAGGCCGTGCCCATAAACGCTATGGTGAAAACCAGCGTGAATGCGCCACGGCCAAGATGCAGATCCGGCACAGAATAGAAAATCAGCAACATGACAATCAGGCCAATCGCGTAAGTGGCGATAAAACGCGCGTAGTATCCCCACTCCCCTTCTTCTTTCAATTCCCGATAATACAGCCCGAGGGAGGTCATGATGGTGAACATCACAGCGGTGAAAACAAGAGCGCGCGGAAAAACAGGGCCGATGGATTCGATGTCACCATGTTCACCACCGACAAAACGCAGCGCGACACCGGCGTACATGGAGAAAAAGAGGATAGCGGCCTCTGTGACCGCCAGCAAGACAAGCGAAACAGGTATGTAGTGTCGGAACAACCGCATCATAAGAGTAGCCCTGTCAATCCTTATACAAAGGCCCCATGGCGAAATTCATGAAACGCCAGGTCCTGAAGCAAAGCGATTGTGCCGACTTTCCGTGGTCCGGTTCTGGATCCATTTCGGATACAGTCATGACACACAATCTACATAAGGAAGATGCAAGCCCTGTGCCAACACCAAAAGACATCCAGAGGGACTAGTAATGAAGATAAGCAATTTCTGCCATACGTAACAAAAAAATGGTGCGCCCGGAGAGATTCGAACTCCCGACCACCTGGTTCGTAGCCAGGTACTCTATCCAACTGAGCTACGGGCGCTTACTATTCTTGACTAGAAGATAACTTTAAGTAATTCTTCTATATTGAT
>JBGPBL010000004.1:0-83691 GCA_041481225.1 Sulfurifustaceae bacterium | reverse complement strand
GGAAGCTCTGAACAAGTGACCAAATTATGGTAACCGCCATTCAATATAGCGCCGTCTCGGTGAATCGACACCCCGGCGGTGGCGTTTCTCGCGTTTGCTTGTCTTCGTTTCATTCTTTTCACCGTTCTGGCTGTGCTGTGAACGGATTACGCCCCGTGCGGCGCGAGCCGGTGGCGCACGCGGTAGAGATTGGCCAATGCCATCAGCGCAAACACCCGCGCCGCGTTCTTCTGGAGACCCCGGTAGCGAACTTTGGCGAATCCCCACAGCCGTTTGATCACCAGGAAGGGATGCTCGACCATGGCGCGGGCCGAGGACCACTTTTGGTTGCGCGCTTTCTCGGTTCGGCTCAGCGGGTGGTCCGAGGCAGCCCGCTTCTGGAGGCGGGAACGGATGCCGCGCTGTCTCAGGTAACGCACGGCCTCGCCACTGTAGTAACCCCGGTCGCCGTGGACCACCGATTCCTCGCCGTGCAGAAGCTCCGGCAGCTGGGTGATGTCGGCGTCCTTGGCGGTGGTGGTCGTGACGCTGTGGACGATCCCGCGCCGGTCGGTGCCGATGTGCACCTTCATGCCGAAATACCACTGATTGCCCTTTTTCGTCTGGGTCATCTCGGGGTCGCGGGCCTTGGCCTCGTTCTTGGTCGAGGACGGGGCATTGATGATGGTGGCATCGACCAGCGTCCCGGACTTAAGAAGCAGACGCCGGTCCGAAAGCAGCTGGTTCACGGACTGGAAGATCGCCTCGGTCAATTGATGCCGCTCCAGCAATCTCCGGAAGTTCAGGATGGTGGTCTCGTCCGGGACGGCGTTGTCCGAGAGCTCGATCCCGCAGAAGCGGCGCATGGATTCGATGTCGTAGAGGGAGTCCTCGGCCGCCGGGTCGGAGAGGTTGAACCACTGCTGCAGGAAGTAGATGCGCAGCATCGTCGGGAGTGGCATCGGCGCTCGGCCATTCCCCGCCTTCGGGTAATGCGGGGCAATCAACTTCAGCAATCGCTCCCACGGCACGACCGCGTCCATCTCCCGGAGAAACTGCTCGCGCCGGGTGAGCTTCTTCTTGTGTTCGAACGCCAGCGATGCAAAGGTCGTCTGTTTCATCATTCTCTTTCTCCTCGTGCCCGCGCGGGCTGTCGTGATGTCAACGCGTTGGACAGGGGGACTTGTTCAGAGTTTCCCTAACGTATCCTTTGCCTCTCTTGTCCGGTGGTCAAGCAACGTTTCGTCCTTGAGAGTGATGTAAACCAATATGACTCTGTCGGGTTCGCCGCTATCGCGGCTTAACCCGACCTACATGCGAGGCTGAACAACCTCGCCGGCCTGACTATCTTTAGATATGCGGCGCAAAATTAAAGGCATCCGAGAAGCAGCGGTCCTCCGCCATGCCCTTCTTGAGGAATTCCGTGTGTACGGTCTCCACCATGTTCACGGAACCGCAGGCATAGACCTCGCTGCCCGCCAAGTCCGGAAAATCCTGCAAGATGGCCTCATGCACACGCCCGGTACGACCGGTCCAGTTATCTTCCGGTGCCGGTTCGGAAAGAATCGGTACAAAAATAAAATTGTCATGTTCGCGCGCCCAGCGTTCGGGCAGTTCCTTCATATACATGTCCTTGAGTGAACGCACGCCCCAATAGAGATACATCTTGCGCTTGAGACCAACCTGAAACGCGTACTCGACCATGCTCTTCACCGGGGCAAAGCCGGTGGAACCGACAACAAAGATAATCGGTCGCTCACCATCTTCGTGCAGATGGAACGAACCCAACGGTCCTTCGCAGCGTAAGACATCGCCTGGCTTCATGGCGTTGAATACATAGGTGGTGAACACACCGCCTGGGATCAGCTTGATGTGCAATTCGATAAGATCGGACACCTGGGGCGCGGTGGCGAAGGAGAACGCGCGGCGCTCCCGGTCTTCCAACACGATATTGATGTACTGGCCGGCCTGAAATTCGATCGGCGCGCCATCGAGCGCCTTGAGATCTACACGCATGACATCGTGCGTGAGGTGTTCCAGTTTCTCCACGCGCACCATGAAGGTGCGAACAGGAGACCCCGCCACAGCGCCGATGCCTTCACATTCCAGATCAAGATCGGACAGGGGTGTGGCGCAACACATCAGCGCCTTGCGCTCGCGCCGTTCTGCTTCCGTCAGCGCACTTGGCTGGTACACACCATAATCCACCGTGCCCTGGAGAATGGCGCATTTGCATACACCACAGCCGCCGCTACGACACTCGAAGGGAAGCGCTATGCCGGTACGGAGGCCGGCCTCGAGAATAGTTTCATCCGGACGCGCCACGATGATCTCATCACCGGGGCGAACGGTGAGCTGGAATCCTTTAACCCCGGAACGTCGCAGGGGCGGCAACCACGGCAACAACAAAAGCAGCGCCGAGCCAGCGCCCGCCGCCAGCCACACATGCTTGGGAGACCAGGAGTAGATCAACGGATAGGCCGGCAGGTAAAACCAGTCAATACGAATGGAGGTCACCACCGTATCCAGGTTAGCCGGCCCTTGGCTCACAACAGGCCATACGAGCGTGAGCACGATCAGCGCCAGCAACAGGGAAATGGTGAGATAACGCGGCGGAGCGGTCTCGGCCTTGGCCACGCGCTGGGTGTGAATCCACAACGTCAACAACAGCACCAGCGAAATACCTATATGCATGAACGCGAGTAGCGAGAACAAGCGGTCATTCACGCTGCCTTCATGCAGAAAATTGCGCGCCATGGGCTCGGAAAAAAACGGCAACCAGTCAAGCCACTCGGCCGTGGCGATCGTGACAAATTGCGCCAGCCGGTCCCATGGCAGCATGAAGCCGTTGACTCCCGCCGCATAGACAAACCAGAGTACGGCGACGCCACTCACCCACGAGAACCAACGGAAACCGCGGTGATGATCGAACAGGAAGTGACGCAATAGATGCAGTGCCATCACCAGCACCATCCCGTCAGAAGCATAGCGATGCAGACCACGTATGACTTGGCCGACATACCATTGTCCGTGCGAGACGCGTTCGACCGAGGTGTAAGCCTCTTTTACGCCAGTGTCGAAAAAGATATAGAGATATACGCCACTGGCCACGGCGACCCAGGTCATGAGGTAGGCGATGGCGCCCAGGTGATACAATGGGTTCAGCCTGTCACCGAATACAACATTGAAGCCTTTCTCCAGGCGCAGGAATATCCACTGACCGGTATGTTGCACCAGCTTAAGCACGGCGATTGTCTCCCAGGACCTCAAAAAAGTGAGGCGCTATTCGAACAGTTAAGGCCATCCCGTAACCTTGATTCAGGTCAACATAAGCAGAACCCGGCGCCGGGCGCTTTGCAGAAAGAGGGGGTAAAAATCATGGTTATCGTACCGCCTGATACATAAAACAAGTGGTGTCTGCGTCAATCTCACATGAGACCCGCGTGTCGTGATTACAGATTGTTCTTTCATGAACCCACGAATTGACGTACCCACTACCCTGCGTTAGTTTAACCCTTATTTGTATATGCCTATGGAGGCCTCGTGGTAAAAAAATCCGGCGCAGCTCCCGACTTTGAAGCCGCCCTCGCGGAACTGGAAAAGATCGTGGAAAAAATGGAATCCGGCGAGCAAAGCCTGGAAGAATCCCTGAAATCCTTTCAGCGCGGGATTGAACTTACCCGCACCTGCCAGAAGAGTCTGAAGGAAGCGGAGCAACGCGTGGAGAAACTCATCCAGCAGGGTGACGCGTTCAAAACCGAACCGCTCGACACTGCTGAAGAAACCTGAGTTCTTTCAGTTGTCTCCCTTGAACGACACACTGCGACAGTTCCAGGTACGGGTGGAGCGTGCCCTGGATTCGCGTCTCCCGACGATACGCACCGCACCACAACGGCTCCATGAAGCCATGCGCTATGCCACGCTCAATGGCGGCAAGCGTGTGCGTGCGAGTCTCGTCTACGCCGCCGGAAAAGCCGTCGGCGCCCCGGATGCACAACTGGACATCCCCGCCTGCGCGGTCGAAATGATTCACGCCTATTCGCTCGTGCACGATGACCTTCCGTGCATGGACGACGACGACCTCCGGCGCGGTAAGCCGACCTGTCACAAGGCCTACGACGAAGCCACGGCGCTGCTCGTCGGCGACGCCTTGCAGACACTGGCATTCGAAATGCTCGCCAGCGACCCCGGCATGACGATCGGCGCGCCTCAGCGGCTGCGCATGATTAGCGTATTGGCGCACGCGGCAGGTTCGCAAGGCATGGCCGGTGGCCAGGCTATCGATCTCGGGTCTGCTGGAAAACTACTAGCACTGGAACATCTGGAGGACATGCATCTTCGTAAAACCGGCGCCTTGATCCGCGCCTCGGTTCTGCTCGGGGCGCTGGCGCGCGAAGATACCGACAAAGAATCCTTGGTTGCGCTTGAGACGTACAGCCATGCTATCGGCCTCGCCTTTCAGGTCACCGACGATATTCTGGATGTGGAAGGAAAGACTGAAACCCTCGGCAAAAAACCGGGTGTCGATCAGGAACGCAAAAAACCCACTTATCCTTCACTATTGGGCCTCGCCGAGGCAAAAAACCGGGCCAAGGCGCTGCACAAAGCGGCCCTCGAAAGCCTCGCGCCTTTAGGCGATAATGGCGTAATACTGGCCAACTTGGCCAGCTTTATCATTGAGCGCACGCGATGACCGACAAAACCCGTCCCAAATCTCGCCTGCTGGAAACGATCAACAACCCTGCTGATCTGCGGCAACTCGGGGAAAACAAACTTCCTGTTCTGGCGAAGGAAATCCGCGACTTCCTGATTGACACGGTGTCGCGCACCGGTGGACACCTGTCGGCGGGTCTTGGTACCGTCGAACTGACCATTGCGCTGCATTACGTGTTCAACACGCCGGAAGACCGGCTCGTGTGGGACGTGGGCCACCAGACTTACCCGCACAAAATCCTGACCGATCGCCGTGCGCGCCTGCACACGCTGCGCCAAGGGGGAGGCATTTCCGGTTTTCCGCGGCGTGACGAAAGCGAATACGACACTTTTGGTGTCGGCCATTCCAGCACTTCCATCAGCGCCGCCCTCGGCATGGCCGTGGCGGCCGCGCGCACGGGTTCGGATCGCCAAGTCGTCGCCGTCATCGGTGATGGGGCACTGTCCGGTGGCCAGGCGTTCGAAGCGCTTAACAATGCCGGCAACATGGACGCCAACCTGCTGGTCGTCCTGAACGACAATGACATGTCGATCTCGCCCAATGTGGGCGCGATGTCGAACTACCTCGCGCGCATCCTCTCCGGCAAGGTGTACACCAGCATGCGCGAGGGTTCGAAGACCGTGCTCTCCACCATCCCGCCCATGTGGGAGCTGGCCAAGCGCGCCGAGGAGCACATGAAGGGCATGGTCATGCCGAGCACACTCTTCGAAGAACTGGGGTTCAATTACTATGGGCCGGTCGACGGGCACAACCTGACCGCCCTCATCCGCATGCTGAAAAACCTGCGTGACCTCCGCGGCCCGCGTTTTCTGCATGTGGTCACGCGCAAGGGCAAAGGTTACGAGCCAGCCGAGGGCGATCCCTGCGTCTATCACGGCGTCACCCCGTTTGATCCCGCCACCGGCAAGATGGAAAAAAAACCCGCGGGAACCACTTACACCCAGGTGTTCGGCGAGTGGCTGTGTGACATGGCGGCGCGCGATGTGCGTCTTGTCGGCATCACACCGGCGATGCGCGAGGGTTCTGGTCTCGTGCAATTCTCCGAACGTTTCCCGAACCGCTATTTCGATGTCGGCATTGCCGAACAGCATGCGATGACCTTCGCTGCCGGCCTGGCCTGCGACGGACTGAAACCGGTGGTGGCCATCTACTCCACTTTTCTGCAGCGCGGTTACGACCAGCTGATCCACGACATCTGTTTGCAAAACCTGCCCGTACTGCTCGCCATCGACCGTGCCGGACTGGTCGGTGCCGACGGCCCGACCCATGCCGGCAGTTTTGATCTTTCCTACCTGCGCTGTCTACCCAACATCACCGTGATGGCGCCCGCCGATGAAAACGAATGCCGCCAAATGCTGTACACCGGTATGCTTCAGGAAGGACCTGCGGCGGTACGTTACCCGCGCGGGACGGGTCCGGGTGTGGCGATTGAATCCGAGATGCAAGCGATCCCGATTGGCAAGGCCGAGGTCCGCCGCAAAGGCAAGCGCATGGCGATTCTTGCCTTTGGCAGCATGCTCGCCCCGGCACTCGAGGCTGGTGAGGCCTTCAATGCCACCGTGGTTAACATGCGGTTCGTCAAACCGCTCGATACCGAACTCGTCATCGAGCTCGCCAAGACACACGACCTGCTGCTGACCGTGGAGGAAAATGCGGTGGCGGGTGGCGCCGGCAGTGCGGTGAACGAATGCCTGGCCGCCGCCGGCCTGGCACAGCGCGCCGTCATCCTTGGTTTACCGGACAAATTTCTCGAACACGGGGACCACAAGGAAATGCTGGCCCAGTGCGGGTTGGATGCCGCCGGAATCAGGCGTACGATTTTGCGGTATGCCCCGGTTGGACTCGTCGGCACGGCAGGATCTGCCTAAACTTGACTAATTCGATCAACTTTAACATTATACGGGTTCGCTGAACTAAGCACACGAACTGTCGCCCCATGAAACTGAAAAGCAAAGCCGAACCCATCACGATCGCGGACGTTCAAAGCAGTCCGGATCTCCGTCACCTACCGATCGACAAGGTCGGCATCAAGGACATTCGTCACCCGGTACTGGTCAAGGACCGCTCCCAGGGCGTGCAACACACCATTGCCAACTTCAACATGTACGTGGAACTGCCGCACAATTTCAAGGGCACGCACATGTCGCGGTTCGTGGAAATCCTGAACAGCCACGACATGGAAATCTCCGTCGAGTCTTTCAAGGACATGCTCGCGGAAATGAGCAAGCGCCTGGAAGCTGATGTCGGCCATATTGAAATGGGCTTCCCCTACTTCATCAACAAGGCAGCGCCGGTGTCCGGCGTCAAGAGCCTGATGGATTATCAGGTCACCTTCATTGGTGAAATCCGGGGCGGCAAGGACATCATGACCATCAAGGTCGTGATCCCGGTCACGAGCCTGTGTCCCTGCTCCAAGGAGATTTCCAAATACGGCGCCCACAACCAGCGTTCGCACGTGACGCTCGCTGTGCGCACCAACACGTTCGTCTGGATTGAAGACCTGATCGATCTCATCGAGAAACAGGCAAGCTGCGAACTCTATGGACTGCTCAAGCGCCCGGATGAGAAATACGTCACCGAGCGCGCCTACGAAAATCCGAAATTTGTGGAAGACATGGTGCGCGACGTGGCGACGGCATTGAACCAGGATAACCGCATCGATGCCTATCGTGTGGAGTCAGAGAATTTCGAGTCGATTCACAACCACTCGGCCTATGCGATGATCGAGCGCGACAAGACGCGTGAGGCCTGACCGCGCGGCCACAGACGTGCTGTCTTCACCTAGACCACTCCCGTCCTTCCACTCCACAACCTGCCTCACCCGTTGCCTTAACTGGCGCTCTTCTTTTTGTCGGGCACGGCACGTAAGACCGATGGCAACCGCTCGGAGGGAACGCCGACGTGGAACCCCTGGAGATAATCCACACCGGATGCACGCAGCATGGCGATTGTCTTGTCGTCCTGCACATATTCGGCGACCGTGAGTTTCCCCAGCGATCGGGCGATCTGGATCATGGACATCACCATGGTCTCGTCGACGGCATTCTTGGCCATGTTCTTGACGAAGGCACCGTCGATCTTGATGAACGCCACCGGCAGATCCTTGAGATAACTGAACGAGCTGAAGCCGGTACCGAAGTCATCCAGCGCAAATCGGCACCCCAATGCCACGATACCCTGAATCAGATGCTGCGCCTTCTCCATGTGGGTCACGGCGGACTGTTCGGTGATCTCGAAGATGACCGAACTCGCCGGGACCTCATACCGCTCCAGGCTTTCCTTGATAAGCATCAGAATCGAAGGGTCCTCGAGCGTCTGTCCGGAAAGGTTGATGGAGAAGGTGATATCGCGGCCGGTCTTGCGGAACCCTCCCAATGCCTTCAGGGCGTGGGCAATCACCCAGCGGTCTACCTCGACCATCAAGCCAAAACGCGTGGCCACGGGCAAAAACGCCGCAGGCGGGATAACCTCGCTGCCTTCTCCCGGCATGCGCAGCAGCACCTCATACCCTTCCTTGCCGGGACTGATGATATCGATGATCGGCTGGTAAAAGAGCTTGAAGCGGTTCTGTGCGATCGTTGTCTTGATCAGTTCGAACCAGCCGATATCCGAGGCCATCTGCTTTTTACTCTCATCTCCCGCCTCATACATCTGGTAGCGGTTGCGTCCATGCAATTTAGCCGAGTAACAGGCCATGTCGGCATGCGACAGAACCTCCGCGGCGGTAAACCGGTTGGAATCGATCATGGCCACGCCGATGCTGCAATTGACGCTGAATGTCTTGCCGGTCTCGACCAGACGCACATCGCGCATGATATGGTTAAACGATTTCGCCATTTCCACCGCGGCCAGCCGCGATACGTTCCGCGCCAGGATGGTGAATTCATCGCCGCCAAAACGCGACACCACGTCGTTCTCGCGCGACCGGGATTTAAGCAGAGTGGCGACCTGCACTAACAATTTGTCTCCGGCGGCATGCCCCAGGGTATCGTTGATGTATTTAAACTGATCAAGGTCGATGAAAAAGACCGCGCTTTCCGCGCCGTCCCTTGCCGCCTGTTCGATCTCTTTCTCCAGATCCCGCATGAATAAACCGCGGTTGACGAGTCCCGTCAGAACATCGTGTTCGGCCATCCGGCGCAAGGTCTCGTCCCGTTGCTTCAGCGCACTGATCGTCACATTGAGCGCATCGCCGATGGCGGCGATCTCCCTGTCCTTCGCGCGCTCGACCTTGACGTCGATCTCACCGCGGGCGAGCCGCGCCAGTGGCTCTTGCAGATCAGTCAGGGGCTTGAGCGCCGCCAGTATCAGCTTGCGCCCCATGAACATGGCGAGGATAAGCAGGACCGCAATAACCAAGCTGCCGGAAGCCATGCTCCGGACAAGCTGGTCCTTGTAATAGCCGGGATCGAGGCTGAGATCGATATATCCGATGACCCGAACCTGCTCCGGATGGTTGCTCTCAAGGTTGAAACTGAGAAGGCCATCCGAACGAATGGATTTGACACGAATCGGATAGATAAAACGCAGGTAAGTCTCTTCTCCGGTGACGCGTTCAAGCAGATAATTTTTCTCGGAGTTGCTGTCGAACCGTGCAAGCTTCTCCAGTTGCTCCGGTGTCAGTGGGGCTACTTTGACCCTGGAGCGCTCGCCAAATTCACCGAGCACCTTTTCCCCTTTGGCATCGTAATAACGGATAAAGGCAATTTCAGGAAAATTCTTGATACGATAGTCGATCATCGCCAGATGCTTGTGTGCCCGGGAGACATACAGCGGGGTTCCCAATTCATCAAGCTCGGCCAGCCATCGGCTCGCCTGCTTCTCCAGGTTATCGTCGATGAGGCGTGTGGAGGTCCACCATAACCCGACATTGACAATCAGATAAACCACTACCGCGCCCAGCATCAGTAGCCCGAGCAATCGGCTGACCAGGCTGCGCTGGCGCCTACCTTGCGCCAGCCGACGCCACAAGGCTGTCGAAAACAGGCTCTTCAACTGCCGCGGTATCATGGTTTCCTCTCAGGGCGCATACACTAGCCCGCCAAACTCATTCGGGATTGTCATGCCCATGCGGTTTGCCATCACAGAATTTATCCGAATATTGTTTTTCACTAACGGTAAAAGGTCTGCCCCGGGCATGCCGCTGGATTCCTGCGCCTGCCTGACCCTGGCGATCACCTGCCCAGCCATGTCGGCATAATTGCCCTCGATACTCATGACACCACCCAGACCGAGAAGCTCACGGCTGAACACCACCACCTGTATTCCTTCCTTGACGCTGTAGGACATCATGTCACGGATGACGTTACGGCTAAGCACCCGATTGTCCGGAACCAGCCATAATCCCTGGACCTTTGAACTGAGCTGCTTGTAGGCATAGAGTGTTTCCTTGTCCGATCTCACCTCGACATGGATGAGTTCGAGATGATTTTCACTTGCGGCGGCGTACGCTTCCTCCACCAACCCACGCAGGTTCTTCCCGGTGATGACACCTACTTTTTTTAATCCGGGTGCGAGCATCTTCCATGTGCGAAATTGATCGCGCACCGGCACCATCGCACTCACGCCTTTCATGGACGGCGAAATGAGCCCCTCGTTTTCGTAGTTGAAGACCTGGCAGAAGATCACTTTCTTTCCTGACAGATTCCGGGCCAGGTGGGCCGCCGGAAGGCCAATGGCCACCACTACGGGACTCGCGGATGACTGGATCTTTTTCAATATCTGCGGGTGCATGGCTTCGCTATTGCCCAGGCTGAAAATTTCAATCCGGTTCTTGTATTGCCTTTGAATTTCGTGCAGAACACCGGTAAACGCCGGGGAGTTGTCACTGAGAATAATCGCGATATCTTTGGGCAGTGTTTCTGTTTTTACTTCAGGGGGCGTGGCACAACTCACCAGCATGCCGCACAGAAGAAGACAAAAAAGGCTATTTGTCATTTGCAGATATATTCGGATGATTTCTCGCTGCACGATTCGACTTAACTCTGTCTACTTGCCAATTCAGTAAGGGTTATAACGCGACTAACTGTTTGTTCACTAACAAATAATGCATCATTCATGCCACTTGTGGCCATCAAGCCAGACAAGAAATCCCCTCGTTTTATTCGAGGAAAAGACTACAACTTTCGGAATTTCATGGGCTTTTCTGGAAGCGGCGGGAAAAGCATAGGGGCGCGATAGCAAACGGGTGCCAAAGCGACTTAGGATACCGGCGAAACCTGACAGGTTAGTGACAAATTACGTGAAACGGGAATCGGCGGCCCGTTATTGATGTCGAGGAATAAAGTCTGTCGGAGACGCTGGGGCTAAGTCTCTGATCTCCAATACGGTTCATAATAGCGCCATTGTGAACAAAGTCTGTTGGACTCCTACTGAATGAAGTGCCCCGGTTATCTCCGATTTCTGAGTGGGCGTCCGCTATCGGGGAATTAGTTTGTCCATAGTAGGTCGCCTGCGGAAGTTCGCAACGTCGAAAAGCAGCCACTGAGTTCGCCGACTGGGCGATGGTCAACACCCGGCCAACTGCGGACCTACAGATTTCTCAGAACCGGACATTCAAACATCGAAAAGCAGACGGTCAACGTGTCAGTTCAGCCGCCCGTGTAGCCGGGCGAAGCCTCGCCCGAACGGGTCGGCTGCAACTGATGGTTAGCAGTCCGCGTACGATCACTTCGTAGCCGCGCCGACAAGGCACTCACCCGGCACCTCGAACCCACCAGGCGATTCGAAACTACGCATTGAGCCTTCTACTTCGTTCCACACGGACTCGCGTTCTTGAGGGGACAGGTGAGCCATCATGGCATTGAATGCACCGAAGGCTTCTCGGGCGACCCGCACGTACTCGGCGGCACTGGCCATTCTCAGGGGCACTGGCACAGCGCGAACCTCGGGGTTGGCAAATCCGGCTTGACGGAAGACGCCTTCGAGCACCCCGGGACCGCCAAGGCTGAACGGTCCGGGTTGCCCCGGAACGGGAGGCGGGAGTTGCGCGCGCCGGCGGATGATGGAAGCTGGCATAGCACCCCAACTGTTTCGATCGGGCGTGGAAAAGACAACGACGGCGACCCGACCGCCCGCTCTCAGGACACGGCGCCACTCGCGTAGCGCTGTCACGGGGTGCGGCATATACATCAGACCAAGCCGACACAGCACCGCATCAAAGGAAGCGTCAGGGAGATCCAATTTCTCGCCGTCCATGGCGCGGGTCTCAACCTGTTTGAGTCCCCGTTCACGGGCGACCTGGAGCGCAAGCTCAACGATCCCTTCCGAGATGTCGGTCGCCAGCACGTAACCGCTAGGGCCAACTCGTTCGGCGGCACTGACAGCCGGTTCACCTGCGCCGGCGGCGATGTCTAGGATGCGCTGACCTGGCTGAATCAGGGCCAGGTCGAGCATCTGGCGGGTAACTTCGCCATACCAACGATCCAGAGTGGGATTCCAGCGTCGCCATGCTGCGCCGTCCTTGTTCCATTGCTCTCGCTGCGCGTTCTTGTACTTAGCTGCGTCGAATGAAGGTTGCTGTTCGGCCACACAATTTCTCCTCTCGGTTAGACGTTGATGTTGCTTCGCGGTGCGGGACTCAGACTGCTAACTATAAGTAGAAGTCCCAATCCGCCCTTTTACATTGGGCGTTTTGGGACCTATTAAATTGCGGTCTTCCACTGAATCAATGATTTGGCCATATTTTAATGGGCCGTTTTTATTAATCCGAACTGCAAGGAGGCGATCATTGGGTGTCCTAAGTCTGATATGCCAATGACCTTCCCCATAAAATCCATATCACTGTAGGCTTTGGTTGTTCACTACGTCAACAGCGCAAACGTCCGCTTTGGAGAAAATTGAACCACGCCGGGGAAGGACTGGTCAGGGTCGATATGCCGCCTTGGGGTTTTCATGAAACCGGACACTGAGTTCGCCGACTGGGCGATGGTCAAAACCCGTCTAACTTCCGTCACTCAGAACCCAGCAAATCGGCTCGACTGAACGTCCGCCAAATCAAATTGCAACCACCCGCGGAGATCGGGCTAAGGTCGGCCCATCGGCCAAAGCGGCCAGCGCCGCTCTATCGTCCGAACCCGGCAAGGAAATCGGCAATGGCCAGCCAACTGGGCGTATCGGCCACCATGCCACGCATCACAACGATCACCGTGATGACGGCCGCGCCGATGAGCCACGTGGGATGGGGACGACCGCGCGTACGCCAGTCGTAGATAATGCCGGCAACAATTAGCAACTCGGGAATCAGGCTCGGCACTAGTCCTATCGCAAGCGGCGGCGGCGCACCAAGCCCCGGCCTCAGTCCTGGCCCGCCCCCGGTAAAGATGACGAAGAAGATGCGCCCCATCGCCGCCTGCAGGAGCGATAGGGTAGCAAGGATCATCAGGCGCTTGTGCGCCTCCGGCCGCTTGATATTGGCGATCGCTGCGACGACGAAGCCGGCGAATAGACCGATCGCGCTCACCGGTAATATCATGAATGCGCGTGAGCGATCGCCGTAGCCTGCCGAGAGACCAGTATTCAGCGTGTTGATGGCAGCGGCAATGCCAACAAACACCATCGCCGAGGCCAACGCGATACCCACCAATCCCCAAGCCCGGTGATAGTTGATGCGGCCGTTTGCGGCGAGCGTCGCCTGGCTCAACAGCAGAATGGTCCAAGCGAAGAAGAGCGCGCCGTGCAAATGCAGAAGAGGTGATCCGACGAATGTTCCTGCCGGGAGTTGCAGCCAGTACGTGGGGGCAAAGCCTCCAAACGCGATCATCGCGCACGCTGCCGCAATCCAAACAAAGAAGGTCTGCTTGACCGATGTTGTAGCGGCGTTCGTCGTCAATTCCATAGCTCTATTTCCCCCTAAATTTACTTCACGCCCACTTCCTGCCAATTCCTCCTCAAGTGTGCGCATTCGTTTGAGGCCCCTGTTACTTTGTTCTTGATACAAGGATGTCACGTTCCCTTACCTTACCAATTCTGCAGGGAACCGCAAGAATATGATGGATGACAGACGGGATGAGCGAAAGGAAACGTTGCTTCAAATGATTGACAGGCGTCTGATGTTATGAACTGTGTCCGGTTTGGAGAAAATTGAACCATGATGGTGAATGTTTAGGGTCGATATGCGGCCGTGGGGTTTCCCTGGAACCGGTCACTGAGTGAGCCGACAGGGCAACGGGCAAAGTTCGGCCACTTCCGGCCATCCGGGCTTCCCGTAACCAGCCACTCGAATCCTGGAAAGCGGACATCCAGCTAATGCTATTATTGGCCAAGGTATTGAAGCCAATCAGGTCCGGCACCCATACGTTACTTTTGGCACGAAAATCAAGGCGAACCCGGTTAGGTATTCAGCGCAGAAATTGTATATATTAATCGAAGATCACTTGACCGCTATTGGGGATTCTCTATATGAAATCATCAGCTAAAGATATTTTGGATCGAGCATTGGAAATGCCGGAGAACGACCGTGCCGCCATTGCGGAGCGGTTACTCACGAGCCTGGATGCCAAACCTGACCGGAATGTCGAGGAAGCCTGGCAGCAGGAAATCCAACGCCGATTGTCGGAACTCGATCGCGGCGATGTCGAGTGCGTACCATGGGAAGAAGTGAGGAGCAGAATGGGAAAGAAATAGGTGCGGACGGTCATCCTTCATCCCGACGCCTATCAAGAACTGGTGCAGGCACGGGATTGGTACGAGGAGCGGGTTGCCGGGCTGGGTGAGAAGTTTTTCTTGGAGGTCGAATCCGCCGTTCTCAGCATTCAAGACTCTCCCGAATCATGGCCGAATTACGTGAGAGGCGCCAAGCGTTTTCTGGTACACCGGTTTCCATTTGCGATCATCTATCGGCACGATGACAAAACGATTCAAGTAATCGCTATCATGCATTTAAAACGCCGACCGGGCTATTGGCGGTCACGGAAATTTTAGCGTTTCTAGCTTATACTCATGGTCATGTTTCTGCCGTCATTGAGTCCCATAAACTGGACCTTCACCACGCCGACATGCTGAATGACGGGGTTCGGCCAAATAGAAGCACCAACAAGAAACGTTTTTTCATTCTCGGTTGTGTGCTCCACTCTTCGCGAAATCTTCCAGTATCTGACCAGCAAATTCACAGATACTGTTCCAGCATGGATCCTTCAACAGTTCATTAAAGCTGTCAGGTAAACTGTTAATTCGAGCCAGGAAGAAATCCGTAAAGCAATTGAGTTGCTGCAAGTCAGCCTTGGTAAAGCTCTCCTCGAAGCCATCAAGCTCTGGTCGGTACACCCGCTCCCAGTCCTTTAATAACACGTCCGGAACGTTGATTGCCTTCTCGGCAGCTTCATACGCGTCGATCTGGTTGGACTTCGACGCGATCTGCTGAAGCGCTTCTATCACGTTAATTCGGAATCTGTTCATCTCGCACGCATCATTTCTGACCGAGAACTTGTGACACCGCTTCGTCAATTTGAGGGTATTTGGTGTGTCGCGGGTATTTCACTCGGTACTCTTTGGTTTTTTGAATGGCCTTGGCTACGGCTTGGTTGGTTCTTTCCGGATTTCCTTCTGAAATTCGAAGGCCGATAATCTTTCCATCCAGAGTTGTGTCGATATGCGACGATGGGGTTTCCCGAGAGCAGACACTACTAGACCGTCTGAGGGTCCGCTTCCCGGAAAGACGAACGCCATTGAATCGCGCCCAGAATTCCTTTACTGCGTACCTTCAGAATCCTGCGTTCGATATCTAAGGCCCCACCCGTGGCAAGATCCCCGATAGACTATATTGTGTAGAGACATTATCCATGGGCACCTACTGAAAAATCCAGCAGGGGACAATTGTGGCTAGAGTCCCTGCCCTTCACAGGACATCAACCTGCCATACCATTCGCGCTCCTTGGCAGTGGCATGCCGTTCAAACTGGCTTTGAAGACGAGCAAGCGTTCGCAGGCGCAAAATCTTGTCGAGTTGCGTGATATCGCGGTTCACACGCAACATCTCCACATCCAGGGCTGCATGTCGATCTTGCTTGCTGACTAGTTCCGCATAACGCGGGTGGGCGAGAATGAAGTCCTGGGTCGCGCCCAGGTCTTTTTTCAGAAAATTGACAAAGTTCAGGGTATAAGGAAAACCCGACTCGGGCCAGCGTAACGTAACGTCATTCTTGATCTCTTTTTGCAATGCGCCAATCGCCCGATCGAGGGCGGCCTGCTCATCCTGCAAGCTGGCCATGGCCGCGGTCAACGTCTTCCGCCGCGCCTTCATTTCGTGTATGAGCGCGGAACCTGCCTCCGGTAGCCCGTTCTTCCTCGCAACTTCACGCGCCATCGTCTCATAGACATTGTCCGGCTCCGCGCCGGTATCGGCCCAGCGCAGATACCATGGCTGCCAGCGTTCCAGAAACATCTCGCTTGTGGAACGCGGCAGGTCAGCATTATGCGCCTGGGACAGAGCGAACAGATGCGCCTCGTAGAGAGACACCTTACCGTCACCATCACGATCAGGATTGACCTCAATGGGTTGGCCGGTGCGCGTACGCCCCTGAAGCGCCGCAAAGAAAAATGTCGAGTAATCCCTGTAATCGTCAATCTTGATACTGGCGGAACAACCCTCCGCCTCGCGATCTTCCGCCACGGCAAAGAAGCCACACCGGTTGGCCTCACCCAGTTCCAACGTGTCCTGCGCACGAGGATGCACCAAACGCTCGAATCCGCCGGAAAAACATTGGGTAAATACGAAACGTATCGGCACACTGGGATCAATGTGATTCAAAATTTGATCCATCTCGCGCACAGAAAGGCGGGTGTTATTCCATAGTCGTAACGTGTTGCCCGCCGCGTCACTGGAATCCCGCAATCCGTGCCCGTTATAAACGAGAAGTGCCCTGTCACCGGGCTTCAGCTCCGAGAATTCCTTCTCAAGGTCGGGCTTAAGCGTAGAAACCTCGGTGCCACCAATAACGTGAGGTATCTGGTGACTGTGATAACTCTCGCCATTGGCATTCACTTCATTGAACACCCGGGCCAATGGCTGTAGTGTTTCTTTGGATTCCTTTGGTGGCAGCCATAACACGACATCCTTGCCCGGCGCATTGCCATCCGTGTAGTAAATATGCAGTTGCCGCGCGCCTGGGCTGCTGTTGAGAACCTGAATCACCCAGTTTACGTTGAGCTCAATCTGAGCCTGTGAGTCCCCAAGGGAAGGTCCGCCACCGACAATCCACACATGGTCAGCCGCCGGCACGGGGGTTATGCCCAGCAGAAGACTTGCACCTAGCAGGATGGCTAGAAACTGCATATCAGCGTCGCTTGCCTGCCGTCGGCGGATGGGCAACCCAGCCGAGAACCGTCGCCATAAGCAACCCCGAAATCGTATACGGGATTACGACGGCATTGCTATTTCCAATCAACAAAAACGCCAGCAACCACCCTGTCGCCGCGCCCACCATGGCTGCAGAAATCACTCCACTCCGATGCAAGAACCGGGAAAGCAAACGCAACTCAAACCACAGCAACAGACTTACCACATAAAACACCGGCAAGGCGCGCCACCCATCCGAGACAAGCTGACGTGCCAGTCCGCCGCGAGATTCATTCAGATACTGGTACAGCATGAGCCCATCGCCCCAGACACTGTCCAGAAGAAAAAGCAGAAACACGTGCACTGCATAAATCACGGGCGGCGTCAGGATAAAGAGGAGAAGCGCAGGCCGCTTTTTGTTTTTCTTTTTCCTGGGCATAGTCCTGTCATCGCCAATCAGGTTTTCTTAATCACATAGCTCCCTAACGCTAGGGCATCCAGGCCGGTGGAGAAGAAACAGCGAATCGCATCGCTGGGCGACTCGACGATAGGCTCTCCCTGGATGTTGAAACTGGTGTTGAGCAGCACCGGCGTGCCACTCAGCTCACCGAACTTCTTGATCAGGCTGTGGTACACCGGATTGATGGACGTGCTCACCGTTTGCAGGCGCGCAGAACCGTCCACGTGCGTGATCGCCGGCAGCAGGGAGCGTGACTCGGGCCGGACCGGGCAGACCTTCAGCATGAACGGGCTTTCGCCGATGTTGTCAAAATGGCGGTCCTTGTCTTCCACGATCACCGACGGTGCAAACGGCCGATAGGCCTCGCGGTGCTTGACCTCGGCGTTGATCTTGTCCTTCATCGTGGACAGTGTCGGGTTCGCCAAGATACTGCGATTCCCGAGCGCCCGCGGCCCGATTTCCATCCGGCCCTGGAACCAGCCGATGATGTTCCCGTTCGCCAGCAGGCGCGCGCCCGCGGCAGCGATGTCGTCATGCTTCACGGCGGTAAGTTTGCAATCCTTGATCAGTTTTCCGATCTCCTCGTCTGTATAGGAAGTACCGAGGTAGGGATCGTCGTGCACGATGCGGTGCGAGTGGCCAAGTACAGAGTGGTAAACATAATAGGCGGCGCCGATCGCAGTACCATTATCGCCCGCGGCCGGCATGACATAGATATCGTCGAAACCGCTTTCACGGACGATCCGGCCGTTCATGACGCTGTTGAGCGCCACGCCGCCGGCGATGATGAGGTAGCGACTCTGGGTCTTCTTCCGCAAAATCGCGCACAACTCCATCGTCCGTTCCTCCAACACCTGCTGGAACGCGGCCGCCACATTGACGTGATTGTCGGCGAAATCCTTGCCCGTGCGCGGCTTGCCGAAGGTGTCGAAAAATTTCTGCGAACAGCGCTGATAGCCCCAGTGCTGATAGTTGAAATAGGACAGATCGATCTTTATCGACCCCTGCGAATCGATCTTGACGATATCGGCCACCTGCTTGTGAAAAACCTTCGGGTCACCGAAAGGCGCCAGCCCCATGGTCTTGCCTTCGTCATAGTTCGGCTTGAATCCGCAAAATTGCGTCGCCGCCTCATAAAACGAACCCAATGACATCGGGAAGAAGCTCTCATGAAAGCCGGTAACCCGGGTGCCCTCGCCTATCCCCAGGAAAGCGGTGGCCCACTCACCCGAACCGTCGAGGCTCAGGATCGCCGCGCTGTCGTAGGGCGATACCAAAAAACTGCCCGCCGCATGGGAGACGTGGTGCGGCACAAAATGCACTTTCGGCCCCCCTGAGGGCCAAAGGTCACGGTACCAGGTCCAGAGACCATGTTGTTTGAAATAGGCGCGGAAGATTTCGTGGCTGATGAAAGGGCGCGCGTGGGTGAGATGGCACAAACCATAAATTGTTTTGGCGCTCCAGTCCTTGGTCGGCATGATGGAAACGGCGATGCCATCGATGTCGGCGGGTTTGAGGTTGGCCATCGCCAGGCAACGCCGGATGGACTGCCTTGGAAAAACGCCCGTGTGTTTGTCGCGCGTCAGGCGCTCTTCTTCAATCACCGCCGCCATGCGGCCGTCCACCAACAGGCAGGCGGTGGAATCATGAAAAAAATAATTGATACCAAGAATATTCATTACTGGTATTCCCGTTTATTCAGGCCAACATTACGTCACGGCTCTTTATTGGTTATAATCTTATCGTGCACAGGGGAAACCGGCATCTTATTCACGTCCTTCGCGGAACCCAACCGCTGCCGCAACGCCCGCACCAGACCTTTCAACCGCAGGCAGAGATAGCCGTACCAGCCCCTGAGCGAACTGCGGTTGAAAATAAAATGGTCGTACACCCGATACGATTTCGCGCCCCAGAAGTAGTTCCATTGCCGGTCGGTAATGAAACTGACGGCACGCACCCCCTGGTCCTCTACGGCCAGCCGCAGCGTCTGATCCATGACTAGATTTCCGGGCGCGACCTTCGAATAGGCCTCATCATACCCTATCTTCAGGATATAGAGGGTTCCATCCACCAGCAGGCACAGCTGTCCAGCAATAGCCTTGTCATTGAGCAACAGCAGGTTAAGCCAGCACTGACCGGCCGCGGCATACCTGTCGATCAATTTTTCGTAAAAACTTTTGATAGGCGGATTACAGGCAATGGCCGACTGCGTCCCGCTGTCACCTTTCCAGCCGGCGGCTTCGACCGTCACAAAGTGGTGAAAATTGGAGCGGATCTCTTCCAGCGAACGATAGGAATGAAACTGGAGTTCACCCATCTGCTGCACCCGGCGCGTCAGGCGGCCCAGGTTACGCCGGAAGTGCCCATCCACGTTCTTGAGAAAATCCTCGTACGCCAAGGCACAATCCACGTAGTTGCTGTTACGCTTATAATTCGACAACGCCATCGGTGGCGGAGCCTTCTCCAGAGCATACGCGGCGGCGGAATCTTCGAGGACATTGGAAAGATAAATGACATCCCATGGCGTCTCGGAGCACCGCTGCAGATGCTGGATCAGCAGGCGCAGCAGACCAGCGTTCTCTTCCGTCCTGTCAAAAACGAAGTCGCTGAGATTCAGATGATCGTGGACCGGCAGTTCAAGACTCCTGAGTCCAAACGGGCAAACGTTCTGCGTTGCGCTTTTCAGCGGAAACAGCGCCACCGGCCGCTCGCCGCGGAAAAGAACATAAAAGGACAGCGAGGAAGGATCTGTCTCGAGGGATTCGAGATAACTCTGGTACCAGGCATGGAGGTGAAAAAAACGCTTTGCCGGCATCGCCTCCACCAGCTGCGACCAGAGTGCCGGCAAGTCGCCAAGGCCGTCCTTGCCGCGATAAATCGCCAAGGTCACGCCCGTGGGGCCTAATTCAAGTGGTACCCGCTGAGAATCAGCCATCACTGTAGTTCTGGTTATTCTGAATAATGAGGAAATGGGACTGAATAGGCACGATCACTCATCCAACCAACGGCCTGCCGCTGTTCTTAATATATACATAATATAATACAGTATCGTCACCCTGCCAAAATTACTGCTTGACCAAAACAGGCCGCTCAATGCTGCATTCGCTATGCACTTTCCAAACAAAAAGGAAGAATTCTATAACCTGATCTTGAGCTGGAAGAACACGAGCGGGACTGCCTTGGGTTCCACCTTCGGGATGTAAGTCATGTTCACCGAAACCCGTTTCCCACCGACCGAAAACGCCGGCAACACACCGAGAAAAGGTTGGTCATTCTTATATTCCTTTCGGGTCATAACAAAGCCGATGGCGCCGATGTCGAAATGCAGGCTTTCGCCCTGAAAGCGGCGCAGCATGCCGCCACCGGCATAATACGAAGGATTCTTGTTCGAATCGATGAAACCGGAAACGGTAGCAAAGGGGACCCATTTCTGGTTTACCAGATCGCCGTCATACTGAAAACCAAGGCCCCAGTTCTTTTCGTTCAGATGCTTGCCTTCCGGGACATTGAAATGAATGGCCTTGCCATTCACCAGCAGGTCCATCTCACTGGCGGTGGCATTGCCGGAGAAGAAGCTGGAAACGAAAACACCGCAGAGTGTCAAAACGGCAAAGCCGATGCGGGGTTTCCGGAAAAATTCGCGATGACGATTCTGAGGCGTAACAACATCCACATGTCCGTTATGCATTGCCCTATCCCTCCAGATACCACCACACAAAGTTTCCGAGCCGAGCGAGAATGACCGACACAATGACCAGTGGTGAGGGTTTTACCGGGCAAGGCCTACAAGCTCTACCTGCCACCCGCCATCCTGAATACTGTGTTCCGGCAATCCCGTTGTAATAGGGCGCAAACCCTTTAGACCGGTGACTTTGCGTGCCCAATCTTTCGATCGGGGTAGCCTTTGTCAGAACTTCCACCCATGACTGAATCAGTTACCGTCATGCACCCATATGTTTAGCAACTAACGTGCCAGTACAGCGCGAATGCCGCAGCCGGAAAAAACAGTGGAAACTGCTTACTTTTTTGATCTTACGGGAGAGGGTTGAGCAGGATGGGGCCCTCCAAGGCTATGTAAAGTGACCATCGCTGGCAAGGACTGGACAAAGTAAGGAGATTGCTGGCACGTCCCCGCCAACCACCGGGAAATCAGAGAAAATGAGGAGGGGAAAATCTAGAGAGAGGCTTTCGACACCGCGGTCACAAACAAAATCCAGGCGACAATAAATGCCATTCCGCCAAAAGGCGTCACCGCACCTAGCCAGCGCAGGCCACTGATGCTCAGAAGGTAAAGACTGCCGGAAAAAAGAACGATACCGGCGAGCATCAGCCAACCGGACCACTTGAGAGAAGTCGCCGCCGGAATCTGCATTGCCACAAGCCCAATAACAAGCAGCCCAAGCGCATGAAACAGGTGGTAATAGATGCCTGTCTGGTAAATGGCCAGCATCTCCACCGATAACCGCGCCTTCAGTGCGTGCGCGCCGAAAGCACCCAGCATCACTACGAGCGCGGCATTGATACCGCCGAGAAGAAGAAAGAGTTTAGCGGTCTGAGACATTGTTTTTTCTCTGGTCAGGACAACCTTAACAACTCATACACTGTTCTTGCCTGCGTCGGCAAGGATGCGCGCTACCATACCTGATCAATTCACCGAATGCATCAGAAGTAACAGGCCGCCTTGAGATAGAGCGAACGGCCTGATCCGACATAGGCCCCAGCCGCTGCTATGGGCACACCCCCATACTCGCTGCCACGGTCGCCAAAAGACACATTCACTCCCATTGTCAGTTGCACGTTCTGTTGCCAATCGTACACCCCGCGTATCTGGAGAAACCTGCTGCCATCATCGAGATTAGCGATGAGGCCTGTGTGCAAATTGAACAGGGGCGTGAGTTCAATTTGAATGCCGAGCGCAGCGTAGTCGCGCGCGAGTGTGTATAGTTCGCCACGGGCGATACGGGCACCCAACGCCGGGTGGGGCGCAGCGTAGCTTGCGCGGCTGGATTCGCCGACGCCGCTGCGGAAATACTCGGCGTAGCCGTACACATTCATCCCGCTCCACACCCACGAATAATCCATGTTGGTCACAAGCGAGAAGGTATTGCTGTCATTATTCAGATCCGTGAAACTCGCATCCATCCTCCATACCGCTCCGCCCATGCTTCGCACTACGCCGACGCCGGCGAGATTCTCATCAAAGTGGCGGGCCGCCAGAAAATCGATATCGAAACCGGAAATGCGGGTGCGGTATTTTGCCGCATAGCTGCTCTGCTTGCTCTCCACGCGATCCGTGTCCGGGTCACGCCGTGGCACGACCATTGCCTGCACGTCGTCCTTCTCACCCACCAGCCACTGACCGTAGAGCATGTCATCGCCGGTCTTGTAATCCTTGTCGATGGCAATGGGCGAAAAGGGATTCACGAAATCGAGCGGCTGGAACACAAGGCCATTGCCCCAGCTCACCGCCTGCCGCCCGAAACGTAGCGTCTGGCGCGCGCTGCCATAACCAACGGAGAACCGGTCGAGGCGCTGCACCGCAGCCTTGCGGTTCTGGTCCGTGGTCTCATGCGTCAGATCGAATAACCGCCGCCGGTCATCCGACAGTCCGCTCGCCGTGCCGGCACTCAGCAGCCCGAGCGCCGCCAGACGCCGGCGCGCCGCAAGCGTGTCGCCGCCAACCGCAAGCAATTCATAATGCGCCACAAAGTCCCAAGGGCCCGTGCGGTTCTCGCCCTTGAGGCGCAGATCCAGGCTGTGATCCCGGGCCGGGTCATTACCGAAAACGGCGCTGACGTCGTCCGCACGGTAATCAGTGTAGGTATATTGATATTTCACGTGACCGCCGAATTGCCAGTCACCGGCCAAAGCGGGCGCAGAAACAGCGAGCGTGGCGAACAACAGCGTTCGCCCGGGATGCGTCATTCGCGTTTATCCAGACGCACCAACACGCGTTCCACCACGGAGCCACGCGCGACACACTCGCTGGCCCCTGCCGCCCGTGCCTCGCGGAAGGCATCGCCGTCCACGTGCGGTCCGAAGGCGAGGATGTCGGTAGCCGGGGATTGCGTCCGCAGACGGTGGATGTGTCCAACGGCATCGCGCGCGGTGAGATCCACGACGATGAGGTCCGGCGCCTCGGCGCTGTCTTTCTTGATCAGCTGCGCACCGGCGGCCTTCCAGCGCGACTCGATGCGGATGCGACTCATGAGGTCATCACTCCATAACAGGATTTTCATAGTGCCCCTCGATATTCGTCATCCGGTCAATTCCGCCTTACATCCTCCACAACTCTGCCATCACGCAACGTGATCAGACGCCGGGAAAAATCCATCACCAGTCTGTCGTGCGTGGAGAAAACAAAGGTCACTCCGTGTTCCTTGTTTATGTGGCGCAGGAGCTGCATCAAATTCTCGGCAGTCTTGGAATCAAGGTTCGCGGTGGGCTCGTCCGCGAGCACGAGGCTCGGCTCGGAGACAATCGCGCGCGCCACCGCCACACGCTGCTGCTGGCCGCCCGAGAGTTCACCGGGCAGGCGGTTTTCGAGGTTCTCGAGCCCGACTTCCTTCAGGATCTCGCGCGCCTTTTGCGCGCGTTCGTCCGCGGCCACGCCTTGCAACTGCATCACGAATTCCACGTTTTCACGTGCGGTGAGCACCGGAACCAGATTGTACGCCTGAAACACGAAACCAATGCGACGCAAACGCAGTTCCGCCAGCTCGTCCTTTGCCATCCGGTCCACGCGCCGGCCATCTACCTCGATCTCACCAGCGGTGGGTTTATCGAGGCCACCGATGAGATTCAACAGCGTGCTCTTGCCGGAACCCGAGGGTCCGGAAAGGCATAAGAAATCAAGTTTAGGGATTTCGAGATTGATGTCGGTCAGCGCGGGCACAGCCACTGTGTCTTGCTGGTAGATCTTGCTGACACCGCGACAGACGACAGTCGGTCCCATTTTTAAATCCTCGTAATGGCTTCCACCGGCACGTAGCGTGCTGCCCGCCAAGCGGGATAGAGACAGGCCACGACACCGAGCACGAACACCAGCACATTGGCCGTGACAAAGTCAGCGGCCGTCAGCATTGGGTAGATGATCGGGCTGTACCCGAACATCTCCAAGCCCTCGGCGAAAGCAGACAGGTCTATGCCACCCTTGAGCGACAGCAGCGTTGCGCCCGCCAACAGATTGCCGACCACCAGCGCCAGCACAAGCAGGATAACCGACTCCACCAACACCATCCCCAGAATCAGGCGCGGTGGCATCCCAAGTGCCTGAAACAGACCAAACTCGCGGATGCGCTCGAACACGGCCATGAGCAGTGTATTGACAAGCCCGAAGGACATCGCGGTAAACACGATCAGATACCAGATCGTTAGTATGCTGCCAGAAAGTTCTTCTGTCAGCACGAGCAGCGGCTCCAGTGTCGTCCACGGTTGCACATCGCTCCCCATGGTCGCGACCCGCAGCCGCGCCACCAATCCGTCAAGACGGTCGCGCCGTGGCGCCAGGATGGCCAACTCTGATACCGAGTCACCGAGCTTCAACATCTGCTGCGCCGTGGCGCGCCCGATGAAAACATAACCGGTCTCCATCGCTTCGGGCGAGCCATCAAAGATGCCCACGACGCGGAAACCGCGATCGGCGATCTGGTTGTTCACATCCTGGCTCATGACCACCACACGCCGGCCGAGCCTGGTCTCCAGACGCTCGGCCAATTTACGCCCGAGCAGCAGGCCCGGATCGTCGTCGGAGTCAAGATAGCGCCCTTCGTGCACCGCCTCGGCAATAAACGAGAGCCCCCGCTCGCGTGCCGGGTCGATGCCAATCAGCGTAACACCTGCCGATTCACGCTCACTTGCGACTACCGCCGGCACGCGCACCCGCGCGGCCCAGGCCGTGACATCCGCCTGCGCCAACGCCGCACGCAGGGCCGGACCGGGCGGCGGCAGGTGGTGATCGACGACCGGATCATCGCGGTAGCCCGGCGCGTGAATCTGGATATGCGCGGTCAGGTTGCGGATCGATCGCTCGATCTGCTGTTCCAGCGCCCCGCGCCCATAGGCCGCCAGCACGATGATCGACCATACCCCTAGCACGAAGGCAAACAGGATCAGCAGCGTGCGTAGCGGGTGGCGCCAGAGATTGCGCCACGCAAGCCGGACCAGAAGCGGTAGACGGTTCATGGCTCAGTGCACCGCATGCATGGCTTCGACAATCTGCAGTCGGCGGATACGCAACGCTGGGTAGAGTGCCGCGGCAATGGTAAAAGCGAAGATCACCGCCGGGCCGGTCATTACATTTATGAATGTGATTTTCGGTGTAATAACGCCTTCAAAGCCGAATTGACTGTAGAGTTCCTGCATGCCCTTAAAGGTGAAGCCGTGGTAGTTGAAATAAAGTGCGATTCCACCACCCAGTACAATCCCAATGGCGAGGCCCAGCAGCGTGAGCAGGGTTGACTCCAGTAACACCAGCCCGCCGATGCGCAGCGGGGTGGCACCGAGCGCCAGCATGATGCCGAACTCGCGTGTGCGCTCGATCACCGACATGAGAAAGGTGTTCAGAATACTGAACGTGACCACGAGGATGAGTGTGATGTACAGGAACCAGTGCTCGATGGTGTCGGCCTGCATCACCTGCTTGATGCCAGGCAGCAGCTTCTCCCAGTCGAGCAGCACGAGCCCCGGGTCTTTGGGCATATGCTGCCGCACCAGGACCTGCGTCTCCACCATCTGTTCCAGACTCGGCCCGCTGATTACGAGGGCGTGTGCATCCTCACCCATGCTGAACACCTCCTGAAAGGTGCGCAACGGCATCTCCACCAGATGCCGGTCGAGTTCCGGACTGCCGCTTTCAAACAACCCCACTACCGGCAGCACCGTGGCCGCCACCGAACCGTCCTTGCCGGCACCAAGCAGCGTCAGCTCATCACCCACCTTGATCTTGAGGTTGCGCGCCAACACCGCGCCCACGACCAACTCCTGCGCCGCCTCATTCGCCAGATAACGTCCCTGACGAATGAGGCGCGGGATGGTCGAAACCGCTGATTCATGCGCCGGCTCCACACCGATGACCGGCACGCCATAACTGCGCGTGCCGCTTGCCGCCAGCGCAAACCCATTGGCGCGCACGGCGATGCCGGGCAAGCCGGTGGCGCGGCGCAATGACCCGGCAAGGTCCTGTGCGTGAACGACCGTGGCACGCATTTGCGGCTTGTCGAGATAACCCGCACGCTGAATCTGCATCTGGCCGGTAAACACGCGCAGACCGGTATCGAGCATCATGTCGAAGGCGCCCATCTGGAGCGTGATAATGAATATGAGCAGCACCGTGATGAACGTGATCGCTGAAACCGTGAGCCAGGTACGGCGCGGATTCCGCCACAGGTTTCGCCAGGCCAGTCTGAGCATAATGGCCATTGTTATTCCCGTGGATTCCGCAGGTTGGACAGCGTGAACACATGTGCCCCGACCACAATGCCGAAACGCACTTCCTTTGTCACGATCTCGGTCCATTCGTCGGGTTTGTCTACCTTCTGCATACGCTCGCGCGCGGCGATCATCTTGCCGCCCATCGGCTTGAGTTCCAGACTCACCAGTTTTTTGATCAACACGTTTGTCTGATCGTAGAACGCGTGTTCCAGAATGAGATAATCATCGCGAATCTTGATGACCTCCCGACCCCACACCACCGGCGCGGTCTCCTTCGGCGTGGATTCGATGACGTAAACCTTATGCCCGTTCCGGATCTCGGTCGCCAGCAGCTTGTGAGTGTACTGCTGGATCAGATCATCGGCCTTGGCAAGATCGTTGTTGGAAAAATCCGAACCCATCCAGCTCTGGTTCATCATCGACGACGGAATCTTGATGACGCGGTTGATCTTGGGCGTGAAACTCCACATGTCGTTGTCGAGCAGCAGCGTGGCGTTGCCGGCATCCTTGGGCGGCGCGGTGATACGCACCAGTGATTCCTTCTCGCCGCGCGTCCATACGCGGATCGTCATGGTCCGCTCCCAGTCCGGCCGGTGGATCGTCATGTCCACGACGGAATAGGAAGACACATCGCGCCAGTAGTCGATCGCCGCCTTCACAATCGCCGTGGCATCCTCCGTCGGCGTGGCGGCGGTACTCGCTGCAAAAAACAGCAAGGCTGTCGCCAGATATTTCCATTTTCCGCACGCAAGTGAGGTCATACACGCAAACTCCATGGCAGGCAAAGCCATTATGCCCCTTGCCATGGAATTAACAAATTGGGAAATTTACAATCCGACCGTTTTGCAGAAAGGGCGACAGCATTGCTCGGTAGGTTGGCGAAAAAATCGCCTGACCTACCCTACCCTACATTAACTATTCTTCCAACAGCACCTTCTCGTACAACATTTTGTCACCCGCACTGAAACAACACGCAACAATCTCATCAAATTTATTTTCGTACTCGTGCATGGTACTGACCGCGATCCTTGCTGCCTCCTCTTTGGGGTACCCATAAACCCCCGTGCTGATGCCGGGAAACGCGATGGTCCTCACCTTGTGCCTGAGCGCAAGTTCAAACGAGTGGCGATAACAATTAGCGAGCAGCGTGGGCTCGTTATGTTTGCCGCCGTGCCACACCGGCCCCACCGTATGGATCACCCACCTGGCCGGAAGTTGGTAGCCGGGTGTGACGCGCGCTTCACCGGTCGGGCAACCGCCGAGGGTACGGCATTTGGCCAGCAACTCCGGACCGGCGGCCCGATGAATCGCACCATCGACCCCTCCACCGCCCAACAGAAATTCATTGGCGGCGTTGACGATGGCGTCAACGGAAAGTGTGGTGATATCTGCCTGAATGATCCTGATCATTTTCTGACTCGACGCAACATCTGTCCCGTGCCGTTCCTGAGCACGCTGCATTCAACGCGACATGGATGGATTGCCCTGTGTCCGGCGCAGATGATTGGGCGGCATGTTTCCCTGGGGATGATCTTGCCCCGTGCTTCCGACGCCGCCTTCTGCCACGGGAGGTTTCTCGGCGCCCGGTGGTGTCGTGGCATCGTTCGGCGACTTTTTATTTTTGTGAGACGGCTGGTGTTGGCGGTGTTGCCGCTTTCCCGGCGCATGCTGAACCGGGCCACGGTTTCCGGAACGGGGTTTTGCATTTCCGCGATTGTTCTCGCCCGAACCACCGTGCTTCGGCAGGGCGAGCACTGGCCGCTCATGCACAGCACCTCCAATCGGACGCGGCGATGTAATTACCTGCCGGAAACGCTGTTGCATCCGTTCATTCATCTGCGGATGCCGCTGCAACATGCGCTGCGCGTCCTCTTTGGTAATGCCGCGTATGACCCGGGGCGAGATGCCGCGCCGCTTGGGATCGAGTGCGAGGCGTGCGAGCTTCTGCTGCACACCCGACGGCAACCGCCGGAGGAACTCGGGCGGAGGTTGTGCGTACTTGCGAAAGCCCTGGCCTTGGTGGCGCTGGACATATTCGCCGCTGCGCACACGCACCGGCAGCCCGGCCTGTCCATCCTTGCCCGCACCAGCCACTTCGACTTCCCCTTCGTGCAGGTGCAGTCCGCCTTGATCGTTCTGCGCTTCGATCGTACCTTCCGTGCCACGGATACCGATCGTCAGCAATGGCGTATTGATCGCATAATTTCCGCTCGGCTTGAGTTTCGCAACAGCGAAACGCAACCAGCCGCTCAGCAGATCGATCCCGGCGGATAACACACTTTTGTTCGAATCAAGCCGGTACTCGGAAAGCGCAAGCCGTGTTTCCGGCCCCAGCCGCATGACAGAACCGTCCTCCATATCCAGCTGGGCACTGGCGTCCTTATCGGTTTCGATGATGTCCTGACTTTCGACTTCCACACCCGTTTCGGCGGCGAGGTAATTTTCACCGCGCAAAATCCGCACCTCTCCGCTCGTCTGGGTAAACGCACCCACGGCTCCATCGGCGGACGTCATGGGGGCGAGCATAAGGGTAAAGAGGAACAGGCCTGTCCTGGATAAGGGGTGGATCATTCTTTTCCCTGAATGAAGTGGTATATGGCTATAACGATAGCCCAAACAGATGCCTGCTAAAAGACGACGACAGCGGCTTACTTGACGATCCGAAGCGATGGACCTTTGGCGGGTGGACTTCCGGAGGGTGGCTTATCGTCTGTGCCGGGTTTTTCGGGCGTTTCTGCCGTGGCCTCCGGGAAGGAAATGCCCTGCCCGTTTTCTCGGGCGTAAATGGCGAGCACTGCGGCCGACGGGATTTCGAGAAAGAAACTCTGGGCGCCAAACCGGGCGGAAAACCGCAGCCAGTCATCCACCAGTTCGAAACGATCTACCGACCGCGGGTGGATATTCAGCACGATGCGTCCGTTCTCCACGTATCCGGGAGGAACCCGGACACCCGGGAGCGTGGCATCGACAAGCACATGCGGGGTGAAGCCCTGATCCACCGCCCAGTCGTGAACCGCACGCAGGATATATAACTTAAGCGGGAGCATGCGCGACGGAAACGGCAGGAAGGCAGACAGCGCCGTGAAACACCACGTTCACCGCGAGCGTGAGTGCATCGCCTTTTCCGCCTCGGTGAGCGAGAGCTTGAAAGACTTGCGCTCGAAAACACGTTCGGCGAAATCTTGCATCGGCTTCGCCTGACGCGGAAGTTCCAGACCGTAAACCTCAAGGCGCCACAAGATCGGCGCCAGTGAACAATCCACAAGGGAAAACTCATCCCCCATAGCGAATTGCTGTTCCTTGAAGATCGGCGAGATGACGGTAAGTCCGTCACGCAAGGTGTGGCGCGCGCGGGTCGCGACTTTCTTGTCACTGCCAGTGATATCCGGCAACAGGCTGTACCAGTCGCGATCGAAGCGCATCAACATCAGGCGCGCCCGTGCACGGGATACCGGATCCACTGGCATTAGCGGGGGGTGCGGCAGGCGCTCATCAAGATATTCATTGATGATGTTCGATTCATACAGCACCAGATCGCGGTCCACCATGGTCGGAACTTGGTTGTAGGGATTGAATTCACCGAGTTCACGCGGTTTCTTGCTGATATCAACCTCGACGATCTGACAGTCGATATCCTTCTCGAACAATACGATACGCGTACGGTGGCTGTAAGGATCGGTTGTCCCCGAAAAAAGAGTCATCACAGGTTTACGTGTTGTGGGGGTCGCCATTCCAATTCTCCGTTACAACGCAGACGACAAGGAGGGCAGCATGGATATGCTGCCCTCCTGGAAATCACCACGGTTAGTGGATGTCTTTCCAGTATTCCTTCTTCAACAGGTAGGCAAACACTGAGAAGAAGGCGAGGAAGATTAACACATAAATGCCAATCTGGTAGCGCACCAACTTGGCCGGCTCACCGAGATACACCATGAAATTGGTTAGATCGCGCATGGCGTTGTTGTATTCTTCAGGGCTCATGCTGCCGGGACGCTCGAGTTCAAAACCCTCGAATTCCTCTACCCCGTGGGCGTCTTTCTTGAAATTAGCACGCTGGTGCCCCTGCCACTCATAGAGCACATGCGGCATGGCCACATGCGGGAATACCGTGTTATTCCAGCCGGATGGCGACTTGTCGTAGCGGTAGAAGCTGCGCATGTAGGTGTAGAACCAGTTGGGGCCGCGTGAACGCGTCACCAAGGAGAGATCCGGCGGCGCCACCCCGAACCAGACCTTGGCGTCGGCCTTGGGCATGACCGCCGTCATCAGTTCGCCTACCTTATCCGCGGCAAACAGGAGATTCTCTTTCACGAGTTCCTCCGAAATGCCAAGGTCATGACCCATGCGGTTGTAACGCATGTAGCCCGCGCTGTGGCAGGACAGGCAGTAGTTAACGAAGATGCGCGCACCGCGTTGCAGCGATGCCTTGTCGTTAAGGTCGATATTGACGGCGTCGAGCTTGACGCCTTCGTCACCGCTCGCCAAGACCGCTGCCGGCAAGCCGGCGAGAAGAAAAAGGATCAGGAGCTTTTTCATTTTCAGGTTACCCTCTCCGGAACCGGTTTGGTCTTGTCTATCGTGGTATACCACGGCATCAGGAAGAAGAACGCGAAGTACAGCACCGTACATACCTGCGCAATTATGAGGTTCGGACCCGCCGCCGGACGCGTCCCGAGATAACCCAACGTGAAAAAGGCGGCAACGAAAATGGCTAACGCCATCTTGTACATCCAGCCACGATAGCGAATCGACTTGACCGGTGAGCGGTCGAGCCATGGCAGGAAGAAGAACAGTACGAGCGACGACCCCATTAAGATTACACCCCAAAGCTTTGCTTGTAGCGTGTAGAGACCGATAAGCAAAAGTACTGTAATTGCAAGCGTCGCCAGCTTTGTTAGAAAACCACGAACAGTAAAGAACGTAAGTATCGTCAATACCACAACAACGCCATCGAGCACCAGGAGCATTCGACTCGTCGTTGCGCGTAAAATCGAATAAAACGGCGTGAAGTACCACAACGGCACGATCTCCGGCGGCGTTTGCAGGATGTTAGCCGGCGAGAAGTTGTCGTGCTCCAGGAACCACCCGCCAAGCTCCGGCGAAAAGAAAACCACCGCCGAGAAAATCATCAGAAATACCGAGACGCCAACAATGTCCTTCACCGTGTAATACGGATGAAACGGAATGCCGTCCAGCGGAATGCCATTGGGGCCTTTTTTCTTCTTGATCTCGACACCGTCAGGATTGTTCGAGCCAACCTTGTGCAGCGCCACGATGTGCACAAACACGAGCGCGGCGAGGATAAGTGGCACCGCGATCACGTGGAACGCAAAGAAACGGTTGAGTGTCGCATCCGAGACTACAAAATCGCCGCGGATCCACTCGGACAGCGTCGAACCCACGACCGGAATGGCGTCGAACAGCGAGATGATCACCTGTGCGCCCCAATAGGACATGTTGCCCCAGGGCAACAAATAACCCATGAAGGCCTCGGCCATGAGCGCCACAAAGATCACCATGCCGATGATCCAGATCAGTTCGCGCGGATTTTTGTGCGACCCGTACAACAGGGCGCGAAACATGTGTAAGTAGACGACAATGAAGAAGAACGACGCGCCCACGGAGTGCATGTAGCGGATGAGCCAGCCCCAATCCACATCGCGCATGATGTATTCGACCGAGGCAAACGCCAGCCCCGTGTCCGGCTTGTAGTGCATGGTCAGGAAAATGCCGGTGAATATCTGCATCACCAACATGAGCAGCGCGAGCGAACCGAAGTAGTACCAGAAATTGAAATTCTTCGGGGTATAGTACTTGGCAAGATGCTCCTCCCAGACCTTGGTCATGGGGAAGCGGTCATCAATCCAGGCTAGCAGCTTTTGCATCAGGCGGCTCCTTTCGTGTCGACACCGATCATGATGCGCGTGCCGGAAAGATAGGTATGCGGCGGCACCACTAAGTTGGTGGGTGCGGGAACGTTCTTGAACACACGGCCGGCCAGATCGAACTTGGAACCGTGGCAGGGGCAGAAAAAGCCCCCTGGCCATCCTTCACCCAAACCGGAGGCAGATCCGGCCTCCAAGCGCTGTGCCGGGGAACAACCGAGGTGAGTACAGATACCGACAAGCACCAGAAACTCCGGCTTGATCGAGCGCGTGGCATTCTGGGCATAAATAGGTTGCTGATCGGCAGCAGATATAGGGTCGGCCACAAGACTTTCATCGCTCGAGAGCGATTTGAGCATCTCCGGTGTACGGCGCAGTATCCACACCGGCTTACCACGCCACTCCACGGTGAGCAGCTGGCCCGGCTCGATCTTGCTGATATCCACTTCAACCGGGGCTCCAGCGGCCTTGGCACGCGCGCTGGGCATCATGCTGAGCACAAAAGGGGTAACCGCAAATGCCGTTCCAACAAGCCCTATGCCTGTGGTGATGGCCAGTAAACGCCTTCGGCGCGGATTGACACCCTCTTCACTCATGTAGCCCCCTCAATTCTTTTGGCGCACAAAATAAAAAATCACGCATACTGCGCGTAATTTTTCAAAGATAATCAGTCAATTAAACGAATTAGACCCTGCTTCTGCCCTTCAAAACGGCGCATAGGATTATATAACCACCCGCCTGAGTCAAGCGTCTGCGTCAAAAGATGATGCAGTTTTTTTGATGGGCAACAATTGGCGCCTTATGGTGCTCACGACCACGCCAATTCAGTGACTCTCGGATAAAATGACCCGGACCATAACCACGAACCACACTCTTCGGTGACCATGCATATGCGCCGTATTCTATCATATCTCTTCCAAGCAATTGTTCTCGGACTGGCCATGGCTTTTGTGGCGACCTATCTCTGGCCGGAACTCATCAAACGCGAGGGGCCTGCCGTGGAAATACGCCAAACCCCGGCGGAAACCACCAAACAGGCGGGGTCTGGAACCTATTCCTACGCGCTCGCGGTCGATAAAGCCTCGCCCGCCGTGGTGAACATCAATACGGCCAAGGTCGTCACCGTCCGGCCCAACCCGTTTTTTGATGACCCTTTTTTCCGCCAATTCTTCGGTGAGGCCGATAACCTGATCACGCCGCGCAAACACGTGGAAACGAGTCTTGGATCTGGTGTCATCATGAGCGAACAGGGATACATCCTCACCAACCACCACGTCATTCAGGGCGCGGATGCGATCCAGGTGGTGTTGCAGGATGGCCGCACGGCGCAAGCCAAGGTGGTGGGCAGCGACCCGGACACCGATGTCGCCGTGCTGAAAATCGATCTCAAGAAACTCCCTACGATCACCCTGGGACATTCGGACATCCTCCGCGTGGGCGATGTGGTGCTCGCCATCGGCAACCCCTTCGGCGTGGGTCAGACGGTCACCATGGGTATTGTCAGCGCCACCGGACGTAACCGGCTTGGCATCAACACGTTTGAAAATTTCATCCAGACCGACGCCGCCATCAACCCCGGCAACTCCGGCGGCGCCCTGATCGACGCCGCAGGCCATCTCGTCGGCATCAACACGGCGATCTTCTCGCGCAGCGGCGGTTATCAAGGCATCGGCTTCGCCATCCAGACGAGCCTCGCCGAAAGCGTCATGAAGGAAATCCTCGAACACGGCCGGCCGTTGCGCGGCTGGCTCGGTATCGAAGGACAGGCGATCACACCGCAGATTGCGCAAGCGCTGGACTTGAGCAACGCCGATGGCGTCGTCGTCGCCGGCGTGGTGCGCGGCGGACCGGCGCACCACGCCGGCATGCAGCCGGGCGATGTGATCCTGTCGATTGACGGCAAAAAGATCACCGAGGCGCGCGATGCCCTGCTCAGCATCACCAGCCGCAAGCCCGGTGACCGGGTGAAACTTGAGATACTGCGGAACAACAAACGGGCCACGCTGGAGATTGTCGCCATCGAACGCCCATCGCGGGCGGCGCTGACAGAGTAGGGCCGTACGAATGAGGGAAGGGATCGGTCCGGCGCTAGGTATTAGTCGTTCCCCGAATTCCGCTTCGTTGCATCCGGAAGCTATTCGCTGGGCTGCACATATTTATTCAGCGCCGTCTTTCTTGTCAGGCGTAAACGCCTCGTCGTGTTTCTTGAACTCCGCGTCGATCTCAACATCGTTCGGGGTGCGGTGGCCGTTCTCGGTGGCGGTATCAGCAGCGCGTTTCATGCGGCGGGCGACAAAGAGGCCGATCTCGAACAATACGATCATCGGCACGGCGAGAAAGAACTGCGAGAAGACATCCGGTGGCGTGAGGACCGCCGCCACAATAAATGCCCACAAGATAATGTAGGGGCGTTTACCTGCGAGTGTATCGGGATCGATCACGCCCATGCGTGCGAGTAGCACCACCGCTACCGGCACTTCAAATGCGATCCCGAAAGCGAAGAACATTGAGAACACAAAATCCATGTAGGAACGGATATCGGTCATCATCGTCACGCCTGGGGGCAGGGCGCGCACAAAGAATCCAAACGCCATGGGAAACACGACATAATAGGCAAACGCCATACCCCCGTAAAACAGACCCGTGCTGGATACCAACAGCGGCATAATCAGTTGGCGTTCATGGCGGTACAAACCAGGGGCCACAAATGCCCACAGCTGGTACAGAAGATAAGGGATGGTGATGACAAGGGCGGCCGCGAGCACGAGCTTGACGGGTGTCAGAAACGGGGAGGCCACGTCTGTCGCCACCATGCTCGCGCCCTTCGGCAATACGTTCATCAGCGGCCTCGCCACCATGGTGTACACCTCGCCACTGAACGGCAACAACACGCCGAACACCACGGTGATGGCGATCACCGAATAGAGCAGGCGGTTGCGCAGCTCCAGCAGATGCGAAATGAGGCTGCCCTCAGCGACGTGCGTGTCGTCTGGCTGCGCCATGTTTTTTTCCGGTCTTGGATTTCTTGGTGGATTTCACCGCCCTGGAACCCTTGGCGCGTGGCGCAGGTTTTTCCGCCGCGGGTGGCGGCACCGGGGCAGATGGAGGGGAATTGGTAGCTGGAATCTCTGCTGCGTTCGGCTGGATAGCGGAAGCCGCGGCGGTGAAGCTCTGGGCAAGCTCGCCCGAAGTTTCCTGCATCACCTGGCGGGTTTGATCCAGTTCCTGCTTGAGCTGGCGCAGCTCGGTCAGTTCCGCATCGTGCATCTCGCGGTCCAGATCCTGTTTGACTTCGGACACAAACCGCCGGATCCGCGCCGTCCACCGGCCCGCCGCCCGCGCCGTTTCGGGCAATCGTTTCGGTCCCAACACGACCAGCGCAACAAGGCCAATCACCACGAGTTCAGAGAAGCCGACGTCGAACATCGTGCGCGTCCGTGCAGAAGGGTTGGCTTAGGTCTTGTTTTTCTGCTTGGAGGTCACTTCCGCATCGATCACGCGACCGGAATCGCCCGCAATCTTTTTGGATTCCGCAATATCGCCGGAACCCGATTGCGATTTATCGTCGTCTTCCTTCATGGCCTGCTTGAAATTCTTGATCGCCCCACCCAGATCGCTGCCAACGTTGCGCAGTTTCTTGGTGCCGAAGATCAGCACCACAATAATTAATACGACAAGCCAATGTATCCAGCTAAAACCACCCATGCTCGTTCTCCAATAAGACTTAATCTAGAAAAACGCCACACTCAGTCGATGAATGCCCATATTGTATATCCGTGTCGCCGTGGCGACACACGGCTTTCATCACTTGCGTCCTTGGCGCGCCGCTTTTTCGTCAATCCCGGACACCCCGAAACGCCGTTCCAGTTCCGTCAGGATATCATCCGGCTTCACCCCTGTCTGTGCAAGCATGATAAGCGTGTGGAACCAGAGGTCTGCCGTCTCATGCACAATTTTCGCGGGGTCGCCGGACTTAGCGGCGAGCACCGTTTCCGTCGCCTCTTCGCCGATTTTCTTCAGAATTGCATCCAGCCCCTTGGCGTACAGGCCCGCGACATAGGAGCTTTGCGGGTCAGCGCCCTTGCGCGACTCCAGCACAGCGGCCAGCTTGTTGAGCACATCGGACATGTTATTTCTTTCCGTAGATTTCCTGTTCGCTTTTGATCACCGGCTCGGCCGCCACCCATCGGGTGCCTTGCAACTGCTGGTAGAAACAACGCTCACGGCCGGTGTGGCAGGCGATGCCACCCTTCTGTTCCACCAACAGCAGCACGGCATCGTTGTCGCAATCGAGGCGGACATCTTTCACCATCTGCACATGTCCTGATTCCTCGCCCTTGCGCCAGAGTTTCTTGCGCGAGCGCGACCAGTATACCGCCCGCCCTTCTTTCACCGTCGCCGCCAACGCCTCGCGGTTCATCCAGGCGAGTGTCAGCACCTTGCCGGTCGCCGCTTCCTGGGCGATGGCAGGCACGAGCCCATCGGCACTCCACTTAACCGCATCAAGCCAGGATTCGGACATGGCAAAAATTATACAGGATTAACAGGATTCGTTTCCTGGAAGGTTCAGGTTACTCGCGTTAATCCTGAAAAATCCTGTGAATCCTGTCCATTCTCATAGTCTGACTTCGATTCCAGCCTCGGCCATGCGTTGTTTGGCCTGGCCTACCGTGTATTCACCGAAATGGAAAATGCTCGCGGCCAGCACGGCATCAGCATGGCCGGTGCGAATACCTTCCACAAGGTGATCGAGGTTCCCCACCCCGCCAGAGGCGATGACGGGGATACTCACGGCATCGCAGACGGCGCGTGTCAGCTTCAGGTCAAATCCATCCTTCGTGCCATCACGATCCATGCTGGTCAGCAGAATCTCACCGGCACCATGCTCTGTCATCTTCCGTGCCCAAGCGATGGCATCAAGCCCGGTCGCCTTACGCCCGCCGTGGGTAAATACCTCCCACTTGTCGGGGGCGGTTTGCTTGGCATCAATGGCCACGACAATGCACTGCGAACCGAAATGATCGGCAGCCTCCTTCACGAACTCGGGCCGCGATACCGCCGCCGTATTGATCGCCACCTTGTCCGCCCCGGCATTCAGCATGCGGCGCACGTCCTCGACCTTGCGGATGCCTCCGCCGACCGTCAGCGGAATAAACACCTCGGAGGCCATGGCCTCGACCACATGCACCATGGTTTCACGATTATCGGAACTGGCGGTGATATCGAGAAAGGTAATCTCATCCGCGCCCTGCTGGTCATAGCGCCGCGCAATCTCCACCGGATCGCCGGCATCACGGATCTCGAGAAAGCGCACGCCTTTCACGACGCGACCGTTGTCCACGTCGAGGCAGGGAATAATTCGTTTGGCAAGGCCCATAGTGGAGAAATCGAATAGACAGAACTGACAAGATTAGCAGGAATAGGGGTGGAAAGATTCTTGAGGGTAATCCTGCAAGTCCGGTGAATCCTGTCTATTTACTTTTTCCCAGCTTGTCAGCGAGTTTCTGCGCCGCGGCAAAGTCGAGCGTGCCTTCGTAAATCGCGCGGCCGGTGATCGCCCCAACAATGCCGGCGTCCCCGACCTCGCACAACCGGCGAATGTCTTCGATATCGGTGATACCGCCTGAGGCGATGACCGGGATGGTAATGGCATTGGCCAGCTTCACCGTGGCCTCGATGTTGACGCCCGTCATCATGCCATCGCGCCCGATGTCGGTGTAGATGATCGCCTCAACCCCGTCGTCCTGATATTTCTTCGCGAGATCGATCACGTCATGGCCGGAGAGCTTGGACCAGCCGTCGATGGCCACTTTCCCGTCTTTCGCGTCGAGTCCCACGATGATGTGTCCGGGAAATTCCGTACACATGTCGCTCACGAAGTGCGGAGCGTTGACCGCCTTGGTGCCTAGGATCACATACCGCACGCCCATGTCGATATAGACCTGAATGGTGTCTTCATCGCGGATGCCGCCTCCCACCTGTATGGGCAGGTTCGGATAGGCGGAGAGAATCGCCTGGATCACCTCGCCGTTCACCGGCTTACCGGCATACGCGCCATTGAGGTCCACAATATGCAGGCGGCGTGCCCCGGCCTCTACCCAGCGCTTCGCGGCATCCAAGGGATTATCAGAAAACACCGTGACATCGTTCATGCGCCCCTGACGCAGACGCACGCATTTTCCGTCCTTGAGATCAATTGCGGGAATGACGAGCAGTGACATGAAAATATAGGCTCTGGTTAATTTTGTGAAATGCTATTGTTTCTGTTTTGTGGTTTAGGCACTTCCATCCCACGAAAGGAAATTTTCCAACAGACGCAGACCGTCGCGCTGGCTTTTCTCCGGATGGAACTGCACGGCAAAAATATTCGCATGGGCCGCGGCCGAGGTAAACCGCAAGGCATAGTCGGTCTCCCCCGCCACATCCTGGGGGTCGGCCGATTCGGCATAGTAGCTGTGCACAAAATAAAATCGCGTATCCTGCGGGATGTCCTTCCACAGGGGGTGTGACCTGACCTGATGCACCTGATTCCATCCCATGTGCGGGACCTTGAGCACCTGACCGGAGGCCGCCTCGAACATTTTCTCCGGCGGGAACCGCTTTACCTCGCCTGCCAACAAACTCAGGCACGGCGTACCGCCGCCCTCTTCGCTGAGATCATACAGCGCCTGCAGGCCGAGACAAATACCGAGAAAGGGTTTGGTCTTGATGACCTCGAGCAGGGAGTCGCGCAAGCCACCGGTCTCCAGCGCCGCGATACAGCCGCGTATCGCCCCCTGACCGGGAAATATCACCCGATCAGCGCGCCGGATATCCGCTGCTACTGACGTAAGCTGCACACGTGCCTTAGGTGCCACATGCTCGATGGCCTTGCATACCGAGCGCAGGTTGCCCATGCCGTAATCGATGACCGCTACTGTAGCCATATCAACGTTTGCCGCAAGAACGCAAACACGCAAAGAAGAAAGGGATCAGTGGCATAGAAGATCTTACACAAATGACTCTTTACATCCTTGCGTCAAAAATTATTTATAAACTCCCTTTCGTCGAGGGAATCGTGTCGCTGGCGCGCGGGTCAATCTCGAGCGCCATGCGCAGAGCACGCCCGAACGCCTTGAACATGGTTTCAGAGTTGTGATGCGCATTCTTGCCGCGCAGACAGTCGACGTGCAGCGTCGTCAGGGAGTGGTTGCAGAATCCCTGAAAGAATTCGCGCAACAGGTCCACGTCGAACTCGCCGATGCGGGACCGTGGGAAATCGACATGGTATTCAAGCCCGGGGCGTCCGGAAAAATCGATCACGACACGCGAGAGGGCTTCATCGAGCGGCACGTAGGCATGGCCATAACGACGGATACCTTTCTTGCTGCCCGCGGCCTTGGCCATGGCTTGACCAAGCGTGATGCCGACATCCTCCACGGTGTGGTGGGCATCGATGTGCAAATCGCCTTTGGCCTTGATCGTGATGTCGATCAGGCCATGTCGTGCCACCTGCTCGAGCATGTGCTCCAGAAATGGCAGGCCGATTTCAAGCTGCGAGTCGCCGCGTCCGTCCAGATTCACCGCCACGGTGATCTGGGTTTCCTTGGTATTGCGCGTCACTTCCGCGCGCCGTTCAGACACGTGCATTCTCCGGGGAAAGTTGAATCATGATGTTACCACATGCCAAACATAGAAGAATTATAGCGCTTTCTCAAGCGCCTTAAGGAAGGCGACATTCTCCTGCGGTGTGCCAACCGTGACACGCAGACAGCCCGCGAGCGGCCCGCCAGCTGGATTCAGATTCTTGATAAGTATGCCGCTGCGCCGCAGGGATTCAAACACCCCATCGGCCTCGCGGCTTTCTACCCGAAACAGGATGAAATTGGTGCGCGAAGGCCAGGCCTGCACCCCGCGTCTCCCCTGCAACGCTTCGTATAACCGCTCACGATCCGCGCGGATTTGCGCGGCCTGTGCGTCCATGAGATCGAGGTGATTCAAGGCGAACCGGGCACTCGCCTGTGTGAGACTGCCGATGTTATAGGGCAGGCGCACCTTGTCGAATTCATTGAGCCAGAAAGCGGCGCCAACGAGTAGCCCCAGACGCAGGCCGGCGAGTCCCTGCTTCGAGAGGGTGCGCATGACCAGCAGGTTGTCATATTCATTGAGCCGGTTCATGAAGGTCTCCCCGGCAAACGCGTGATAGGCCTCGTCCACGACCACCAGGCCCGGCGCGGAACGGATAATCTCCTCCACCGCCTCACGGGAAAAGAGATTCCCGGTCGGGTTGTTCGGGTAGGCGAGAAATATTACGGCTGGTTTGTGCGTGACGATGGCCTGACGCATCGTCGGCAGGTCGAGTGCAAAATCCTCCGTCAACGGCACACCGACGAATTTCATGCCCACAAACGTGGCAATCATTTCGTACATGACAAAGGTCGGCGTGGGGGCGAGGACAACCGCGTTCGGGATGGCCAAGGCCATCAGGATGATCTGGATCAGTTCATCAGAGCCGTTGCCAAGAATGATTTCCCTGCCATCTGGGACCCGCAGCGCCGTGCGCAGGCTGGTCTTCAGGGCACGCGCGCCGGGGTCGGGATAGCGGTTAATGGTGACATCGCGCAACACTTCAAACCATGCCTGCCTGATCTCTTCGGGCCAGGTATAGGGATTCTCCATGGCGTCGAGCTTGATGAAGCCCGTGGCATCGGGCACGTGATAGGCCTTGAACGCCCGGATTTCCGGGCGGATCAAAGCTGCAACTTTTTTCTCGGAGTTCATAAAACTGAGTTCACAGAATTAATTCGTAGCGCTTTTAGGTTTTACTCTTGTTAATCCTGTTTAATTCTGTGAATCCTGTCTATTTCTTTATTCTGTACTCCGCCGAACGCGCGTGCGCGGTCAGCCCTTCCCCGCGCGCCAGCACCGAGGCAACCTTGCCAAGCTGGGAAGCGCCCTCGGCCGAACATTGAATGAGGCTCGTGCGCTTCTGGAAGTCGTACACACCCAGTGGCGAAGAAAAACGTGCCGTACCGGAAGTCGGCAGGACGTGATTCGGCCCGGCGCAGTAGTCACCGAGCGCCTCGGCCGTGTAACGGCCGAGAAATATGGCACCGGCATGGCGCACGCGCTCCGCCACCGTCGAGGCGTCATCGACGGACAGTTCAAGATGCTCGGGGGCAATGCGGTTGGTCAGGGCAATTGCCTCGTCAAGACCATTCACGGTGATCAACGCGCCACGACCTTCAAGCGACGCCTTGATGATATCGCGCCGCTCCATGCTATCAATGAGTTTTTCGATGGCACTCTTGACGCGCTGTGTGAACCCCGCATCGAGACTGATGAGAATCGCCTGCGCGTCCTCATCATGCTCGGCCTGCGAGAACATATCCATCGCCACCCATTCCGGATCGGTTTTGCCATCACACAGCACCACGATTTCGGAAGGCCCCGCGATCATGTCGATGTCCACCGTACCAAACACAAGCCGCTTGGCAGTGGCCACGTAGATATTGCCAGGACCGGCGATCTTGTCCACCTTGGGCACGGTGCGCGTGCCGAAGGCGAGTGCGGCCACAGCCTGCGCGCCACCGAGGGTGAAAACACGATCGACGCCGGCAATCTCTGCGGCAGCCAACACCATGTCATTCATCTCGCCACCGGGCGTCGGCGCCACCATGATCAACTTGGAAACACCTGCCACCTTGGCGGGAATCGCGTTCATCAGCACGGACGACGGATACGCCGCCTTGCCACCCGGCACATAAAGCCCGACACGTTCAAGCGGCGTCACCTGCTGCCCGAGCAGGGTGCCGTCGGCCTCGGTGTAGCGCCACGACTCGATTTTCTGGCGCTCATGATAGCGACGGATACGCGCGGCCGCCTGTTCGAGTGCGGCAAGCTGATCGGAGGGTAACGATTTCTTCGCCTGTGCCCAACGCACCTTGGGGACCTCCAGCGCGGCGGGTGCGTCGACATCGTAGCGGTCGAAACGTCGGGTGTATTCAAGCAGCGCCTCGTCGCCCCGCGCCCGCACATCCGCCAGGATCGCGCGTACCGTAGCCTCGACTCCGGAGTCCATCTCCTGAGTGCGGTCGAGCAGACGCCCCAACTCGGCTTCAAAGGTTGGATCGGCGGTACTCAGTGTGCGCAGTTCGATTTTCATGTGCAACGTCAATCACGCTGAAATGAATAGACAGGATGAATACGATACAACAGTGCCGGCGGGATTTCTCAAGCTTTACAGGATTCCAGCTTTGAAAAACCCACCTTGTTAATCCCGTGAATCCTGTCCATTTTATTCAGGTGATTGCCTGCTCCAGACGGCTGAGCAGCTGCTTCAGCGCTGGCCGCTTCATTTTCATAGAAGCCTTGTTGGCCACCAGCCAGGCACTGATGTCAGCAATATGTTCGACCTCCACCAGCCCGTTAGCTTTCAAGGTGTTGCCAGTATCCACCAGGTCCACGATGCGGTCCGAAAGACCCACGAGCGGGGCAAGTTCCATGGAGCCATACAGCTTGATGATGTCGGTCTGAATGCCCTTGGCGGCGAAATGCCGTTGTGTGATCTTCACGTATTTCGTGGCGATGCGCAGGCGTGTCCAGTTGCGAGGATCATCGCGCGAAGCGAGACTCGCGGGTTCCGCCACCATCAGACGGCAACGGGATATTCCAAGATCCATCAATTCATATAATCCATCGCCGTCATATTCCATGAGCACGTCCTTGCCAGCGATGCCCAAGTCAGCGGCGCCGAACTGTACATAGGTCGGCACGTCCGCGGCACGAATGATTGTAAGTTTCACATTCGGCAGGTTGGTATCGAGGATCAGCTTGCGGCTTTTGAGCGGATTCTCCGCAGGTACAATCCCAGCACGCTCAAGGAGTGGCAGGCCTTCCTCAAGTATCCGTCCCTTGGACAGCGCAATGTTTAGTATGTCGGACATGAATCACGCCGTCTGCGCTTTGGCTTTCTTGCTCGAGGCGCCCGGCACGCGCCGGATGCGCGCACCCAGTTGCGCGAGTTTTTCCTCGATACATTCATAACCACGGTCAATGTGGTAGATGCGGTCGACGACGGTCTCGCCTTCCGCCACCAGGCCCGCCAGCGCCAGGCTGGCCGAGGCACGCAAATCGGTCGCCATTACCGGCGCACCCTTGATTTTTTCCACGCCGCGCACGATGGCGGTATTGCCTTCCATCTCAATATTTGCGCCCATACGCTGCAGTTCGTAGACATGCATGAAACGATTCTCGAAAATCGTCTCGGTGACGGTACCAGTACCCTCGGCGATCGCATTCAGCGCGATAAACTGGGCCTGCATGTCCGTCGGGAATGCCGGATACGGTGCCGTGCGGAGATTTACGCCCTTTGGACGCCGGCCCTGCATGTCGAGGCTGATCCAGTTTGGTCCGCTCTCGATGACCGCGCCGGCTTCGCGCAATTTGTCGAGCACCGACTGGAGCAGATCTGCACGCGCATTGCGCAAACGCACCGATCCTTTCGTGATGGCGGCGGCGATAAGGTACGTACCGGTTTCGATGCGATCGGGAATGACATCGTGCTCAGCGCCGTGCAAGCGTACTACCCCTTCAATCGTGATTTCGTCAGACCCAGCACCGGAGATCCGGGCGCCCATGGCATTGAGGCACTTGGCAAGGTCCGTGACCTCGGGCTCACGTGCGGCGTTTTCGATAATCGTTACGCCATCCGCGAGCGTCGCCGCCATCATGATGTTTTCCGTGCCCGTAACAGAAACCATATCCATGAAAATACGCGCGCCCTTCAGGCGTTTCGCGCGTGCCCGGATGTATCCACCGTCGAGATTGATCTCCGCACCCATAGCCTGCAAACCCTTGATGTGCAGGTTGACCGGGCGCGAACCGATGGCACAGCCGCCGGGCAACGACACCTCGGCCTCGCCGAAGCGCGCCAACAGCGGTCCCAGCACCAAAATCGAGGCGCGCATGGTTTTCACAAGTTCGTAAGGCGCGCACACCGAGGTGTTACTGCTCGAGTCGGCCTCGATCACCATCTTGTCGCCCACAACCAGACGCACGCCCATACGCCCAAGCAGTTCCATGGTCGTGGTGATGTCCTGCAGGTGCGGGACATTGCTCACCAGCAGCGGCTCGGAGGTGAGCAACGACGCCACCAATACCGGCAACGCCGCATTCTTGGCACCGGAGATACGAATCTCGCCGCGCAAGGAAATACCGCCTGTGACGATTAGTTTGTCCATGGTTTATTTCTTTTCTCAAACGACACAAAAAACAAGGCCGCCCAACAGGCGGCCTTGTGGGTCGGAAACCGGCGGTATTACTGTTCCATCGCCTTGGCGACCATTTTCTGCAGCTCACCCTTCTGGTACAGCTCGATCATGATATCACATCCCCCGATAAACTCGCCGTTGATATAGAGCTGGGGAATCGTCGGCCAGTTGGCATACTCCTTCACCCCTTGGCGGATTTCTGCGTCGGAAAGCACGTCATAGGTGGCGAACTTGGCACCGCAGGAACCCAGTAGCTGAGTCGCCTTGGCTGAAAATCCGCATTGCGGGATCTGCGGGGTGCCTTTCATATAAAGCACAATTTTGGCCCCCGTCACCTGCTGTTTGATTCTGTCTTGTGCACTCATTACCAACACCTCATGTCACTAGTTATGAATGTTTATTGAAAATATGCCGGGTAAAAAAACCGCGGCCTATTCCTGTTCTTCCGGAGTCAATGTGCGCAGGGACAACGCATGAATCTCGTTACCCATTTTATTGCCCAAGGTTCGGTATACGATTTGATGTCGCTGTACCGGACTCTTCCCGGCAAATTCCGTGCTGACTATCTTTGCCTCAAAATGATGTCCATCGCCGTTGACGGACACCTGTGCGTCCGGCATACCACGCTCAATCATCTGTTTGATGTCTTCCGGATGCACCATGCCTGCTATTATCCGGCCCCCACCGTGTATTTCAAGGGCGCATACCCATGAAATTTGTAACCTTTAGTCACGTAATTTGTAACCGGTTTTGAGCATCAACAAAGTAAGCGCGGAAAGAGCCATAAAGAACAAGAGAACCACCGACAGACTCAGCAGGGGAGAAACATCCGAAACGCCGAAAAAACCGTAGCGGAAGCCATCGATCATGTAGAAAAACGGATTGAAATGGGACAAGCGCTGCCAGAAAAGCGGCAGGGAATGAATTGAGTAAAACACCCCGGAGAGAAACGACAGAGGCAGGATGATGAAATTCTGGAATCCAGCAAGTTGGTCGAATTTTTCCGCCCAGATACCAGCAATCACGCCGAGGGTTCCAAGCACCGCACTCCCCAGCAATGCAAACAGCAAGATATAGCCAAGGTGCTGAACCGGCACGACAACAAAAAAAATCGCCATCAAATATACACCCAGACCCACGATCAAGCCGCGCACGGCGGCGGCGCCAATGAACGCCAGGAAAAATTCCATATGCGACAACGGTGTCAACAAAATGAAAAGAATGTTTCCAGTCACCTTGGACTGGATCAGACTCGATGAACTGTTGGCGAACGCATTCTGGATCACCGACATCATCACCAGGCCCGGCACGAGAAAGGCGATGTAGCTCACGCCGGGAAACACCTCCACCCTGCCCGTCAGTACATGGCCAAACACCAGCAGGTAAAGCAGCGACGTGATCACCGGAGCTATCAGCGTTTGCAGCAGTACCTTGCCGAAACGCAGGATCTCCTTGTAGAACAGCGTGTACATCCCGGTCAGGTTCATGACTACCTTTTTCGTGTCAGTTCAACGAACACGTCCTCGAGGTCCGCCGCTTCAGTCCTCAGGTCTTCAATCACCGCACCGTGCGCACGCAAGTCATCCAGCACCGTGACAATCGAATCGGTATATTTATCGAGTTGAAGTTCGATACGGTTCCCTTCCTGGCGCTTCAGTTTCCGGGACAGCATCGGTGGAAGTGTCACCAGCGGCTCCTTCGTCGTGATACAGGCCCGCAGCGTGCGCCCGACACCCTGCGCGAGCAGCGCCTGTTTGCTGTCGAGTGCCACGATGCTCCCGTGGTTGAGAATGGCGATGCGGTCACACAGGGCTTCGGCCTCTTCAAGATAATGCGTGGTCAGTACAATGGTGTGACCCTCCCGATGCAACCGCTGGACGAAGGCCCACAGCGACTTGCGCAGCTCCACATCCACACCCGCTGTCGGCTCATCGAGTACCACCACTTCGGGTTTGTGCACCAGGGCCTGCGCCACCATCACGCGGCGCTTCATGCCGCCGGAAAGCGCGCGCATGTTTGTCTCGGCCTTGTCGTGCAGCATGAGCGCGCCCATCAGCTCCTCGATCCAAGCATCGTTCTCGCGCCCCAACCCGAAATAACCAGACTGGATCCGCAACACCTCGCGCACGTTAAAGAAGGGATCAAAGGTAAGCTCCTGTGGCACCATGCCGACAAAACGCCGCGTGCGCTGGTAATGACGCACCACGTCCTGCCCCAACACGCTCACGGACCCGCTGTCGAATCTCGTCAGCCCAGCAATGATGTTGATAAGTGTGGATTTTCCGGCCCCGTTCGGGCCAAGCAGTCCAAAAAATTCTCCGCGCGGAACAACGAGATCAATGCCCTTCAGGGCATGCACCCGGGGGTAGCGCTTATGCAGCTCAGTGATGGAGATCGCTGACATGAATTAATTAGTGGGCAGGATTTACAGGATTAACGGAATTCGCATTCCGCTTGGATCCCGGGAGTCCTGCGAAATCCTGCCTGCACTGTGGTGGCGTGTTAATCCTGTCTATTCTGAAACGCTGAAGGCCTGCGTCAAGCCATTGACACGGATCAGAACCTGCACGCGTTCCGGGATGTTCACAAAATGGATCGTGCACTCGGTTTTACGCGCCTGCTGAAGCCATTCTAACATCAGCGCCAGCCCAGCGCTGTCGGTCTTGCTCACAGCCTTCATGTCGAGGATGATCGTGCCCTTGCCGCCATCGAGCCAACCGGTACCCTGCGCCAGAAAATTCGGCACCGTATCGAATGTCAACGATCCGGAAACATCTACCGTTCCGTCGGCGCGTACACTCAGGCCGTTACCGTTCACTGAGCTGTGCCTTCTTGGGCAATGCCGCCGGTTCCTTGGCGCTCCCCTTGCCGCTCGCCGCTTCCTTATTGTCTCTGGTGATACTCGCGATCAGGGCATCGAGCCCTTCCCGCTGAATCCTGTCCGCATAGGTGCTGCGGTAGTTGGTAACGAGGCTGATGCCATCAATCGTGATGTCATACACCTTCCACCCGGCTTCGGACTTGAAGAAGCTGTAGTGGATCGGGATATTCAGACCGCCGCCGGATTGTTTGACCTCTGTCCTCACGACGACGGTCTTGTCGTCCAGCTTGCCGGTAAAGGGCAGAAAAAGAATCTGCTGGTCGGTGTACTTGAGCAACGCCGTGGCGTAGGTCCGTACCAAGAGTTCCCGAAACTCGTGTGTAAACTTCGCGCGTTGGTCTTCCGTCGCCTCGCGCCAGTAACGCGCAAGCACGGACTTGGACATGGTACGGAAATCGAAATGCTGTAATACATTTACATCGACCATGGCATACAGTTTCTGATGGTCCTTGGCATAGACGTCGCGGTTGGCCTTGAGCAACACGGTGATCTTGTCCGAGGTCTCGCGCGTCAACTGATCCGGTGGTGTCTCCGCCGCCACTGCGAGTGACACCATAAGAAGGAACAATACGATGAAAACGATCTTCTTCATGCTGGGCTCCTGTATCCGGCAATATGCTACTTGGCCTTGTCTCCGTCGGAGGCCTTGCTAAACAGAAACTGGCCGATCAGTTTCTCCAGCACCACCGCTGACTGGGTCATCTGTATGGTATCGCCGCTCTTAAGATACTCCTCACTGCCGCCCGGCTCCAACCCCACATACTGGTCCCCGAGCAAACCTGAGGTCAGTATCGAGGCGCTCGTGTCCTTGGGGATGTTCTTGTAACGTCCGTCAATCTGCATCTCGACCACACCCATGTACCTTTCGTTGTCAAAACCGATCTTCGTTACCCGCCCGATACGCACACCGGCCATAGTTACCGGCGCCTTGGCCTTCAGTCCGCCGACGTTGTTGAACTTGGCGGTCAGCGTGTAACCATCGACCACATCCGCCGTGGTCAGATTACCCACCTTGAACGCGAGCATTGCAATCGCGAGTAACCCCGCGGCCACAAACAGTCCAACCCACACCTCTATCGTTTTTCTGTTGTTCATTCAGATTTCTCCCAGCGTCAATGCCGTCAAAATGAAATCGAGTCCGAGTACCGCCAGCGAGGAGTACACGACGGTACGGTTGGTGGCGCGCGCCACGCCTTCCGAGGTCGGTACCGCATCGTACCCCTCGAACACCGCGATCCAGGTGCACACCACGCCGAACACCGCGCTCTTGATTACGCCGTTCAGGATGTCGTCATGGAAATCCACCCCGGCCTGCATCTGCGACCAGAAGGGGCCGGCATCCACACCCAGCAGACCCACGCCAACGATATGGCCGCCGAGCACACCGATGGCAGAAAAAAGCGCCGCCAGCAGCGGCATGGCCACCACGCCGCCGAAGAAGCGAGGCGCGATCACGCGTGTCACCGGATTGACCGCCATCATTTCCATGCCCGCGAGCTGTTCGGTCGCCTTCATCAGACCTATCTCGGCAGTGAGCGCCGAACCCGCGCGGCCGGCGAACAGCAACGCCGTGACCACCGGCCCGAGTTCGCGCACCAACGACAAGGCCACCAGCAGCCCCAGCGAATTCGCCGAACCGAATTTAACCAATGTGTTGTAGCCCTGCAAACCCAGCACCATACCCACGAACAGGCCGGACACGAGAATGATAAGCAGGGTCAGAACACCAACACCGTAAATCTGCTGCAGCACGAGCTGGAATCGGCCGACCAGTTCCCATGACCCGGACACAATTTCATACAAAAAGAGTGCGGCCCGGCCCAGGCGCTCGATACCACCGAGCACAACCCGTCCCAAGACGAGAAGGATATTCATGGCGCTGGCTCCTGCATCAGATCCTGCAAGTAATCGCCCGCCGGGTATTGATAAGGCACCGGACCATCCGGCAGGCCGTCCATGAACTGGCGCACATGTTCGGATTTCGATTTCTGGACTTCGGATGGCGTACCTTCGCCGATGATACGCCCGTCGCCAAGAAGGTAGGCGTAATCGGATATCAAACAGGTCTCGGCCACGTCGTGCGAGACCACGATCGAGGTAATGCCGAGACTCTGATTCAGCTCACGGATGAGCTTGGCGATCACCCCCTTGGAAATCGGGTCAAGGCCGGTGAACGGTTCGTCATACATGATCATCATGGGTTCGAGCGCAATCGCGCGCGCCAGCGCCGCACGCCGCGCCATGCCACCGGAAAGTTCTGCGGGCATAAGGTTGTACGCGCCCCTCAACCCCACGGTCTCGAGCTTCATGAGCACCACCTTGCGCAGGATCGGCTCCGACAGCTTGGTGTGTTCGCGGATGGGGAAGGCAACATTCTCGAAAACGGTCAGGTCAGTCAGGAGTGCGCCGGTCTGAAACAACATGCCCATGCGCTTGCGCAGCGTAAAAAGGTCTTTGGTGTTGAGATCCGGCACCGACTGACCGTCGACAATGACCTTGCCCGAATCCGGCTTGATGCGTCCGCCGAAAAGATTGAGCAGCGTGGTCTTGCCGCATCCGCTGCCGCCCATGATGGCGGTGACCTTACCACGCGGGATCGTCAGAGACAGCTCATTGAGAATCACGCGATCGCCACGCGAGAAGCGCAGGTTCTGGATATCTACCAGAATGCCGTCGGAAGCGCCAAACCGGGATGAACTCAATCCTTAAGATTCCTTGAAATTGCCATTAGCGTACCAAACCACGCGACAGCAACCATTCTATACAGGCTGCCTGAAAAAAACAGTCGATTTTATTATTCATAACAGACACAGGCCGGTTGCATGGGTTGCCGGAACAGGGTCTTACTTGTGGGCCCGATTCTTAACCAAATCGTCCACCACCGCCGGGTCGGCGAGCGTACTCGTGTCGCCCAGGTTGTCGAGCTCGTTGGCGGCGATCTTGCGCAGGATGCGACGCATGATCTTGCCGGAGCGAGTCTTGGGCAAACCCGGCGCCCACTGGATCACGTCCGGGCTCGCGGTGGCGCCGATCTCCTTGCGCACCTGCTGCACGAGTTCCTTGCGCAGCGTTTCCGTGGGTTCCACACCGGCCTTGAGCGTGACGTAGCAGTAGATGCCCTGCCCCTTGATATCGTGGGGGAACCCCACGACCGCGGCTTCGGTCACGGCGTGATGCAACACCAGGGCACTCTCCACCTCGGCGGTACCGAGACGATGACCGGAGACATTAAGCACGTCATCCACGCGCCCGGTGATCCAGTAATCGCCATCGGCGTCGCGGCGTGCGCCATCGCCGGTGAAGTACATGCCCGGATAGGTTTTGAAATAGGTATCGACAAAGCGCTGGTGATCGCCGTAGACCGAGCGCATCTGCCCCGGCCAGGGACGCGTGATGACCAGGTTGCCACTGCACGCCCCTTCGAGCACCGTGCCCTTGTCATCCACAATCGCCGGCACCACGCCGAAGAACGGCCGTGTCGCCGAACCGGGTTTGAGCTTGGTCGCGCCTGGCAAGGGGGTAATAAGGTGTCCACCGGTCTCGGTCTGCCACCAGGTATCGACGATCGGTACACGGCCGTCGCCGACGACGTGGTAATACCACTCCCAGGCCTCAGGATTGATCGGCTCGCCGACCGTGCCGAGCAGCTTGAGCGATTTGCGCGAGGTCTTCTTCACGGGCGCATCGCCGTCGCGCATAAGCGCGCGGATGGCGGTCGGTGCGGTATAAAAGATATTAACCTTGTGTTTGTCGATTACTTCCCAGAAACGCGAGGTCGAAGGATAGTTCGGTACCCCCTCGAACATGAGCGAGATCGCGCCATTCGCCAACGGGCCATAGACGATATAGGTGTGGCCCGTCACCCAGCCGACGTCGGCGGTGCACCAAAAAATGTCGCCGTCGTGGTAGTCGAAGGTGTACTTGTGGGTCATGGCGCCAAACACCAGATAACCACCGGTGGTGTGCAACACGCCCTTGGGCTTGCCGGTCGAGCCTGAAGTATAAAGAATGAAGAGGGGATCCTCGGCATCCATTTCCTCAGGCGGGCAATCGGTCGAGGCGGTTGCCATCATGTCGTGGTACCACACATCGCGGCCGTTTTTCCATGCCACGTTACCGCCCGTATGCTTCACCACGACCACGGTGTGCACGTTCGGGCACTTCTCCGTCGCCGTGTCGGTATTGCCCTTGAGCGGAATCTTCTTGGCGCCACGAACGCCTTCATTGGCGGTGATGACGACACGGCAGTCGGAGTCGAGGATACGATCGGTGAGCGACTGTGGCGAAAAACCGCCGAATACCACCGAGTGCACCGCACCAATGCGCGTACAGGCGAGCATCGCGACCGCGGCCTCCGGGATCATCGGCATGTAGATACATACCCGGTCGCCCTTTTTCACGCCGCGGGTTTTCAGCACATTGGCGAACTTGCACACCTCGGCATGCAATTCGCGATAGGTGATCTTTTTGTCTTCCTTCGGGTCGTCCCCTTCCCAGATAATCGCCGTCTGGTTACCTCGTGTCGCCAGATGCCGATCGAGGCAATTATAGGAAACGTTGAGCTTGCCGCCGATGAACCACTTGATATGGAGGTTGTTGGCGTCAAAGCTCCAGTCAGAAACCTTGGTCCAGGGCTTCGACCAGGTTACGAATTGCTTCGCCTGCTCGGCCCAGAAACCGTCCGGATCCTTGATGGAACGCAGGTACATCTCAGTGTATTTCTTGTCGTCGATCCAGGCGCGTTTCGCGGTTTCGTCGGAAACGTCATAAATTTTATTTGCCATAGAATTACCCCTCCTCGATGCGTTCCTTTAGATTGTTTGAAGCATTCTGAAATAAGTCAGGGTCAGTTCACAAGGCCCATAAAACGCTTGATGTCAAAATGAAAACCCCTCCCCGTTGCCGGGAAGGGGCATGGTAACACTGAAGTAAAACACACCGGCAACGACGGCAGTCTATTGGCTGATTAACGCCTCAGGTATGGTAAATCTTGACGTCCTTGGTTTCCTTGAGCGACAGCGTGCCAATCACGACCGTCATGAGTGCCACCACGATCGGATACCAGAGGCCGTAGTAGATATCACCCGTGGCCGCGACCATGGCCGTGGCGAGCAGCGGCAACATGCCGCCGAACCAGCCGTTGCCGATGTGGTACGGCAACGACATCGACGTGTAACGGATCCGGGTCGGGAACAGCTCCACCAGGTATGCGGCGATCGGCCCGTACACCATGGTGACATAGAGCACCATGATCACGAGAATGAGCAGCGTCATACCGTAGTTGACCTGTGCCGGATCGGCCTTGGGCGGATAGTTGGTGACCTTGAGCGCGTCATTGATCGCTTTCTCGTTCCAGCCCTTGATCTCGATGTCACCGATCTTCGTTACCACGGTTTCGCCAGCCACCGACGGCAGCGAGGTGAACGACAGACCCGACTTGGTGAGAAAGTCCTTGGTGCGGTCGCAGTCGCTGAACTTGGTGCTCGGCGTGATGAAGACGTGCATCTCGCACTCATGCGCCGCAACCGTGATCGGCGTGGCCTTCTGGTAGGCCTCGAGCGCCGGATTCACGTAGTGCGTAAGCCCTGCGAACAGAGGGAAGTACGTAAGCGCTGCTATCAAACAGCCGGCCATGATGATCTTCAGGCGACCGATGCGGTCCGACAACCAGCCAAAGAAGATGAAGAACGGCGTGCCGATAAGCAACGATGCCGCAATCAACTCATAGGTCGTGAGGTAGTCGAGCTTCAAGGTGATAATGAGGAAGAACAGGGCATAGAACTGGCCCGTATACCACACCACGCCCTGGCCGGCGGTGGCGCCGAGCAGCGCCAGCAGCACGAACTTGTTATTCGGGTAACGGAAGAAGCTGTCGGTGAGCGGCGAATCCGAACCCTTACCCTCTTCCTTCATGCGCTTGAACACCGGCGATTCCTGCAACTTCATGCGGATGTAAACCGAGAACACCAGCAGGACGAACGACAACAGGAACGGAATGCGCCAGCCCCAGTCGGCAAAGTCCTTGGCGTCGATGTTGAGGCGGCTGGTACCGATCACCGCAAGCGACAGAAAGAAGCCGAGGGTCGCGGTGGTCTGGATCCAGCTCGTGGCATAGCCGCGCTTGTGGTCCTGCGCGTGCTCGGCCACGTAGGTCGCCGCGCCGCCGTACTCACCACCCAGCGCCAAGCCCTGGAGCAGGCGTAGGGTCACCAGCACAATCGGCGCGACCCAACCGATCGTGGCAAAAGTTGGAATCAGGCCGACTGCGAAGGTGGAGGTACCCATCACCACAATCGTGACCAGAAAAGTGTACTTGCGTCCCACGATGTCACCGAGGCGACCGAACACCAGTGCGCCGAACGGCCGCACCAGGAAGCCGGCCGCGTAGGTAACGAACGCCGAAAGCAGTGCCGCCGTATCATTACCCTTGGGGAAGAACAACGCCGCGAAGAACGGCGCGAGTGTCGCGTAAAGATAAAAGTCATACCACTCGAACACCGTACCCAAGGAAGAGGCGAAAATGACGCGTCGCTCCTCGGCTTTTGATATGTGATGCCCACCTTTCATCGCGGCTGTCGTCATGGTTGAGTCCTTTGCGTTGTTTAGGAGTTGGGTTAACCAATTTTTTTAGGTAATGACGTCCTGAAACCTTTTACGACCATGTCATTTATAACATTTCCTGCAAGAAATTCGTCTTTTTCGACATCTTTTTTAAGGATAACCCATATCACGGAGATCCGCGGCATCGAATTCACGGAATGTAATTTCACAATGTGAAATATTCCCTTTTCCCGGAGAAGGACCCAATCAAACAGGGGCAGGTTGGCACGCTTGCCAAAAGCCCGCAGGGCGCGGACCTCCCATCGGGACTGTCGTGGCTAGGCGCTATCCGATTACAAATTCTGCCCCCTGCCCCCGGTTGGGGATAAAGACCTCTCCCGCGCAACGGCACCTGTACGGAATGCCATTACCGAAAAAACAGATAGCTGGCCGGCGCGGCGCAAATGGCAACACCAACCATGCTCCCCTGCCACCGTCTGCTACCACGGTGACAGGACGGCTGGTGTAGAATCAGGCCGTTCACGCCGGACACGTGAGTTTTGTTTTCGGGATGTTTCACAGGACAAACGAATAATCACCCCGCATGGGCGAGATCATAAAATTCAAAAAGCCGTCCTTGAACGAAAAGGCCGAGGGCAAAACCTTATGCAAGAACGGCTTTCACAAATGGAAGGTGATGGCGGAAAGAAAATTCGATGTACGGCAAGGAAAACTGGTCACGCTTCTGCGTTGCGAACGGTGTGGGAAAGAACAAACGAAACTCTTGTAGAAAAACTCTGTCAGAATTTAGTATGCAACCCAGTCTGCCATTGCTCTCAAGCAAGCCCCCTGCCCAATGCTTTGACCTTTTCTAACCATTTCTGTCGTTTCGCATCGGTGGAGTTGCGCATGGGTCCTATTTCGGTGATGCGCACCGGCTTGATACCGCAGAATTCAAGGATGGTGTTCTTCATTGTCCTGTGTCCCGGCTGGCCGAGCACCCAACGGTAATACCACGATGGCGTATTGAGCGTGACAATCAAGCGCGCGCTGCGTCCGGCGAGCAGCTTGTCCCAGAATGGATCGTTCTCGTGGAAGTTCACCGCAAAGCCAGGAAGAAAAATTCTTTCAATGAACCCTTTCAGTAAGGCCGGAATCGTTCCCCACCAAATGGGATAAACAAATACCAGGTGATCCGCCCACGTGATCGCCTCCTGCGCTTGGACGAGATCGGGCTCGAGTCCCGCCAGGTTGGCAAGACTTATGGTGGCGATGGGATTGAACTTGAGATCGCCAAGATAAGTTTCTCGGACTTCGGCGCCCGCTTCTCTGGCTCCGGCAACATAGGCTTGGGCCAGCGCGCCACCGTAACTATGCCGCTGCGGCTGGCCAAGAATCACCAGAATCTTTTTTGGCATCGCAAAATTTGCTCTTATCTTTAGGATCGGCCAGCAGGCAGAGTCGATATTCTGCCGATACGAATATAAATCGGCCATTGCACCCTGTGTTTCTGGTGCGCCTCTCCCCAGGCGCGTGTCAGTGCCTTGCGGATGATATCGAGCGGGTTCTGATCGTTATCCTGCCAGAACCGCTGTGTGGCCGACCATGTCTGGAGATAACCTACGAAATCGCTCAAGTCCCACATTTGCTGCATGTGCAGCACCGGCGGCGGCAGTTCGGAAAACGGAAAGGGAGTGGTCTGATATTTTTCGTCGATAAACTTCCGCTCGCGCGGCCAGTACGGCCCGACGATGTTCGCGTAGAGATACCGCACGACTTCATCGACGGCCGGGTTGACCTCGCTCAGGCCATAACACCACACGGCCAGCAATCCGTCCGGTTTCAGGACGCGCCGTGCTTCCCGATAAAACGCATCAAGATTGAACCAGTGCAGTGCTTGCGCCACCGTAATCAAATCCACGCTGCGCGATGGAATATCCGTCTGTTCCGCGGGCGCCACAGTGTAAGAAATTTTGGCATGCCTGACCGCATTCTGAATCTGTTTTTCGCTGGGGTCTGTCGCCAGTACACGATCGAAATACTTCGTCAGGCCCAGCGCAGCCTGGCCGTTGCCGGTGCCGGCATCCCAGGCCAGCTCACGCCCTCGTGCCGTCGCCGCCAGAAACTCGAACAATGCCTCCGGGTAATCCGGACGGTATTTGGCGTAATCGCCGGCATGCTGCGAGAAATGGTCTTTGAAACTCATACAAATCCTCAACCTTCGAGCAGAATTTTCTCCGCCTCTTCCAGAGCCTCCGGCGTACCGTACAGTACTAGTACATCACCCGCCGCAAGCTTCGTGTGTGGCGCGGGCTCCGGTCCGCGAATGCCACCACGGCGCACCGCGCTGACGCTCACCCCGACCTCCTCCAAATGCAACTCCACCAGCAGCATGCCGACCGCCTTCGCGCCACTCGGCAGCGTCACGGAATGCAGCCGCTCCTGATAGGCATGCGTTTCCTTGCCGTCGAACATGTCTTCGCCATGGAAAAACCCGCGCAACATACGATAGCGGTCGGCACGCACGTCGCGCACGTGACGCACAATGCGCGACACCGGCACACCCAGCAACAACAACAGGTGCGAGCCCATCATTAGACTGCCTTCGAGGCTCTCAGGCACCACCTCGGTGGCTCCCGCCGTCTTGAGCCGCTCGAGATCGGCATCGTCCATCGTGCGCACGATCACCGGCATGTCGGGACGCACATGACGCGTAACTTCGAGAATCTTAAGCGCGCTCGACACATCATAGAAGCTGATGGCGATGGCCGCTGCACGATGCAGTCCGGCCGCCTCGAGCACATCGCGACGTGTCACGTCGCCATAAACGACCGGCTTGCCGGCATCGCGCGCATCGCGCACCCGTACCGGATCGAGATCGAGTGCGAGGCTTGACACCCCTTCCTGCTCTAGCATCCAGGCAAGGTTCTGACCGCTGCGGCCATAACCGCAGAGGATGACATGCTTGCTTGCCCCTCCCACCTCGGCACGGATGACATCGAGGTTGCTTTCGCGCGCGCGGGTATAACTCGGGACCAGACGCTTGGCGAGACGCCCATTGTAGCGCACGATGAGCGGAGCGATCATCATACTAAGCACGACCGAGGCCAGCAAAATCTGGGATGCCTGGACGCTGAAGAGATGAAAATGATCCGCCTGCAACAACAGTGCAAAAGCAAATTCGCCGACCTGCGACAAGACCATGCCCGTGCGCAACGCCACGCCGGTCTCGAAGGCGAACATCTTGCCCAGTCCGAGAATCAGTAATGTTTTGAAAAGGATGATCGCGGCCACACATGCCAAGATCCACGGCCACAGCTGCTGCACAATGCTCAAATCGAGCATCATGCCAATGGTGACGAAGAATAGCCCGAGGAGAATGTCGCGGAACGGCAGAATATCACCCTCCACCTGATGGCGGTATTCCGTCTCACCCAGCATCATGCCGGCGAGAAACGCGCCGAGCGCGAGCGATAGTCCCGCCACCTCGGTGACCCAGGCCGACGCCAGCGTGAGCAGCAGGACTGCGAGCATGAAGTACTCGCGCAGCTTCGCCGAAGCCACCTCGTGAAAGAATGGCCGCAACAGCCAGCGTCCCAGGAGAATAATGCCGACCAGTACCAGCACGCTCTTCAGCAACACCCACCCGAGCGTAGACCACACCGACTGCTCGATCTCGCCGGAAATGGCGGGGATTAAAATCAGGAAGAGGACCACGACCAGATCCTGAAACAGCAGAACGCTGATGGCGTTCCGTCCGTGACGCGAGTTCTGTTCGAGCTGCTCGGTGAGCAGTTTCATGACAATGGCCGTCGAGGACATGGCCAGCATGCCGCCGATCACAATCGCGCCTTGGGACGACACTCCGAACGACCACGCGGCGAAACCGAACACCACGCAGCTGATGAACACCTGTGCGCCACCGAGGCCGAACACGATGTGCTTCATGGCGATGAGCCGCGGCAGCGAGAACTCCAGCCCGATGGTAAACATGAGGAACACGAGCCCGAACTCGGCCAGGGTACGCGTGCCTTCGAGATCCGGGATCCAGCCCATCCCGTAGGGACCGACGATAATACCGGCGCACAGATAGGCCAGAATCTGCGGCAACCGCAGATAACGGAAGAGCGCGACCAGCACCACGGCCACGCCGAGCAGGATCAGGATACTGTGAAAGCCAATGTGGTCCATGGGATAATCACGGCCGTTTCTATATACTCAGGGCAAGAGTACCCCAAGCTAGCCAAACCGCGAAGCACATGACTGAACATATTCCTTTCGAGCAGCTGGGACGCGAAGTGATCCAGCTCGAAGCCGATGCGCTTAACGCGCTCGCCAAGCGTCTGGACGGTCAGTTCGACAAGGCCTGCGAACTGGTTCTTGCCTGTCAGGGGCGTGTGATCGTCACCGGCATGGGCAAGAGCGGACACATCGGCGGCAAGATCGCGGCCACCCTCGCCAGCACCGGCTCACCGGCGTTCTTCGTTCACCCCGGCGAAGCCTCCCACGGCGATGTCGGCATGATCACGCCAATAGACATCGTGCTCGCGATTTCCAACTCCGGCGAGACCGAGGAAATCCTCACCATCCTCCCGATCATCAAACGCCTAGGTGTAAAGCTAGTGGCACTCACCGGGGGAATGGATTCCAGCCTTGCCCGTCAGGCCGACGCCGTACTCAACGTCGGTGTGGAGAAAGAGGCCTGCCCGCACAATCTTGCGCCCACGGCAAGCACCACGGCCGCACTGGCCATGGGCGATGCGCTGGCCGTGGCCCTGCTCAAATCACGCGGATTCACCCCCGAGGACTTTGCACGTTCTCATCCGGCCGGACGGCTCGGTCGACGTTTGCTTTTGTATGTCAGCGACATCATGCATACCGGTGCTGCGGTTCCTCAGGTTTCCGAAACCGCCTCGCTGCGTGAGGCGTTGCTCGAGATGACCGGCAAGGGTCTCGGCATGGCCGGTGTCGTGGACAAAACCGGGCACCTCATCGGCATCCTGACCGATGGCGATTTACGTCGCGTGCTCAATCGCGGCGTCGACGTGTACGCCGCCAAGATTACGGAAGTCATGACCCACAACCCGAAAACCACGCGCGCCGACCGGCTGGCCGCGGAAACAGTGCAGCTCATGCGCTCGCTAAAAATCAACGGGCTGTTCGTGGTGGATGACAATAATCTTGTGCTCGGGGCGCTGAACATGCACGACCTTTTCCGCGCCGGGGTGATCTGATGGGTCAAATTCTCAGGCCGGCGTTCGATGTCAGTCCACAAATACTTGAGCTCGCTGCGAAGGTGAAGCTCGTACTGTTCGACGTCGACGGCGTCCTCACGGATGGGCGGCTCGTGCTCGGCGATGACGGCCAGGAATACAAGGCCTTCAATTCCCTGGATAGCCATGGAGTAAAAATGTTGCAACGCAATGGCGTGGCCGCCGGCATCATCACCGGTCGCACATCAAAAGTGGTGTTGCTTCGTGTCAGGGACCTGGGCATCCGCCATGTTTACCAGGGATGCGCGGAGAAGCTGCCCGTTTACCACCGGCTGATCGATGAACTGAAACTACACCCGGAGCAGACCGCCTTTGTCGGCGACGACGTGGTCGACCTTCCCATCATGCTGCAGGTAGGGCTCGCCATTGCGGTACAGAATGCGCATGCGCTGGTCAAGCAACATGCGCACTGGGTCACGCCCGGTGCCGGCGGCTATGGCGCGGCGCGCGAGGTATGTGAATTGATCATGTACGCCCAGGGCACCTACGACCAAGAGATGCAGAAATATTTCTCTCCCGTGAAAGGCGGTTAGTCATCACCCATGCTTCTGGACGCCAAAAGGATCACCGCGGTGTTGGCGCTTGCGTTGATCGCCGGAGGCTCATGGTGGCTCACGCGCACCATTTCTGTGTCGGAGATCGCGCCTAACGGGAATACACGTCATGACCCCGATTACACCATCGAAAAATTCACCACGACCACCATGAACGAACAGGGCCGGAAACGTTATTTGCTCTCGGCCAGGCAACTCATACATTACGCCGACGACGGAAGTTCCGATCTGGATCACCCCTACCTGATACAGTACAGAGAAGACAGCGCCGCCCCTGTGCACACACGCGCGGACAAAGGCTGGATCCCGAAGGACGGGAGTCAGATACTCATGAACGGGAACGTCCTGGCCTCGCGCGGACGCGACCCGCTCCAGTCCGGGGGCGAGGTCAGGACCGATAGCATGAAGATCATGCTGGACAAATAAATGACACAAACCAGGCGATTCACACCCATGGCCGATTCCGGTGGCCTCTGGTTTTTTCTTTGGCTGCTCTGTTTCTCGCTGCCACCCCTTCCAGCACAGGCACACAAGGATGACAGCGACGAACCACTTAGCATCAACGCACGGTCGGTTGAAGCCAACGAGAAAACCGGCATCGCCGTCTATCGTGGCAACGTCATACTGGAGCAGGGGAACCTGTCGATCCGGGCCGACCGCATGGAAACCCACACGCGCCAAAACATAACCGAATACGTCGTGGCCACGGGACAACCGGTCAAGCTACGCCAGCAGGCCGATGAACAGAATGAAGAAATTCAGGCGGAGGCCAATAAAGTGGAATATCATATGATTTCAAGGAAAGTGGACATGTTTGGTGACGTGACCCTGCGTCAGGGAACCGACCTGTTCACGGGCCATGCGCTTCACTACGGTATCGATGATAAACACCTGAGCGCCACCGGCGACGACAGCAACGACGGCCGCATCAAAGTCATCATTCAACCGAAGAAATCATCGATAAACAGCACTCCCGCACCATGAGCCGACTGATCGCCGAACGCCTGAGGAAACAGTACAAGGGTCGCCAAGTCGTCAACGATGTTTCGCTGGAGATAAAAAGCGGAGAAATTGTCGGCCTGCTCGGACCGAACGGTGCCGGCAAAACCACCTGTTTCTACATGATCGTGGGCCTCGTCCCCGTGGACGGCGGAACCATCCACCTGGATGAAGCCGACATCGGCGATTTGCCGATGCACCAGCGCGCCCGTCTGGGACTCGGCTATCTACCGCAGGAACCTTCCGTATTTCGTAACCTGACTGTCGGGGAAAATATCCTAGCGATCCTCGAAACGCGGCCGGACCTGTCGAAAACAGACCGAATGCGCCTGCTTGAGGAATTGTTGCACGACCTGAACATCGCCGCGCGGCGCGAGACACTGGGCATCAGCCTCTCTGGCGGTGAGCGGCGACGCGTGGAGATCGCGCGCGCGCTCGCTACGGCGCCGCGCTTCATGCTGCTCGATGAGCCCTTCGCCGGTGTGGACCCAATTTCGGTAGTTGAGATTCAACAACTTATCCGACATTTGCAACAGCGCGGGATCGGCGTGCTAATTACCGATCATAACGTGCGGGAAACCCTGAAGATCTGCGATCGCGCTTATATAATGAGTGAGGGCCGCGTACTGACGGCAGGATCACCGACCGATATCCTATATAATGACGCAGTAAAAAAGGTTTACTTGGGTGAGGATTTCCGCCTTTAAGACATTCTCCAAGCGTTTTTAGAGTATAGTCCATATTTTCCGCCAGACAGGGGCCGCACACAGAAAACTGTCACCGGCCCTCCCCATCTGTACAAAATAGACTAAACTTTCAGGCAGAGAGCAATGCAATCGCCGTCCAACGGCGCGAAACGGATTAAGCACAAAATAACTTGGCATTATGAAGCAGTCACTTGACCTCAGAATAGGTCAGCACCTAACTATCACCCCCCAGCTGCAGCAGGCTATCCGGCTGCTGCAGCTTTCCTCCATTGAGTTGCAGCAGGAAATTCAGGAAGTCCTGGAGAGCAACCCGCTGCTCGAGGAAAACGAGAGAGACGAAGAGTCCACGGAAACAAAGGGCGACGCAGACACCCCCTCCACCGAGAATCTCGATGGCGCGGAGGAAACGGTCACGCCATATGAGAGTGAGTCCATCCAGGCTACAGACATCAGCATGGAGAAGGGAACGGACGAGAGCGACAGCCTGGACAATGACTGGGCGGACAACTTCGATTACCCCGCCGCTTCCACGCCCTCTTCTTCACGTTCCGACGACGACTCCTTCCCGGACATCGAGTCACGCAACAGCCCGCCACAGTCGCTGCACGACCACCTGCTGTGGCAGATGCAAATGACCGTGTTTTCCGACAATGACAAGCAAATCGCCCTCGCCCTGATTGACGCCATCAACGAGGACGGCTATCTCGCCTGCGCCCTCGAAGAAATCCAGCAGGCCCTGAGCAAGAGCCTGCCGATTGAGGTCGATGAGGTCGAGGCGGTTCTGCACCAGATTCAGAACTTCGACCCCATCGGGGTGGGTGCGCGCACTCTGAGCGAGTGCCTGCAGTTACAGCTCAAGATGCTCAGCCTGGACACCCCTCATCTGAAGGCGGCGTTGGCGCTTGCCACACCGGAAAACCTCTCGCTCCTGGCAAACCGAGACTACGTCCCGCTGCGCCGCAACCTGAAACTGCCCGCAGAGGAATTGCAGCTGGTCATTGAGATCATCCAGCACCTCAATCCGCGTCCTGGAAACAGCGTAACATCGTCACAAGCCAGCTACGTGGTGCCGGACATTATTGTCAAAAAAGTGCGCGGTGTGTGGCGCGCAGACCTCAATCCGGATGTCTCGCCGAAGCTGCGCGTCAACCGCCACTACGAAAAGATGATCCACCGCGGCGATTCCAGTGCCGACAATCGCTATCTGCAGGATCAACTGCAACAGGCACGCTGGTTTATCAAGAGTCTGTCGAGCCGCAATGACACATTGCTTAAGGTCGCGCGCACCATCGTCGACCGGCAGCGCGCCTTTTTCGATCACGGCGCCGAGGCCATGAAGCCGCTTGTGTTGCATGATGTGGCGGAAGTGGTCACCATGCATGAGTCGACGATCTCGCGTGTCACCACCAACAAATACATGCTGACGCCACGTGGCATTTTTGAGTTGAAATACTTCTTCTCCAGCCACGTCTCGACGGCGGACGGTGGCACCTGCTCGGCCACCGCCATCCGCCAGCTGATTAAGAAACTGGTAGAGAGCGAAACACCGGCAAAGCCTATCAGTGACAGCAAGATCGCCGAGATCCTGTCCAAACAAGGCATCAATGTCGCCCGGCGGACAGTCGCAAAATATCGCGAATCCATGAAAATTCCGCCTTCCAGTCAGAGAAAATCACTTGTCTAATCCAACCGGAGAGAATACATGCAAATCACGGTAAGCGGCCATCAAGTGGACATCACCGAACCCCTGCGCAGCTACGCCTCGGAAAAGATCGGGCGCATCCAGAAACACTTCGACCACGTCACCAACACCAACGTCGTTCTGCACGTACAGAAGAACCGGCACTTAGCCGAAGCCACGATTCATACCCGCGGCGCCGCGCTTCACGCCAATGCCGAGGGAGCCGACATGTACGCCGCCATCGACTCCCTGGCCGACAAGCTTGACCGTCAGGTACTCAAGCACAAGGAAAAGACCACCAGCCATCACCGCGACGAAGGGTCGATCAAAAAGCAGAAAGTGACCTGACCACCCCGGGCTCAGCCCCAGAAGTTGGCGGGATTTCCTGCGGGTAAACGTTATGCGCGTTCAGGAACTGATTTGCCCCGAGCGCGTTTCCCTGTGCTTGACTGTCGACAATAAATCTCTCCTCCTGGAAAAACTCAGCCAATTAATGAGCCTGGCCGAATCTGGTCCGGCTTGCCGGACGGCCTTTGACGTGCTGAACGAACGCGAACAACAAGGCAGTACTGGCATCGGCCGGGGCATCGCCATCCCCCATGGTCGGCTCAAGAGCCTGTCTAAAGCGGTAGGCGCCTTCGTCACTCTGAAAAATGAAATGGACTATGGCGCGATTGACCACAAACCTGTCAAAATGGTCTTCGCCCTGCTGGTGCCAGAGAACGCGGAAAATGAACACCTGCGGCTTCTTGCGCTCCTGGCGGGAATATTCAATAACGTGCAAACAAGGCAGAAACTCCTGCAAGTCATAACGGCGGAGGAGATCTGTCAGTGTATTGCCAATGCCGAGAACCGGCTCTCTGACACAACATCATCATGACTGCACCGGCACTGACAACAAACGATCTTTTTGACGCCCAGGCAGAAGCGCTCAAACTAAAATGGGTAGCCGGGCGGGCGGGCAAAAATCGCCTGCTGGAACCGACCACAGCGAAATTTCCCGGCATGGCGCTCGCGGGCCACCTCAATTTCGTCCACCCCAACCGCATTCAGGTCATCGGCGAGTCAGAAATTGCCTATCTCGCCAAGCTCGGGAAGAAAGAACACGCGGAAGCCATCCACGACCTATTCACCAGCAAAAAAACCTCGGCCGTGATCGTGGCCGACAAAAAAAAGGCGGCGCCGGACATGGTCGCGGCCGCCGACAAACATCAGCTGGCGCTGTTTTCCTGTCCCTTGCCAAGCCCGGTACTCATCGACCACCTCCAGTATTACCTCACACGCATGCTCGCCCCGCGCATCACCGTGCATGGCGTCTACATGGAAGTCCTGGGCATGGGCGTGCTCATCACCGGTGAGTCCGGCATCGGCAAAAGCGAACTCGCGCTCGAGCTGCTGTCACGCAACCATCGCCTGATTGCGGACGATGCCGTCGAATTCGTGCGCGTCGGCCCGGACGCGCTGGTCGGGCAATGCCCCACCTTGCTGTCCGATTACCTCGAAGTACGCGGCCTCGGCATTCTGGATGTCCGCCTGATGTTCGGCGAGACCGCCGTGCGGCACAGGAAAAAACTGCACCTGATCGTGCGCTTGGAACAGATCCAGCCCAAGAAAATGAGCAAGATCGACCGCCTGCAGGTGCATCAAAAGAAACGCGCCATCCTTGATGTCAGCATTCCGGAGGTCACCTTGTTCGTCGGCCCTGGCCGCAACCTTGCCGTGCTGGTCGAGGCGGCAACCCGTTCCTATATCCTGCGGATGTGGGGCATCAATCCCCTTGAGGATTTCATCAAACGCCAGCAGGCCCACATCAATAACTCCGGCGAATGAGCTTTTTTATCGTCAGTGGGTTGTCCGGATCCGGGAAGACCATCGCCCTTCAGGCCTTGGAGGACACCGGTTTCTACTGCGTCGACAACCTTCCGGCCGCTCTGTTGCCGCATTTCGCGGGCCAGCTTGCCGCCATCGGCAGCGACGCGATCCAGAACGTGGCGGTCGGCGTGGATGTGCGCAACCGCGCCTTTCTTGCCGACCTCCCGAAAAGCCTGGACGAGTTGCATGCCTTGGGCATCCATTACCGGATCATATTTCTTGAGGCCGAAGATTCGATTCTGATCAAGCGCTTCAAGGAAACACGCCGCAAGCACCCCATGCTGGATCAGCACACCCCGCTCATGGAAGCGATCGTTCTGGAAAAACAGCTGCTTGAACCGCTCTCGTTCGCCGCTGCCTTGCGTATCGATACCACACGCACCACCCCCCACGAGCTGCGGACACAGGTGCGCAACTTCTCGCATGGTGAGGAGACAGCAGGTATTACCCTGCTGTTTGAGTCTTTCGGCTACAAGCACGGTACCCCCCTGGATGCCGATTACGTCTTTGACGTGCGTTGTCTGCCCAACCCTTACTGGCAATCCGAACTGCGTCCGCTCACGGGTCTGGATGAACCCGTGATCCGGTTCCTGGAAAAAGAAGACGAAGTGCATGCCATGTTTGAGGAAATACATGCCTTTCTGGAAAAATGGCTGCCACGGTTCGAGCGCGAGGACCGGACTTACATGACCATTGCCATCGGATGCACCGGGGGGCAACACCGCTCGGTTTATCTGGTGCAACAACTGTCCAAATACTTCGCGGACAAGGGTGTCAAAACCCAGGTACGCCATCGAGAAATGAAATGATCGGATTGTTGATCCTCGCACACAAAAACCTCGGCAACGGCCTGATTGCCGCGGTGGAACACACGCTCGGCAAACGACCGCCACAACTCGAGTCGGTAGAGCTGGACTTTGCCGAATCACCGGAGCGCATTGGCGAGAATCTCGATCAGTGCCTGCGCAAGGTTGATCAGGGAGAGGGAGCACTGATTCTGGCGGACGTCTACGGTGCCACACACACCAACGTGGCCTGCCACCGCCTGCAACGAGGCCGGATAGAACTCGTCACCGGCGTGAATCTGCCCATGTTGCTGCGCATACTGAACTACCGCCACATGGGGATGGATGATCTCATCGACAAGGCGCTTAGTGGCGGGTGCAGCGGCATCGTCTGCGCCGGTAACCCTCCGGTCATTGAGGAAAAGCGTTGATGCGTTGCCAAAAAATTATCATCGTCAACAAGCTCGGTTTGCACGCACGCGCCTCGGCCAAGCTCGTCAGTCTCGCCTCCGCATTTGCCTCCGAGATCACCCTCAAGCGTAACGGCCAGCAAGTCAATGGCAAGAGCATCATGGGCATCATGATGCTGGCGGCCGCCAAGGGCGCCGAACTCGAAGTGTGTGCCGATGGCAAGGACGAGAAAAAGGCGCTCGAGGCGCTTTCGGAACTGGTCACCAACCGTTTCGGGGAGGCCGAGTAATGCTTTCCCTGCACGGCACCGGCGTCAGCGACGGCATTGCCATTGGCAAGGCCTTTGTGCTGCAGCGCGAATTACCGGAGATCCCCGAATACGTCATACCCAAGGATTTCCTGGAAGAAGAAGTCACCCGTTTCCATCGCGCCATCGAAGCGGCGCGGCGCCAGCTCCTGACCATCCGCGAGCATATTCCCGCGAATGCACCATCGGAAGCCTCAAGTTTCCTCGATGCGCATTTGCTCATGCTCGACGACAAGATGATCTCGGCAGCCCCCATCGAAGCCATCCGGAGTCAGCAGTGCAATGCCGAATGGGCGCTCAAGACACATAGCGACATGCTGTGCCAGATGTTCGAACAAATGGACGACCACTATCTGCGCAACAAGAAGATAGACGTCAACCAGGTGGTCGATCGGATCCTGCGCAATCTCATGCGACAGAACTATGATGAGCACGAAAAGATTACAGAAGGTGAGATCGTCGTCGCCGACGATCTCACACCAGCGGATGCCGTGATACTGAAACACAACCGGGTCCGTGCCTTTGTCACCAATCTGGGCGGACCCATCTCGCACACGGCCATCATCGCGCGCAGCCTCGGTATCCCGGCTATCGTTTCGGTACACAGCGCCACACGCTACATCCGGCCGGGCGAGGAGTTGATCGTCGACGGCAAGCGCGGGATAGTGATTGTCAATCCCGACCGTGGCATTCTCGCCGAATACGAGCAGCGCAAGAAAGATATCGTCCAGCTACGCAAGGAACTAAACCGGCTGCGCACCAGCCGCGCCATCACGCGCGACAATCACCGTATCGCGCTGCTTGCCAATATCGAGTTACCCGCCGACGTACGCGCCGCCAGCCAGGCCGGTGCCGAGGGCATCGGCCTCTACCGTACAGAATTCCTGTTCATGAACCGTGCGGAACCGCCCAACGAAGAAGAACAGTTCCGCGCCTACATGAAGGTAGTCAAGGCGCTCCCTCGGAAACCGGTGACTATCCGCACCCTCGACCTTGGCGCCGACAAGCAGGTGGACGGCGGGCGTGACAACGCACCGGTCACGATCAATCCGGCGCTGGGCCTGCGCGCCGTGCGGCTATGCCTGCACGATACCTCGATCTTCCGCCCACAGTTACGTGCCATCCTGCGCGCCTCTGCCTTTGGCAATGTGCGCATGATGATCCCCATGCTGTCGAGTCAAGATGAACTGTTCCAGGTGCTCGACCTCATTGAGGAAACCAAGAACGAACTCCGGCGTGAACGCGAAAAGTTCAACCCCAAGATCGCCATCGGCGGCATGATCGAGGTACCGGCCGCCGCCATCTCTGCCGACCTATTCGCGCCGTATCTCGACTTTTTCTCCATCGGCACTAATGATCTTATCCAATACACTCTGGCCATCGATCGCGTCGACGACGCCGTGAACTACCTCTACGACCCGTTGCATCTATCGGTGTTGCGGCTCATCGTGCTTACCATCGAGGCAGCCAAGCAGGCACGAATTCCGGTGGCGATGTGTGGCGAAATGGCGGGTGATCCGCGTTATACCCGTCTGCTGCTCGGTTTCGGGCTCTCCGAATTCAGCATGCATCCGGCCACACTGCTGGTGGTCAAGAAAATCGTGCGGGAAAGCAGCGTGGACCAGCTCACCAGATTTTCCCGGCGGGTACTGAAACTGCGAGACACACGGGAAGTCCACGCGCTGGTGGACACGCTCAATGCTGGCGCGGTCAAACCCTCATTGCGCGGTAAGACTTAGTTAACGGCGAACACCCGGGGGAAGATGCGGCCCGACCTCGGTGGTTTGGGAGGGGGGAACGTAACCGAAGGTCGGTCGGGTATCCTGCGCAATCGCCACCAACCCGTTGCGATACTTCAGGCGATTGGCACTGAACCCTTCCGCAATGCGCGGTTCGAACGACTCCTTCAGCACGGAAACCGCGGTAATCTTCTTCAGCCGGAACGGACGCCAGAACGGCGCGGGACGGTTCGAAGAGGAAAAACCGCGCGTCTGGTAGGCATCCACGACCATCTCGCCGCGCTCATCCGTATACACGGCGTGCGGCTCCACCACCCGGATCTGACGTTGATCGTGGTAGCGGATAGCGATGCAGTGCTTCTCTTTGATCGCTTGGCTGATTAATGTCAGTACGTTCGGGACCATGTTGTTTTCCGGCTTACTCACTTGCTTTAAATATGGCACATTCCTGAACTAACGCAAAATTATCGGATAACTGGCTGATTTCAGGGTATTTATGGCGTTTTTTGCTGTCCCCGTTGGCAATCCAGCCGCTGATTTGACAGGCCGGATCACGTCTAACGGTTGATTCGGTTAGTTAAGCCCATAACGCCGAATGAACCAGCTCTTCACAAAATGCGTGAGAGACAGGTAAATCACCAGTATCAGTCCTAGCGCCAGCCAGTAGTGCGGTGGCAGGGAAGTGAAGCCCAACGAACCCGCAAAGGGAGAGAACGGCAACCAGACACCAAAACTGCATATCACGAGACTGGTCAACATCAGGGGCAGACTGGCCCGGCTCTGCACGAAGGGGATTTTGCCAGTACGGATAATATGCACAATCAAGGTTTGTGATAGCAGGGATTCGACAAACCACCCGGTCTGAAACAACGCCGCATGATCCCAGGCGCCAAACGCATAGAGCAAGGTAAAGAATGTCGCGTAATCAAAAATAGAACTGATCGGCCCAATGAAGAGTACAAACCGGGTGAGATTGCCGATATCCCATTGCCGCGGCCTCGCTAGATATTCTTCATCCACGTTGTCGGTGGGAATAGTTGTCTGCGATAGGTCATACAACAGGTTATTTACCAGAACTTGGATGGGTGCCATGGGCAGAAACGGCAAAAAGGCGCTCGCCCCCAGCACGCTGAACATGTTGCCAAAATTGGAGCTCGCCCCCATTCTGATGTACTTGATAATATTCCCGAACACCATTCGGCCTTCGATCACGCCTTCCTCCAATATCAGAAGACTCTTTTCCAGCAGGATGATATCCGCCGACTCTTTTGCAATATCGACGGCTGTATCTACAGAGATGCCGACATCCGCTGCCTTCAACGCCGGACCATCGTTGATTCCGTCGCCCAAAAAACCGACGACATGCCCATGCTGACGCAATGCCCGGATAACGTTAGCCTTTTGTTCCGGAGACAATTTGGCGAAAACCGTTGCGCTCTCGGCAACCTCGGTCAGCTGCGCGCTGGACATGGTTTCGATCTCGCTGCCCAAAACAATGCGCTCGACCGGCAAACCAACCTCTTTGCAGATCTTGCGAGTGACGACCTCGTTATCGCCGGTCAGAATCTTGACCTGCACACCGTGCCGGTGCAAAGCAGCGATCGCCTCCATCGCGCTGTCCTTCGGGGGATCAAGAAAAGCGATATAGCCAACCAGCACTAGATCGGCTTCGTCTCTGACGGAATAGGTCGCCAATGGCGCTGGAATTTCCTTGTAAGCTACCGCGATCACGCGGAATCCATCTTCGTTCAGCTCCCGGGTCACATCCCTCAGGCGCTGTAGATGACCCTCATCTAAATCAAACGTCTCGCCGTTGACCTCGCCCCGGCTGCATACGCTGAACACCTCCTCTACGGCACCTTTGCAGATCAGGACGTGTTGCACACGATTTTTTTCTACCACGACCGACATGCGTCGGCGGGCAAAGTCAAAGGGAATCTCATCTACTTTGCGGTAACTGCTCTCCACCCGCAACCGGGTGTGCAGCTCCATATGATCAAGCACGGCCACGTCCAAAAGATTCTTCAGACCCGTCTGATAAAAACTGTTCAGATAGGCGAATTCCAGAACATCCTCGTTCTCCTGCCCAAAGATATCCAGGTGTTTTTCCAAGATGATCCGGTCTTGGGTGAGCGTGCCGGTCTTATCGGTACACAGGATGTTCATCGCACCAAAGTTCTGGATGGAGTTGAGCCGTTTGACGATAACCTTCTTGCGTGACATGGCGATCGCGCCCTTGGCGAGATTAACGGTGACGATCATGGGTAGCATTTCCGGGGTCAACCCCACTGCCACCGCCATGGCAAAGAGCAGCGCCTGCATCCAATCGCCCTTGGTCAAGCCGTTAATTAGAAAAACGAGCGGCACCATGACCGCAATGAGGTAGATCATCAACCAGGTAAACCGATTGACGCCCTTGTCAAAACTGGTCAGCACCCGTTGCCCGACGATGCTGCTAGACAGCACACCAAGGTAGGTGCGCGGCCCGGTAAGCACCACTGCTGCCGTGGCGGTACCGCTGACGACATTGCTTCCCATGAAACAGATATTCGACAAATCGAATGCGCCCTTGGCCCGATCGGCTTCAGTGCTGGCGAACTTCTCTACTGGCATCGCCTCGCCAGTGAACGAGGACTGATTCACAAATAAATCCTTGGCAGACAGGAGTCTCACGTCCGCCGGAATCATGTCACCGGCCGAAAGATGGATCACGTCTCCAGGCACCAATGTCTCCAACGGAACTTCCTTCCTAACCGGACCATGCGGCATCAATCTCACCTGAAACGCGTCCCTCACCTCGGATGGCACTCCCTCACGAGTGTCCTTACGGACAACCGTCGCGGTCGTACTGACCATCGCGCGAAGTTTCTCAGCGGCATTGCTTGAGCGATATTCCTGGAAGAAGGACAGCAACACACTTATCAGCACCATGATCGAAATGATGGTGGCGGCCTCGTAATCAGCCATGAAAAAAGAAATGACGGCCAGCGCCAGTAACAGCAGGTTCAGGGGATTCTCAAAACGCTCGAGCAGTTTCCGCCAGGCGTTTTTGTGGATTTCGTGGGCAATGGTGTTCGGCCCGGTCTGCTGCAGGCGTTCCTCAGCCTCACGGTCGAGCAGGCCTTCCGACGAACTTAGGAGCTGCCGCAGCGCTGTTTCTGCATCAACCTGCGCCATGGTGGCGAGTTGCGCTGAGGCCTGCGCGGTGATATTCGCCGATATGATTTTGCTAGACTTAAAACGCGCGAGGATCGCCCCTAGAGCGTAAGCTCCGGATACCTTGTGCTGCATGCTCGATTCTCCGTTACGGCAAAGTCAAACCCGAACACCAAAACAGGCGAGGGTGACGGCATGACCGCATCCCACATTAGATCTTATATTTTAGGGCAAACCGGGACCGACAACACTGACGGAACGCCAGCGACTTTCATGTGGTGCCGCTTCACCGCTTATGTCTGGCGGGAAGCAGCCCAAGCAGGATGGTAACAACTTGGGGGAGACTTAACCGCTAGAACCTAGAATGTCTATAACTACAATGTCTGACAAAGAGTCTTCTCTTTAGTTTAAGAGCATCCGGATTTTAATTCGGCGTCTAACCATGTCAACCGGTTTCTTGTGTCATGCGAGGGATATTTAATTAAGAAGTCGTCTCCCGACTAACTGCCAGCGAGTGTCATATTCTCTATCAGGATGGAACCGGTACGGATATTGCCGCGCAGGTCGACGTCGCTGCCGACCGCGGCCAGGTGCCGGAACATCTCCTTGAGGCTTCCGGCAATGGTGATCTCCTCGACCGGATACTGGATCTCACCGTTTTCTACCCAGAAACCGGCGGCGCCCCGGGAATAGTCGCCGGTCACCGGATTGACACCGAATCCGATGAGTTCGGTCACGAAGAGCCCCGTGTCCATGCGCTTAAGCAGGGCCGCGAGATCGTCCGAGCCGGGGGCAATAGTAAGGTTGTGCACCCCTCCGGCATTGCCGGTGGTCGGCATCTTGAGTTTGCGCGCCGAATAGGAATTGAGCACATACCCAAGCAGAACACCGTCGTGCACCAGATCACGCGGGGCGGTGGCCACGCCCTCGTTATCAAAAGCCGCACTCCCCATCGCCCCCTTGAGGTGGGGCTGTTCGTGAATGCGCACAAAATCCGCGAATACCTTCTTTCCGAGGCTATCGAGAAGGAAGGACGCCTGGCGATAAAGCGCACCGCCGCGAATGGCGCCAACGAAATGCGACAGCAGACTGGAGGCAATCGGCGCCTCATACAGCACCGGGCACTGGCGTGTGGAAAGCCGGCGCGCGTTGAGGCGCTTGAGCGTCCGGTTCGCGGCCAGGTGCCCGACCATGGCCGGCGAATCGAGGGTGTTGGCATCGCGCGCGGCGGTATACCAATAATCACGCTGCATGCCAGCTTCGTCCTGCGCGATAACACTCACACTCAGACTGTGACGACTACCCGCTACCGCGCCGAGAAAACCGTGGGTGTTGCCGTAAACCTCGATGCCCTCGTGGGTCGAAAGGGAAGCACCCTCGGAATTGGTGATGCGCTTATCTACTCCTCGTGCCGCGGCTTCGCACTCGCGTGCCAGCACAATGGCCTTGTCTACCCCCGGATTCCAGGGGTGGTGCAGATCCAGATCCGGGATCTCGCGTGCCAGCCGGTCCGGATCGGCGAGGCCGGAACAATCGTCTTCCGCCGTATGTCGGGCGATGGCACAGGCGGCGCGCACGGTGTCGCACAGTGCCTCGCGGCCGAAATCCGTGGTGCTGGCCGATCCGGTGCGTTGGCCGACATAAACGGTGAGGCCAAGCCCCTTGTCACGAGTGTGTTCGACGGTTTCGACTTCGCCAAGACGCACGTTGACCGAAAGGCCCTGACTGATATTGACGGCGGCCTCGGCCGTCGTCGCTCCCTGCTTCTTCGCCTCGGCAAGAACCTCCTGAACCAGTGCCGTCAAGCGCTCACGGCTCGCGGCATCCACGATGGAGGAAGGCGTCATCGCGGTGTTGGTCGCAGCACTCATCCCTGGGTTCCACCCACCGTCAGCCCGTCGATACGCAACGTCGGCTGGCCGACACCCACGGGCACGCTCTGACCTTCCTTGCCGCAGGTGCCCACACCCGGGTCGAGCTGCAAATCGTTGCCGATCATGGAGACACGCTGAAGCACGTCGGGACCGTTACCGATGAGGGTCGCGCCCTTCACCGGGCGTGTAATTTTCCCTTTTTCGATGAGATAGGCCTCCGAGGCCGAGAACACAAACTTGCCCGAGGTGATATCCACCTGCCCGCCGCCAAAATTAACGGCGTAAAGTCCCTTGTCGACCGAGGCGATGATTTCCTGCGGGTCACGACCCCCGGCCAGCATGTAAGTATTGGTCATGCGCGGCATGGGGAGATGCGCGTAGGATTCGCGCCGGCCATTGCCGGTGGGCGCCACACCCATGAGCCGCGCATTGAGCGTGTCCTGCATGTAGCCCTTGAGAATGCCATTTTCGATCAGCACCGTTTTCCGTGTGGGCGTACCCTCATCGTCCACATTGAGCGAACCACGTCGCGAGGGCAACGTGCCATCGTCCACCACGGTGATGCCGTCGGCCGCGACCTTCTCGCCGACGCGACCGGAGAACGCGGAGGTGCCCTTGCGATTGAAATCGCCCTCGAGCCCATGGCCGATGGCCTCGTGCAACAGGATGCCCGGCCAGCCGGGCCCGAGCACCACCGTCATGGCGCCGGCCGGGGCCTCGGCGGCATCGAGATTCACCAGCGCCTGACGCACGGCCTCGCGCGCATACCCGAGCGCGTGTTCCTGCTCGAGAAAATATCCATAGGTGAAGCGTCCACCGCCACCGGCGCTGCCCTGCTCGCGCCGGCCGTTCTGTTCGACGATCACGCTAACGTTGAGCCGCACCAGCGGACGCACATCGCCCGCGAGCACGCCATCGGAACGTACCACCAGCACCACCTCGTGCGTGGCAGCAAGACTTGCCATCACCTGCTTTACCCGCGGGTCCTGCGCACGCGCCTCGCGCTCAACGCGCTCAAGCAGCTGCACCTTAGCATCATCCGCGAGACTCGCCAGCGGATCGGCCGGCGGGTAGAGCTGCAATCCGGATTCACCCCGCCAGGTGACCGGCTGCCGACCCTGTCCGCCCTGCTGGGCGATGGCGCGTGCGGCGGTGGCCGCATCCAGCAACGCCGGCAACACGATCTCATCGGAATAGGCAAAACCGGTTTTCTCTCCGGACACGGCGCGCACACCGACTCCCTGCTCGATGTTGTGGCTGCCGGATTTGACGATACCTTCTTCCAGCGACCAGGATTCGTGCCGGCTGTACTGGAAATACAAATCGCCATGGTCGACATGCCCGCCCATGAGGCCGCTCATGAGGCGATCCAACTCCACCTCGCCAATGCCGGCGGGCTCAAGCAGGGACTGGCGCGCGAGTGCGAGCAGGCCGCTCATGAGCGGTCGCTCCCGGCATTCCTGCGTGCGGTGTTCGCCTCGCCGGAGGGGGCTCCCGCAACACTGCTGCGTCCTGCACAGCGCATCCGCCGGTGTTGAATGCTGGGAAGACTGGTACGCACACTCTGCAAGTGTCCGCGATCGCAATCGGCGATGGCAAAACCGGCGCCGCGCTCGAGCCGATCCAGCACCTCGCCCCAGGGACTGACGATCATGCTATTGCCATGTGTTTCACGGCCATTGACGTGATAGCCACCCTGGGCGGAGGCGACGACAAAAGAAAGGTTTTCAATCGCCCGGGCGCGTACCAGTACATCCCAGTGTGCTTTCCCGGTATGCGCGGTGAACGCCGCGGGCACGGCGAACATTTCTGCCCCCTGATCGAGCAACTCCCGGAAAAGCTCCGGGAACCGCAGATCGTAACAGACAGCGAGCCCCAGTCCTCCCCAAGGCGTATTGGCCACTACCGGTTTGTCTCCCGCCTCGATCGTACGCGATTCCTGGTACTGCTCACCATTGTCGAGGCTCACGTCGAACAGATGTATTTTATCGTAACGCGCCACACGCTCGCCGCGATCGTTATACAGCAGACACGCCGCGCGCACCTTGTCTTTGTTAATTGCCGCGAACGGGATAGTGCCACCCACGAGCCATATCCGATGCATGCGCGCCTGTTCAGACAGGAAATCCTGAATCGGACCATGGCCCTCCTCCTCGACAGCCGCCAAGCGGTCGGCGTCCTTCTGCGGCATGATCGCGAAATTCTCAGGCAACACCACCAGTTCTGCGCCGGAATCCGCGGCGTTGCCAATCAGGCGCGCGGCTTCGTTAAGGTTGGCGGAAACCTGAGGGCCGGAGGCAAGCTGAATCGCGGCAACTAGGGGCACGGCACTTTCCTGTCGGTAGTCATGAATAATGCATTTTGTGTGACGTGGGCCGGGGGAGCAACGGCAAGTGAGCCAATGAAACTGATTACCTATTCAGTAGAATAGCATTGAGAGCGTTCTCATTCACTTGTTTGTGGCACTGGGCTTGGCTTTCTCCGTATCGTTCTTCACCAATTTGGTGATCACCGGCTTGTCCCAAGGACCCTTAACCACATAGGCCACATGGGTTCCTTTTGTGATCTGCTTCTTGAATATCTTTTGCACCGCGAGCACCACCACCGCCACCTGCGGCCCCCACAGACCCCAGCTTGCCAGCGTGAGCGTATCGCTCAATTTTGGCTGAATCTCGATATCCAGATCAAAATCCTCTGCAGCGAGTCCTATCCGGCCACCGACACCGATCTCGGTCGCCGGCCCCTTGATCAGAAAATTCCGGGTATAGGCATTGCCTTTCTGAATGTCAATTTGGCCCTGAATCCGGTCAAAGATAAACCCCTTGCCGAACAGCGGGCTGAAATCGAGCATGAGATAGCGGCCGATGGCGCTCAAATCCAGCAATCCGAAAAGCCGGCCGGCGCCCGGTTTCACCTGAAGGAAGCGCCCCTTCTTCGCATCCACCTCCACCTTGCCGTTCAGCCCGGCGACCTGGACGCCCGCCGGCGTATCCGACCAGGCCAGCTGCGACTTGATATGGACGTCTCCTCCCGACATCTGATCCGCCATCCCGAACGCCTCCATGGTCTTGCCCATGTCCGAACTGCTGAGGTCAATGGAAAAATCGCTTCCGTGCTTGTTGTTAACCATCCGCCATTTGCCGCTGACAGCGAGCTTCATCTCCGGTCGGGTCAGATTGAAACGCTGGATCACCCAGCCTTGTTCATCCGGCGCCGCGGCGAAATCCAGTTCGCCCAACTGTTTATTCATTAATTGAAACGTTTTGCTGCGGATCGTGAGTGTTGGAAACCGATGTGGATCCGATGCCGGCTTGTGCCGTTGAATCTCTTTCTCCGGCAAGGCCAGGTGCGCCAAGTCGAGTTCAATGCGCGTAGCCGGGGCTTTGCCCGTAAACAGAATATGGCCGGCCGCGGAAGGTCCGCCGACCGTACCACTCCAACCGTCTTGGGTCCGGGAAAGATCGAGTGATGTGGACTCGAACCGGCGATTCACCAGATCGAGCGACCTGATCTCGGCGCTCACGCGGGTGAAAAATTCTGGTAGCGGGCGGTGGCCATCGCCCAGCAAAGGCAACCAATCATCCAGGTCCACGGCCGCAAAGCGCGCGCTGAGATAAAGCCCCGGCTCCTTGGGTATTGCCACTGGCTCTCCGGTCGCTCCCGGCTTCCTGCGTGCGGTGTTTACACCCCCCGAGGGGGCGCCCGTAGGCTGCCCTCGCGCATCCTGCGCTCGCGGCATGAGGACATCCCTGTATGGCGTACTTATACTTCCCTGTACATCACTTAAGCCGATGTGCCCACCGCTGAAATTCCAACTATCGTTACGGCGGGAAAAGGCAAGCCTACCATTCACCGAACGCCCTGCGTTCAGCGTCAACAAATGATTATCGCGTGAACTCGACTCAGTTTTGACAATGAGCTTTTCCTCACCGAGACCCTCTGGAAAATTAAGGGGAGGGGGAAGCGAGAGCCTGAGCCCCCGCCAATCAGATTCCAGGTAAGCACTGCTGACACCCTTGCTCCGCCGCCACGTACCATGCCAACCGGCAATTCCGGAAATACGCGACGCTATCCGCGGGCCCAGAATCGGCGTCAACGCTGGCGCCTGGATGGTGCCCTGCGCATAGATTTGCAGGCCATCTGGTTGCGGCGCCGCGACCGCCACGAAGTCCCCGCCCAGAAACTGGCCGTGCAGACTGCCTTCACGAAGGCCGGACTCGGTGAACTGCACCTTGCCCTCAATCGTCTGCAGGCTCACGCCCGTATCAGGCAGCAGCAGATCCGCCCCCAAGAAACGGTACTCGCCAGTGATGCTGGTCTCCGCGGCATGGCCCAGCGGAATACGGAGATCGAGACTCAAGAAACCCCGGCCATTGCCCCGCAGGCCAGACGGCAGATAGGCAAGCCATTCTGTTCCGACCGGCGATTTCACCTCGCGCAGAACCGAAAGCGTTTCATTGACCGGGCCCGCCACCTTGCCGGTGACCTGCACCACCCGGCCCGCGTCTTCGGTTTCCTTTACCTGGACCACCACCTGATTGGCATCGAGTTCCGCAATCTTGCCGTTGCCGGTCACCAGCACCTCGGGACCGTTGACCGCTACATCCACCTCCCCGTGTTTGATCGGCTCCCACCCAGACAGATAGCTGTACACGGCGTCGTGCACATGGGCGCGAAGCTCGAACTTTCCAGTCTGGTGGCGGAATGGAAAATCAGAGATCGCGCCATCGTAAATCAGATAGCCGTCGGTAATCTCGCCGGACACAAACGAGCGTTCCATCCAGGCGAGCGTGGTTGGTCCGAGATGATGCACCGGATAGTAGCGCGCGGCATGCTCACCCTTGCCGTCATGAAAATCAACACGCAATTTCACGCGCGGTGGAAGCATCCTGTCCGTAGGTACACTTACGGTCAATTTTCCGGTTCCACGTGCGTCGTCGCTGACCACATGCAGGCTGTTTCCATGGATCTGCCAGGCATCCGCGGTTTTTTCCCAGTCGATCTCCCCATCCATCCGCCGCACCGGCAACGGCGCGCGAAATACCGTGGGCAAAGAAATTTCGGAATTGAAGACATCGAACTTCGCATGGCCCGTGTTGCGGGTCATGGAAAGATGCGCGCCCAAACCACGTATCCCCGGATAATTCCGGTACGCCTGGGTGTTGACGCCAGCCAAGTCGGCCTCGAGGGAGAAGTCCGTCGGTGCCATCCAGTTACCAACGAGACGCAGGTTGAGATTATCCACGCTGCCCTCGGGTTTGCTGATCGTCCAATAATCGAAAAACGCGTCCGGGGCGATGCCAGCGGCCGCTTCCATGTCATCTTCCACTTCTTTCCTGACATACTCGACAAGGCGCGTGACGCTCCCTACATCGATATGCTTGATTTGAATCGTGCTTTCCCCGGGTTGCTGCGTAATACGCAAATGACCGGCCTGCCAGACCGGGCCGTTCAGCTTGAGAGTGGGCTGGGCCACATCCAGTCGCCAGCCGGATCTTCCGACCTCCCAATTGATGTCGCCGCTGGCTTCACTAATCACAAGCGGGGCATCCCAATGCGCGATCGGGACTCTCAGACCGGAGACACGGGTATCTCCCCGTATCAATGTGGGCTGGCCATGCTCCCACTCGGACCACAGCTGCGTCGTGAACTGGCCACGCACAGCGGGTGGGAGTCTTTCCCGCGCAATCAATGGAAGCGCGCTCACGTTCATCTCCGTCGCGCGCAAAAAGATCTCGCCGCCCCATTCCGTGGAAACAAGAGGATTGCCCTTAACATCGATAACCACGGAACAACTGCGGCACATCTCCGGGGGGAAATCCGCACTGAAACCGAGGCGATGGCGCTCGCCGCTATTCTGCAGCGTCAGATTCACATGCGACAGATGTACCGAGGCCGAGGGATCATTATGGTCAAACCACTGCATCTCACCGCTTTCGATGGCCAGACTGTTCTGACGAAACAGCCAGTTGACGAATTTCTCATCGTCCGCACGCTCGCTCGCGTGCAACGGATTAAAACCGGAGATGCGGAAACGCCCGTCCTCAAGCCGCTCAAGTGCCAGGCTCGGATTGACCACCACGAGGCTGTTGATTTCAAAATTCCCCCACAGCAGCGGCACCAGCGCGAGGCTGACGCGCATCTCACTCAGACGTATGGCCGGCCGCAACCCTTCACCGACGTAGACCTGCAATCCCTTGACACGCAACCCCGGGTGTAGTCCGTCCCAATAGGCGGAAAGCTGTTCGATGTGTACCTGATGGCTGGATCGGCGACTCAGATACTCCTCAAGGTCATCCTTGCGATCCACGAGCGAAGGCAGCAACAGGCGCGCCATCGAAAACACGATGGCGAGCAATACCAGCACCACGGCGGAGACATACCATGTCCAGCGGCCGATATGCAGCGTCCAACGGCCGATGTGAACGGCATAACGGCGGATTCGTTTTTTCATGGAACCGGCTAAACCCGTGCCCGGAAAGGCAGGCGTTGCAAAGCATCATTTTGACGCATTCGGGAAAAAATGAAAGCGAATCGCCAATCAAACGGGGCTGGGCTCACCTTGAAGGGTTTCTCAGCCAAACAGAGAAGGGTAATCGATCACCGAGATACTTTACCGGACATTGAATCCAGGAAACCTGAAAAGGTTGCACTACATCAACACCACGTCATATTGCTCCTGCGAGTAGACCGACTCTACCTTGAGTTGAATCGGCTTTCCGATGAACTCCTGCAACTTCACCAGACTGCTGGCTTCCTCATCGAGCAGCAAATCGATCACCGCCTGCGAGGCCAGTACCAGATACTCATTGGCGTCATATTGCCGCGCCTCACGCAGGATTTCGCGGAAGATCTCGTAACACACCGTATGCGGTGTCTTGAGCTTTCCCCGACCCTGGCATACCGGGCATGGCTGGCACAGGACATGTTCCAGACTTTCGCGTGTGCGCTTGCGCGTCAGCTCCACCAGTCCGAGCGAAGACATCTCCGTCATGTACACCTTGGTTCGATCACGCAACAACGCTTTTTCCAGCGCCCGCAATACCTGACGACGGTGCTCCGGTTCGGCCATGTCGATAAAATCGATAATGATCATGCCGCCCAGGTTGCGCAACCGCAGCTGCCGGGCAATGGTCTGCGCCGCCTCAAGATTGGTCTTGAACAACGTTTCTTCCAGATTCTTGCGGCCGACATAGGCACCGGTGTTGACGTCGATCGTGGTCATGGCCTCGGTCTGGTCCATGATCAGATGACCGCCCGATTTGAGAGTAACCTTGTGTTCCAGCGCCTTCTGAATCTCATCCTCGACGGAATACAGATCGAAAATCGGCCGCTCACCCGGATAATGCTCGATGCGCGCGGCCGCCTCGGGGATAAACTCAATCGCAAAATCGCGCGCCTTGTTAAAAATCTCGCGCGAATCGATACGGATGGACTCCACGTTAGCGCGCACCAGATCGCGCATCGTGCGCAGCGCCAATGGCAGGTCCTCGTGAATAAGACTGTGGACCGGTGCGGTACGAATGCGTTCCTGACAGGAGGCCCACACGCGCCGCAAATAACGGATGTCGGTTTCGATTTCCTCTTCGGTCGCGGTCTCGCCAAGGGTGCGCAGGATGTACCCGCCTTCCTCGCCCTCCGCCATCGCGGACTTCACGAGCGTGCGCAAACGCTCACGCGTGGCCTCATCTCCAATTCTCTGGGAGATGCCAATGTGCTGGCTGTAGGGGAGGTACACGAGGTAACGCGCCGGCAGCGTAATTTGCATGGTCAGACGCGCGCCCTTGGTTCCAAGCGGATCCTTGAGCACCTGGACCACAATTTCCTGTCCGTCCTGCAACAGCTGATGGATGGGCGGATTCGCGGCCGCGCCGTTATCGGAGGCCGAGGAGGGACGAATATCTGAAGCATGCAAAAAGGCGGTGCGCTCAAGACCGATGTCCACAAAGGCCGCCTGCATGCCGGGAAGGATGCGGACCACCTTGCCCTTGTAGATGTTCCCGACGATTCCCCGCTGGCGCGCGCGCTCGATGTACACCTCTTGCAGCACGCCATTTTCGACAACCGCCACGCGTGTCTCTTGTGGGGTGACGTTGATCAGAATTTCCTCGCTCACAACCCTCCCGCTCCGATCTTTTTCATGACCTCAGACAACTCGTGGAGCGGCAGCCCCATCACGCCGGAATAGCTGCCTTCGAGGCGGGTAATGAACGCCGCCGCCTTTCCCTGAATAGCGTAAGCCCCGGCCTTTCCAATAGGCTCGCCCGTCTCCCAGTATTGACAGATTTCCGCCTGTGTCAACGGCGTAAACGTGACGCGGCTGCGGCTGAGCGCCGCATGTTCTTTTCCGGAGTGCACCATACAGACCGTCGACAACACTTCGTGGGTGTGTCCTGCCAGGCGCTGCAACATCTCGATTCCATGGTCACGGTCGCGCGGCTTTCCAAAGATTTCCCCATCAAGCACCACCTCAGTATCAGCGCCCAGCACCGGATGCGATGACAAACCACGTTCCCGGATGAGGTTTTCCACAAAGCGCGCCTTGTCGGCGGCGACTCGCCTCACGTAAGCCTCGGGCGACTCGCCACGCTCCTGCGCTTCCAGAATATTCGATGGCAGGACCTCGAAGACAATACCGAGCTGTTGCAACAATTCCTGTCGGCGTGGCGAGGCGGAGGCGAGGTAAATCATAGGCTATCTATGATACGGCAGGTGGTTAATGATGCTCCACGCACGATAAAGCTGTTCAGCCAGCACCACGCGGACGACGGGATGCGCCAGGGTAAGGCGGGACAATGACCAGCGCTCAGTGGCGCGTTTCAGGCACGCGGGCGCAAGCCCCTCAGGTCCGCCGACCAGCAACGCAAGATCACTGCCGCTGGCGAGCTGTTTCTCCAGTTCGGCGGCCAGCGCCTCGGTATCCAACTGTTTTCCCGAGCGGTCGAGGGCAATCACCCGCGCGCCCGCAGGGATGGCCGCGAGCTGGCGTGCCCCCTCCTGCTCGGTGAGGCGCGGGATATCCGCATTCTTGGTGCGCCGCCCGGCAGGGATTTCATGCAGTACCAGCTGGCAATGCGACGGCAGACGTTTGGCGTACTCTTTATAACCCGTCTCCACCCATTCGGGCATGCGGTCGCCGACAGCGATGATGTGGATTTTCATGGGCCGTCAACCCCTGGCATCGCAAAAGACATGGACAAGGCCCACAGGATTAAAAAATTCAGGAAAGAAATCCTGCCGCTTAACCGTTTTTTTTGGTGACGGCGGTGCCCTTCTTCGCGCTCTTTGCTTTCTTGCGTGGGGCTTTGGGCTTTTTTATTTCAAGGCCCTTGGCGTCCGACCAAAGTTTTTCCAGATTGTAGAAGTCACGTATCTGTTCACGCATGACGTGCACAACGACGTCCCCGAAATCAACCAGCGCCCAGTCGCCGGTTTTCAGCCCTTCCATGCCGATCGGCCTCAGGCCGAGTTCACGCAGCTTGTCGACGACCTTGTCCGCAACGGAGGTGACATGACGGTTCGACGTGCCGCTCGCCACTACCATGCAGTCGGTAAAATCGCTGATCTTGCTCACGTCCAGCATAATAACGTCCTTCGCCTTGGCATCCTCCAGCGTATCCTGGATCACTTGCAAGATTTTCTTGGCTGACAATTTTTTAGCCCGCATCAGTTTCCCCTCTTCCGGTAAATCCCGTTTACGTTAATGTATTCCCACACCGCCGGCGACAGCCAGCCCTGTATCGGTTCGCTACGGCCAATCGCCTCACGCAGGCGGGTGGCGGAAATATCCTGCGGCGTCACAGCCTGATAAAAAATCTTTCCGGCCGGGGTTTTCGCCAGATCACGCACCTCGCGACTAACGCGACCACGCACCCACGGCGGCAGTTCATTCTCATGCGGAAATGTCCAGCCAGGCCG